>NZ_NRDP01000001.1:0-475841 GCF_002878475.1 Dyella sp. AD56
GCCCCTCACGAACTGGCCGGCTTCACCGGCCAGCGCCAAGTGGGGGTGCCCTTCTCTTTGGTTACTTTCTCTTGGGCAAGCAAGAGAAAGTGACCCGGACTGCGGTAGCAGTTCGGAAGCCCGCCGCAGGCGAGCCAGGTCGCCGCAACGCGACAACCAAGCGATACAGAAACTAGACCCCAGCCGTTGCCCCCTTTTTGTGGGGTGCGCCGAGATGACGGCTCAGTTGGAGCAATGCGGCGAGCACCCACCCCTCACCCCAACCCTCTCCCCGCAGGGGAGAGGGAGAAAGAAAGAGCCAAGCTCCGCGAGCATCGACCCAAACCAACCACCAACAAAAAAGCCGCCCCTACCGGAACGGCTTCGCAAAACTGCCCCCAAAAGGGCGAGAGAAAAAAACGCGAACTCAGGACTTCTTGCGCCGCGCCACACTCTCACCCAACAACGACAACTGCAGCGCCTCCAACTCAGGCAAATCGCGCTCCAGCTTCTCAATCTCCTCGCGAAACGCCTGCACATCCTCAAACTTCCGATACACAGAAGCGAAGCGCACATACGCCACCTGATCGAGCTTCTTCAGCTCGCGCATCACCAACTCACCGAGCTGCCGCGATGGCACCTCGCGCTCACCGCAACGACGCAGGTCATTGATGATCTCGCGCACAGCGGAGTCCACGGAATGCGTCGGTACGGGCCGCTTCTGCAACGCACGCTCAAAGCTCACGCGCAGCTTGTGCTCATCGAACGACTCGCGCCGCTCACCACTCTTTACGATGGTCGGCAGCTTGAGTTCAGCGGTTTCGAAGGTATTGAAGCGCTCATTGCATTTCGGACACTCACGACGACGGCGCACGGTGGCGCCGTCCTCGGTCAGGCGTGAGTCGATCACGCGGGTGTCTTCGTGCTGGCAGAAAGGGCAATGCATGGCCTAGCGACGCGGCATGAGAAGTGAGAGTACGGAAAGAACGCCTTTATTCACTTCTCAACCCCTTCGCTTGTTTCCCGGCCTCAGCCGTACACCGGGAACGTATGGCACTGCGCCGTGACCTTCTCACGCACCTTGGCGATGACAGCGTCATCGTTCGGCGCATCCAGCACGTCGCAGATCCAACCGGTCAGTTCGACCACATCCGCTTCCTTGTAGCCGCGGGTGGTGACGGCTGGCGTACCCACGCGCAGACCCGAGGTAACGAACGGCTTGCGGGGGTCGTTCGGCACGGCGTTCTTGTTGACGGTGATGTGCGCCTTGCCCAGCGCCTCTTCCGCTTCCTTGCCGGTCACGTCGCGACCGATCAGGTCGACCAGCATTAAATGGTTTTCGGTGCCACCGGAGACGATCTTGTAGCCGCGCTCGATGAAGGTCTTGGCCATGGCCTTAGCATTCTTGACCACCTGTGCCTGGTAGGTCTTGAACTCCGGCTCCAGCGCTTCCTTGAAGGCCACGGCCTTGGCGGCGATGACGTGCATCAGCGGGCCACCCTGGATACCGGGGAACACGATGGACTGCAGCTTCTTCTCGATCTCTTCGCCGGCGTCCTTCGCCACGATGAAACCGCCGCGCGGGCCGCGCAGGGTCTTGTGTGTGGTGGAGGTGACAACGTGCGCATGCGGCACCGGGTTCGGGTACACGCCTGCGGCGATCAGGCCGGCGACGTGCGCCATATCCACGAACAAGTAGGCGCCGACCTTGTCGGCGATGGCGCGGAAACGCGCCCAGTCCATCACCTGCGAGTAGGCGCTGAAGCCGGCGACGATCATCTTCGGCTTGTGCTCGACGGCGAGACGCTCGACTTCGTCGTAGTCCACCAGCCCCTGCTCGTTCACACCGTACTGCACGGCGTTGAACAACTTGCCGGAGACGTTGACCTTGGCGCCGTGGGTAAGGTGGCCGCCGTGGGCCAGGCTCATGCCGAGGATGGTGTCGCCCGGGTTGAGCAGCGCCAGGTACACGGCCTGGTTAGCCTGCGAACCCGAATGCGGCTGGACATTGGCATAGGTAGCGCCGAACAGCTGCTTGAGGCGGTCGATGGCAAGCTTCTCGGCCACGTCCACAAATTCGCAGCCACCGTAATAGCGCTTGCCCGGATAACCTTCGGCGTACTTGTTGGTGAGCACGCTGCCCTGGGCTTCCATCACGCGGGGGCTGGCGTAGTTCTCCGAAGCGATCAGCTCGACGTGATCCTCCTGACGGCGGGCTTCGTCGGCCATAGCCTGTGCCAGTTCATTGTCGTAACCGGCGATCGTCTCGTGCTTCGGGAACATCCTGACCTCGTTGGGGTGGTTGCAGGGTTAGAACGCGAAATTGTAGCCGTCATGTGCTATTGCGGCCACCTCGGGCGTACTTGCGGCCTCATTTCGTACAATGTACCGTACGTTGCACGCAACCTAAGCCACCGGACTTTCGCCATGCCCACCATGCCGCCGCGCGCCAAGGCGCGCCCGTTGTCCTTGTTCGCGCTCTATCGGTTTGCCCTGATCCTCACCCTGTTTCTGCCACTGGCCGCCCTGGCCTCCAGTGTCACGGGTGTGGGCATCGCCCCTATCCAGATCAATGACCCGGTCAGTGGCAAACTCACCGATGGGTACGTGTTCTACCCCTCACCACAGCCCATGCACGGCACCACGGCCATGGGCCCGTACAACGTCGCCGCCATCCCGGATGCGCCTGCCATTCCGGGTGCCAAGCCGCTGGTAGTGATTTCGCATGGCAACGGCGGTTCGCGCCTGGGCCACCATGATCTGGCGACCTTCCTGGCCAGCCACGGCTTTATCGTGGCCACGCTCAACCATCCAAAGGATGACTTCGAAGACACCAGCGGCGTCGGCCATATCGAAGTGCTGGCTGGCCGACCGGTACAAGTGAAGTCGACCATCTCCACTCTGCTGGCCGATCCGCGCTGGAAAACCCTGATCGATCCGGCGCGCATCGGCGTGGCGGGTTTCTCCGCCGGCGGTTACACCAGCCTGATGGTCGTCGGTGCCAAACCTGACTTCACCCGCTTCGTGGACTTCTGCGCCCGCTACCCGAAAGACGACAACGTCTGCGGCAAACTGGCCGAGTTCCAGACCGAGGCGACGAAATCCGGCCTGACCCTGCGCCAGCTGATGCAGCAGAGGCAAAGCCAGTTGAATCGCTACGGCGATACCGCCGATCCACGCGTCAAGGCCGCCTTTGTGATGGCGCCGCTTAGCCTGATCTTCGATACGCACAGCTTCGACACGGTAAGCGCGCCGATCTACCTGTACTACGGCCAGAACGATCACGTGCTGCGACCCGAAGCCAACGCGCGCCATATCCAGCCGCTGATCCACACCCTGGCCGGTGTGAAGGAAGTGCCGAAGGCCGATCACTGGGTGTTTCTTACCCCGTGCGCACCGGTGCTGACCAAGGAGATCAACGAGCTGTGCATCGACCCGCCGGGCGTGGACCGCGTCAAGGTGCACGAGCAGATCAACGACGATGCGCTGACCTTCTTCCGCAAGACGCTGGACGTGAAGGACCACTGACGTGCCCCGCGCACTGAGCGAACAGGAAACCGAATCCTTCCGTGAACGTCTGTGCGAGGCGGCCGCAAGGCTATACGTGGAAGAAGGCCCCGGCGCCGTCACCATGCGGCGCCTAGCTGGCGAGTTGGGCGTGGGCACCATGACGCCCTACCGCTACTTCGACAACAAGGAAGACATCATTACGGCCGTGCGTGCGCGCGGCCTGAACCGCTTTTCCGAAGCGCTGGAACGCGCACTCGATTCCCCCGGCGATGGCCGCACGCGCAGCCGCGCCGTGCGCGATGCCTATATCGCTTTCGCCCGCGAGAACACGGCCACGTACCGGCTGATGTTCGAGTACCCGGAAACCCAGCGGGACGATCCCGCGTATCGCCAAGCCCACGAACGCATGTGGCGCACCATTTCGGCCCACGTGGAAGTGGTGATCGCCGAAGGCACCGTCGCAGCCGATCCGGCCATCCTTGGTCACCAGATCTGGGCCGCGCTGCACGGCGCGGTGATGTTGGAAATCGCCGGCATGCTGCCGGAGGGCTTTGATGCCGCATCGTTGCACACGCGCACGGTCAGCGCGCTGTTCGACACCGCCAAACCCTAAGGACGGCGTCGCCGACGCGCCACTGCCGATACCAGCACGTAACTGATCACCATCAGCAGCAACCACGCGCCCAATTTGCCGAGTGGCACCCACTCCCAGCCGTGACGTTGCGTCGGGTAGCGCCATGCCGCCGCAAACGTGCCGAGGTTCTCCGCTATCCAGATAAACGAGGCCACCAGCACGAATCCCAACAGCAGCGGCATGCGCCGGTACGCATGCCGAATGCGAAACAGGATCCACGTTCGCCCGAACAACACCGCCAGCGCAGCGAACAAGAGCCAACGTAGATCGGGCAGAAAGTGATGCGTGAAGAAGTTCACGTAGGTCGCCACCGCGAGCCATACCGTGGCAACGAACGGCGGATGCCGGATAAAGCGAAACGCGAACAACCGCCAGGCCCGCGCGATGTAGCTGCCTATCGCGCCATACATAAAACCGGTAAACAGCGGCACGCCACCGATGCGTAATAGCGAAGCCTCGGGGTAGACCCACGAGCCCATCGCTGTCTTGAACACTTCCATCGCCGTGCCGACCACGTGGAAACACAGGATGACCTTCGCCTCATCGCGTGTTTCCAGGCCCGACGCCACCAGCACCACCTGCAAGGCCAGCGCCGCGAGCACCAGAAAGTCGTAACGGGCCAGCCATACATCCGCCGGGTACCAGGCCCAGGTGGCGAGCAGCAACGCCAGCATGCATCCACCAAACAGGCAGGCGCGCGCCTGTTTCACGCCAAAGCAGACCAATTCGTGCGCGGTTACCGCCCAGCGGCCGTGGCCTGCGGCCCATACCGCCGCCGCTTCATCCAGCGTGGCTGCCACCTGCAACCAGCCCTGCGGCGCCAGCGCGGTGCTCCTTGCCATGAGGGCCTTCTCCCGGGAAAACACCAGCCTGCCGGTGGCGGCTGCGGTTCCCCGGGCACGGGGTGGCGAAAGGCGGGCAGATCGGCCGCCGTACCGGGGCACACGTCACCGGAGCGACCCTAAGAGCCTGTTCACGATCTCCGCGTGGCCCGCACCGGGAGCTGTTTGCGCGCAGGACTAAGGAAGAACGAAGGAGTGTACGTCCGTACACGACCGAGTGATGACGCCGCCCTGTGGGCAAACAGACCCGGCCCGCACGCGGGGAGGCGCCATGGATGGCGCCGGCTCTGAGGAGCGAGGAAGGGTTGCTCTTGAGTGGCCCCCGGGCGGGAGCGCGGCTTGACCTGCCCACCAGGCAGGCCCGGCGCCACGCACTCCCGCCTGGGGGGCCACTCAAGAGCAACGCGGGCTACGCGGAGATCGTGAACAGGCTCTAAGGCCGCTATAATGAGTGGTTTACACCCACTCTGAATCGCACCGCCTGCCCTTCAGCCGGCGCTCTGCACGCCGCCGGAGGTTCCATGCAGTACATCTACACCATGAACGGGGTCAGCAAGATCGTTCCCCCGAAGCGCCACATCATCAAGGACATCTCGCTGAGCTTCTTCCCCGGCGCCAAGATCGGCCTGCTGGGCGTGAACGGCGCGGGTAAGTCCACGGTGCTGCGCATCATGGCCGGCGTCGACAAGGACTTCCAGGGTGAAGCCCGTCCGCAGCCGGGCATCAAGGTTGGCTATCTCGCGCAGGAGCCGGAGCTCGATCCCGAGAAGACCGTGCGTGAGGCCGTGGAAGAAGGCGTCTCCGTCATCCTGGACGCCCAGAAGCGTCTGGAAGAGGTCTATGCCGCCTACGGTGAAGAAGGCGCGGACTTCGACAAGCTCGCCAAGGAACAGCAGGAGCTGGAAAACATCCTGGCGGTGAACGACGCGCACGCGCTGGAGCGCCAGCTCGAAGTGGCCGCTGACGCGCTGCGCCTGCCGGCGTGGGACGCCAAGATCGGCCCGCTGTCCGGTGGTGAAAAGCGCCGCGTGGCACTGTGCCGCCTGCTGCTGTCCAAGCCGGACATGCTGCTGCTCGACGAACCGACCAACCACTTGGACGCCGAGTCGGTCGATTGGCTGGAGCAGTTCCTGCAGAACTACCCGGGCACCGTCGTGGCCGTCACCCATGACCGCTACTTCCTCGACAACGCGGCCGAGTGGATTCTCGAGCTTGATCGCGGCCGCGGTATTCCGTGGAAGGGCAACTACACCGAGTGGCTGGAGCAGAAGGACGCCCGCCTCAAGCAGGAAGCCTCGCAGGAAAAGTCGCGCCAGAGGGCGATCGAAAAGGAACTGGAGTGGGTGCGCTCGGCGGCCAAGGGCCGTCAGTCCAAGGGCAAGGCGCGTCTTAACCGCTTCGAGGAGCTGAACTCGGTCGAGTACCAGCGCCGCAACGAAACCAATGAAATCTTCATTCCGCCGGGCGAGCGCCTGGGCCAGGAAGTGATCGAGTTCAAGAACGTCAACAAGTCCTTCGGCGACCGCGTGCTGATCGAAGACCTGTCGTTCAAGATCCCGCCGGGCGCCATCGTCGGCGTGATCGGCCCGAACGGCGCCGGTAAATCCACGTTCATGAAGATGATCATGGGCAAGGAGCAGGCGGACTCGGGCGAAGTGAAGCTAGGCCACACGGTCAAGCTCGCCTACGTCGACCAGTCGCGTGATGCGCTCGATCCGAAGAACAACGTGTGGCAGGAAGTCTCCGGTGGTTCGGACATCCTCACCATCGGCAACTTCGAGATCCAGTCGCGCGCGTACATCGGCCGCTTCAACTTCAAGGGCACCGACCAGCAGAAGATCGTTGGCCAGCTGTCTGGTGGTGAGCGCGGTCGCCTGCATATGGCCAAGACCCTGCTGCAGGGCGGCAACGTGCTGCTGCTCGACGAACCGTCGAACGACCTGGACGTGGAAACCCTGCGTGCACTGGAAGACGCGCTGCTCGAGTTCCCGGGCTGCGCCGTGGTCATTTCGCATGACCGCTGGTTCCTCGACCGCATCGCCACGCACATCATCGCGTTCGAAGGCGACTCGCACGTGGAGTTCTTCCCCGGCAACTACAACGAGTACGAAGCCGACAAGAAGCGTCGTCTCGGCGATGAGGCTGCCAAGCCGCACCGCGTGAAGTACAAGAAGCTCGCGTAAAGCATCCTTCGATGCATCTGCTGGGCTACCGGGTCAGCTCCTGCACCGCGCAGGAGCTGACTATGGACGGCAGAAATTATGTCGCTGCGGCATTTATGTGGTTATGCAGCCTGGTGATTGGTGGGCTGGTGCCCATCGCACTCATTTGGCTGGTCGTTCACCGGCATGATGCCGGGGTAAACCTGAGCGCAGGCGCCAGCGTCGCGGTGTCCGGCGCGGCGTTGTTGTTTGCCCTGGCGCTGCTCATGCCTTTCGTGTTTTTCGACGGCATCGTCCGGCGAACGATTCGTCTGTGCAGGACAAGCGACAGCGTCACCATCGTGGAGTACATCGCGTCGGGACGTCATCGCTCCAAGGCATTTCCGCTGAAGCGCCCTGCCGGCCTGGACGTAAAGGTGTTCGCGCCGCGTGGTGGGTCCGTTGGCCCCTTGTGGTCCATTCAAACGATCAGTCTGACCTACCCACACGGTGATCCGGTGGTGCTGTTGGGACACAAGACGCCCACGATGCGCGCAGAATCTCGACAGTCCAAAGAAATCGTGACCGCACTACAGCGATGGCTGGACCTTTCCCCCGTCGCGTAAGCCCTGGAGAAAATCGATGCACTTCATGCCATCCCTGCAACAGGCCTGGGCTAACCACAACTCCCTCGTCTGCGTTGGCCTCGATCCGGAACCGGCAAAGTTCCCCGCGCACCTCAAGGGCCGGCCAGATGCCGTGTTCGAATTCTGTCGCGACATCGTCGACGCCACGGCCGATGTCGTCTGCACCTACAAGCCGCAGATCGCGCACTTCGCCGCGCTGCGTGCGGAAGATGCACTAGAGCGCCTGATCGCGCACATCCACGACAAGCATCCCAACGTGCCGGTCATCCTCGACGCCAAGCGCGGCGACATTGGCAGCACGGCACAGCACTACGTCACCGAGGCATTTGATCGCTTCAAGGCCGACGCGGTGACATTGAACCCCTACATGGGCCGCGACTCCGCACAGCCGTTTCTGGAGCGCGCCGACAAGGGCGTGATCCTGCTGTGCCGCACGTCCAATCCGGGTGGTGCGGACTTCCAGGCGCTCGACTGCGGTGGCCTGCCGCTGTACCTGCGCGTTGCCGAAACCATCGCACGCGACTGGAACGCCAACGGCAACTGCGCCCTGGTGACCGGTGCCACATGGCCGGAGGAACTGGGCAAGGTGCGCTCCCTCGTCGGCGATATGCCGTTGCTGGTCCCCGGCATCGGCGCACAGGGTGGCGATGTGGAGGCCGTGCTCAAGCATGGCCGCACAGCGAACGGCACCGGCCTGATGATCAGCTCCTCGCGCGCCATCCTCTACGCCAGCAACGGCGAAGATTTCGCCCAGGCGGCGCGAAAGGCCGCCATCGAGCTGCGCGACACCATCAACGGTTATCGCTGAATCCCGGCTTCGTTATACGGCGCAGGCCACCGGCCTGCGCCACGCGTTGACGAGTGAACGTGCGACGCCAGGCTGACATACTGGCCTCTCCCGATGGCTAACCACATCGTCATGTCGCCACCTTCCACACTCCGCTTCTCGCGTCGACGCCTGTTGCAGGCCACCGGGCTCGCCATCGCGGCGGGTGCGCTATCACCATGGCGCGTCCGTGCGGATACATCGCCCCGCTCTCGTCTGATCCTGCTCGGCACAGCCGGCGGCCCCACGCCTAAGGCGGACCGCGCAGCCCCTGCCAGCGCCATCGTGGTGGACGGGGTGACCTATGTGATCGATTGCGGCAATGGCGTAGCGCGCCAAACGGTGAAGGCAGGGCTAAACCTCGGGTCGATCCGCCATCTCTTCATCACCCATCAGCACTCCGACCACAACGCGGACTACGGCAACCTGCTGTGGCTGGCATGGTCGGGCCCACTGCATACGCCAGTTGACACATGGGGACCGCCGCCGCTAGCCGAGATGACGCGGTTGTTCCTCGCCATGAACGACTACGACATCCGCACCCGCGTTGCCGACGAAGGCCGCCCGCCGCTGGCACCACTTATCCGGCCGCACGAACTCACTGGCCCGGGGCTGGTCATGCAGGATGCGCGCGTGAAGGTCACCGCCGCGCTCGTGCAGCATCCGCCCGTGGAACCGGCCTTCGCCTACCGCTTTGACTGTCCCGACCGCAGCATCGTGTTCTCGGGCGACACCCGACCGTCGGAAAACCTCGTGGCGCTCGCGCGCGGCGCCGATGTTCTGGTGCACGAGGTGATGTATCTCCCTGCACTCGACAAACTCATCGCCACCGAACCGAACGCCACCCGTCTGCGCGAGCACCTGCTGGCCAGCCATACGACGACCGAACAGGTCGGACGCATCGCAACCGAAGCCGGCGTGAAGACGCTGGTGCTCAATCACTTCGTGCCGGGAGGAAATCCACCGGTACCAGAGGAAGTATGGCGTGATGCCGTTGCACCACACTTCAAGGGCCGCATCATCGTCGGCCGCGATCTGATGGAGATTTAGAGCCGCCGCTCCGGCGCGCAGGCCTTGAGTCGCAGCTGTTCGAAATCGTGCACGTAAAGCACGTTGCGCTCGCGACTGATCAATCCCGCACGTTGCCAGCCCTGCAGCAGCGCGTTCAACTTGGGTCGGCTCGCATTGAGCATAGAGGCAAGAATGCCTTGCGTGGGTGGCAGCTCGATCTGAGCCACACCACGTTCGCGCCCACTTCGTTCCGTCGCGTCCAGCAGATAGCGCGCCAACCGCGATTCCAGGCTGTACAGACACATTGTCTCCAATGCCTTCGCCGTGCGGCTTACCCGCCCCGCAAGCAGAAGCATCACGCGATGCAGAAACTGCGGCTCGGTCAGCAACCCAGCCAGATGCACGCGCCTGAGCAGCAGCACGGTCACCATGCCCGCCGCGACCGCCGTAAAGTGATGACAGCTTGCGCCAAGCAGCGCGGCCTCACCAATGGCCTGCCCGGAGCCCGCCATGTCCACGATCAGTTCGCGTCCATCCGGGCCATACAGAATGGCGTAGACCACGCCTTCCACTACTAACGCGGCGAAGTCAGCCGAATCGTTCTTACGAAACACCAGCTCGCCGCTGTCCATATAACGCGCATTCGAACGTCCCGCCAACTCATCCAGCACCGGGGCAGGAAGGCCCGCAAACAACTCGGACCGCGCAAGCAACGCGCGGCGACTATCCACATCCAAGACTGTCGAACGGCTGCTGCGCACAGCCGTACGCGACGCGTGCCGCGTAGCCAGTTGCATGCCTAATGCCCCCTGATGGCAGGTGCGGCGCATCGTCCACGATGCAGGCTGCACCGGCCCGGATAACAACTATTCACGCCCGGCTGCCCGCGGAAATCGCCTTCCGCCCCCACGGAACCCGGGATCTTGTTCTGCTGCCTCGTAACCTGCCTGCCATCGGATAACGGGAACGTGATCGTCACGCCCACCTCGGCGGGCCGGACAGGCGCTCCCGTCCGGTCCCGCCAGCCCGATCGCTTCAGCCGCTACGGAAAGAGTTCAGAACGCTCAGCAGGCTGGTCAGGTTGTCTGCCACGCCACCTTGCGCCACCTTCTCGCTGGCGGCGGCGGTAGCCGTGGTATCCAGGCTGTAAATCTGCATCACACCCTGGTTGGCCGCTGCCTGCGACAGCGTGTTCTGCTGTTGCTGCTGCGCCACGGCGTTCTCGAACAGGATGCCCGTAGAGTGGGCCATCGTCTGGTAGATCGACCCCATGGCCATGGCCGGCGCTTCTGCGACGACCTTTACGTTGGTCTGGGTAACGGCATCGGTGATCTGGCTATTCACAGTCATGACTCAACTCCATTCAATGAAGCGGCTAAGCCGCGAAAGAAATGCAAGAACGCACAGCGCACGCCGTGCGCGTTGGTGTCACTGGTTGCTGAAGGCGTTCATCACCGACAGCAGGCTGGTGAGGTTGTCCGCCACGCCGCCCTGCGCCACCTTCTCCGTGGCCGCCGCCGTCGCGGTGGTATCCAGGCTGTAGATCTGCATCACACCCTGGTTGGCCGAGGCCTGAGACAGCGTGTTCTGCTGCTGTGCCGATGTCACCGCGTTCTCGTAAAGCACACTGGTGGAATGCGCCATGGTTTGAAAGATCGAACCCATGGCCATGGCAGGGCCTTCGGCAATCACCTTCACGTTGGACTGGGTGACCGCATCGGTGATCTGCGAGTTGACAGGAATGGGGATAGGCATGTCGTTGCTCCTCTGGTTAGGTACGGTGCTCCCGTACATGAAAGTGAAACGATCCCGGCGGGCCGGCGTGAATCAACGTTTGCGCTTTCCGCCCGTTTTCTGCGCGTGCTGCGGTGTCGTACCCGCGGCGTGTTCGTTCGCTTGTGGCGGCGCTTGCGGCGTGTCGCCTTCGCCCTGATGCCGGTGTCGGTGCTGCAAGGCTTTCAGCGTCGTCAACGATTCAACGACCTGCTCCACTGCCTGCTGCTCAAGATCGCGCTGCTCCGCCAGTCGAAGCAGTGCTTTGCGTGCCTCCTCGGTACCCTTGCGAATCGCGTCCAGCGCATGCGCGCCACCACGCTCCACAATCTCCGCGGCACGCACCAGGTTCATGCCGCCTTCGCTGGTTCCTGGTGGAGGGGGCGCCGGCGACGCGGGCTGTGGCGGCGCAAACGGCGGATAGGGATAGATCGCACGTGGCCGCTCCGCCTTTGTCAGCGCGAGCAACAACTTGATCAGCTCACGCAAACCCTCGATCTTGTCCTGGTCTATCCCGGTCATGAGCAGGTCTCCGGCCATGGCGTTCATCGCGTGCGTGCGGCGAGCAGGCGGGCCAGCGCCAGCACCAAGCGCTGCTCGCGAGAGCGCTTTGGCCGCTTGCCTGGATCGCCAGGAGTGACCGTCGACTTGTGCGGCAACGCCAACGATGCTCGTTGCCTGGGTGGCGAGGAAGGCGCTGGCGAAGACGCTTCCCTGCGCGCGCTGGTCAGCTCGCCCATCCCTCGCTGGTAGAAGTCATCGACGATCTCGTCGCCGGATGCGGTTGTCATGGCATGCCCTCCGCTATGCGGCCTGACCCGGATCTTGCTTGCCACGTCGCAGGCTCACCACCGATGACGGCGCCTGATAGCCCTCCAGCGCCTCGATGTTGCGCTTGCCCCACGCACGCTCGCCGGCGAGCGACCCGATGGTTTGCAGCCAATAGGCATCGGCCATCGAAAGGATCACCCGCTGCAGGGTCAGCACCGTGTCCGACGCCAATACCGTCTGGCCCACTGGAAGCAGGTTGTAGGCAATCAAGATCACCATGCGCACAAACTCGTCCTGGATATCGCTGTGCTCGACGCCCTGGCCATCGGCCCCTAACAGATACGAGCGCCAGTTCAGGAAAATGGAGTTCACGCGCGCCAGCGCCTGATACCGAACGGACGGTTCCGTCGACTCCCCAACAACGCTGACCACGAGCTTCGCAAAGTTGACGTAGTGATAATCGGCGACGAAATACCCCAGCGGCCCCAAGGCACCCTTCAGGAAGCCCTTGATCGTCTCCGCGACCTGGACATCCGCCAACACATCCTTCATATCACCGAGCTTCTTGCTCAGGTCCACGTAGTAGTTGATCTGCTCTTGGTTCAATGAATCGCTGGACATATAGGTAATGGAGGCGGATACCGCCGCGAGCACATCGGTATCAATGTAGCCGTCCAGATGCCTGAAGCCCTTGTTGATGCGGTACGACTCCGCTGATTTGAACAAGGCTGCCGCGCCCGTGATCGCGTTGCTCCCGAGATTGGTATCGAACGCGAGAACGGGGTACTTCGCGGCCACGAAGTTCCGATAGTAGTAATCGTGGCCAAGGCGGAAGGTGTACGGCGACCCATCGCCCGCGAGCAGCGCATACCAAGTCTGGTTGCCGCCCTTTTCGACAGGCGAGTCGAACATTTCGCTCAGGGCCATCACGCTGCGCTTCGCGTTGTAGGCTGCCAATTCGCGGCTGCGTTCGCCGTTGATATCGAAACGCCGCAATTGGCATCCCCGGTGCGTCAACGAGCTGCTCAGGAACAGCTCGTCGAAAAGGCGCGAGAAGATACCCACACCGTAACCAGGTGCGCCGCGCGTTCCCGCGCTCTCGGTGGCACGGCGCTCCGTGGCGGACTGGGCGCAACGGCCGATATAGCAAGCCAGTGCCTTGTAGAAATCGGCGTCGGGCGCAGGGTCTCCGTACGCCAGGTAGTACCCGATCATGGAACGATGATCGGCTGCCGAGCTCGCACCTTCGCCGTTATGGATATGCACGACGATGGATTTCGAATGTTTGCTCTTGAGCGCCTCTGTCAGCACCCCTTTCTGCTTGCGCAGAAAGTCGAACAAGGCATCGTAGTTAGCGACACGGTTTTCCACCCCAAGCAGATCAATGCCGATGGTGCACTTCAGTTTATCGTCCGTGAGCTTCTTGAGGATGTTCGCCAAGTCAGCAGCAAGACTGCTCGCACTCATGTAGGCAGATGGCGTATGCACGAGCACGCGGTATTGCGTGTTCTCGTCGTCGTTGAACTCCTCCACTTTGGCGTCGAGGATATCGATGTCACCTGCGCCAGCGGGAATCTGGATGTGCTTGATCCCCTTCCCCTTGAGGTACTTCAGCGTGCCGACAATGAAGTCCTCGTATTTCTTACCGAACTTCACGCCGTCCGGCTTCTTCTCCGCATCGTTCACCTGGTCAGTCAGCACCGACCGCATCTTGTAGGCATCGTCGAACGGTGTGAACTTGTTGCTCGAATAGATCTTGCCGTTGAAGTAGCGCGCCAGCGCAGCCACCCACGTGCGGTCCTCGCCAGGGCTCAGCATGGCCGCCCGCACCGATTCCTGCGCGGCGCGATACAACCGCGGGTCGGTCACCGGCAACTCTGCCACGCTTTCGTAGGGGCGCATCCGTTGCGCGATCAGTACGCACGCTATGTAGATGTTCTCCGCCGCGCATTCGCCACGCTCGTAGCTTGTCCGGTCGGCACGCCGCGTGAGGTAGTCGAACGGATTGGCCGCGAGCATGTACGACAAGGCCTGTTGGAACAGCGCCACCTCGCCAGCATCGCCGTCTGAACCGGACAACCAACGAACGAGCGACGGTTCGTCCTTTCCACGAACGGGAAGAATGCCGGTCAGATGACTATGAAAGTCGTAAGGGTAGTCGTGCACCGGGACCGGCGACGATAATTTGAAGTAAGCCATGGAAGTTCCTCGCGATGTCAGGTGGCACCAGGTACCGGTTCCTTACTGCGTGGGTGGCGCCTTGCGTGCAGCGAGCATGCTGCTGTACTTGGCGATGCTCTGATCGATGCGGTCGATGGCGAAACTCGCGGACTCTGCCTCCATCGCGCCGGCTGCCGCCGCAACCGCTGCCGCCGCGGCCATCAACAAATCCGTAGCGACGATGCCTAGCGCGTCTTCGCCGGCCTCTACCAATTTCTGTTCCGCCAATGCCTGAGTCATTTGCTTGAGCAACACGCCCTGACTCGCCAGCACCAGCTTGCTCACACCGTCGAAATAGCTCGCTGCCGCTTGCGCCACCAAACCCGATGCCTGACTGATCATCATGTCCGGGCCTAGCGCGATCTGTGACGCGGCATAGCCTGCCGTTTCCGCATTGCTCAGTTGCACCGCCTGCACAATCGACGGATTCAGCGCATCCGTATCCGGTGGCGTCGGGTTCTGTTGCAGCATCCGCTCGGTCATGAGCGTGCGCACATTCGACGGTGGCGGAGCAGGTGGCGCAGGAGCAGGCGCGGGAGATGGTGCTGGTGCTGGTGCTGGTGCTGGTGCTGGTGCTGGTGCTTGCGTCTGTGCAGGTGCCGGCGCGGGCGCTTGCACGGGCGCGGGTGCGGGCCCCGACCCACCGGTGTTGCCACCGTCGTCCTCCCCGGATGCCGCACGCGGTGTCCGGCTACCCGAGATCCATTTCGACCAGAAGGCCATCTCGATTCCCCTCCCCTACGCCAGAGTCGATTCGCGGTCCGGAAGCACGTCTATGGTTTCTCTGCGATCGACATGATCATCGCGACCGCTCGCGACACCACCGCGTTGGAAATCTGGTTGAGGGCTTGCTGGCTATGCACTGCGTTCTGCAGCGAAAGCCCTGCCGAATGGCTCGCGACCTGATAGAGCGCGGCGATAGCCTGAGCCGGCGCCTCCGCTACCACTTTCACGTTTGTCTGCGTGACGGCATCGGTAATCTGGGCGTTGACTTGAGGGTCAGCCATGGTCTTTTCCTTCGGTCGACGGTGAAGGCACGTGGCGGCGAGAACCGCTGCCCTTTTCATAACGACGGGCATCGCCTGTTGTGAACACAGCGACGCCCACTTCATCGCGCGGTATGGCCGCACGCCCGATCTCCGCGCGCAGGCGATCACGGATCAATTGCACGCGCTTGCGCAGCAGCGGCTGATTGATACCCAGACGCTCGGCGATCTGTGGATACGGCAGATCATCGATAAAGCGGAAGGCAAACAGGCGTCGCTGAGCGGGACTCATCGCCCGCAGCGCCGCCTCGATGCAGGCGATTTGTTGCTGGACTTCGAGCTTCTGCATGGCCGACGGCGCAAAGGCATCTCCCATCCCGGCAGGCTCGCCATACACATCGACACTCCCATCGAACACCAGACCTTCGCGCGCGCTACGGCGCACGCCGTCGACAAAGACATGGCGCAGCACGACAAACAGAAAACCCTTGGGCCGCTCGATGAAGTTCGGTCGGTGCCGCGTGTACTGCAGCGCCTTCAGCGCCGTAGCCGCCAGTAACTCATCGGCACGATCCAAATGGCCACCCGCCAGGCGGCGTGCTCGCCGCAGTAGCATGGGCTGGTTTGCACGCCAAGCGCGTGCGAATTTTTCGTCGATACTGTCGTCCGCTCTGCAGTCCACTGAGTCGCACTCCCGTCAACGAGAGTGCGCGAGTCTCCATGGTCATCAACAGCGTCGCTGTTCCCTGCGTGACAGGCCTACATGCTTTTCGGTTGTAGGCGCTCAAGATGCGAACTGGCGCAACAACCTCAACGCTTCGCGTCGAGCAAAACCCTTAAAACGAGGCTTTTTGGCCTATTCCTTTTAGCCTGTCGCGACGGCTTGTACCGGCGTCACCTTGTGCAGCCAGCGTGAACGAAGCCATTGCTCTGCGGGCGTCGAGATGTAGCGTTCCATCCCCTTACCCAGCAACCAACACAGCGGCAACGCCGGCAAATACCACAGATAGCCGTGCGCGATATCGCTACCTGTCGCCTTGTAGAGGCGCACCACCGCGAACACGACAAACATGTGGACGAGGTAGATCTCGTAGCTCAAGCGCCCCCACGAACGAAGCCAGTTGAGCCCACGCCATGGCGCATGACGGCTTTGCGCCCATGCGCTGGCCAGCACCAGGCACAGGGCGGAACAGGTAAGCAACAACATGTAACCGTCATGCATCACCTGCCACAAGAACTTGCCTTCGAACATCACCAGGTAGAGGCCCACGGCACCGACGATGCCAAGCGCCGATGCCACAACGTGAGGCACCTGCTGCCAGCGATGCCAGACCAGGGCACCGAGTACACCCGTGGCAATAGCGGCCATACCCGGCAGATAAGCCTTCTCCTGCCAGATCTCGTTATCGGCCAACGCTGCCTTTGTCCAAGGCAGCGAGATGGCGAGCACGATCAACATCGGTACCAGTACCCACGCGCGACGCGTCAGCAAGCAAACGATGGGAAAGCCGAGGTAGAACACTTCTTCGATGGACAGCGACCACAGCACGTCCCAGCCACCGGGCAGATAGCCCGTCATGCCTTCGTACCAGTTCAGATGGAAACCCAATGCCGCCACGATGGCGCGCGGCAACGACTGCCCCTCCCGCTGAATCACATAATCCTGCACCCCGAGCAGATGCAGCCCGCTGAGCACGGCAACCAACAACAATAGACAAGGCGCGATGCGCGAAAAGCGGCGCACATAGAAGGCACGCAGATCGATGTTCGCCAGCGTGCCGCTGCGACGCAACGTGTTACTGGTGATCAGGAAACCGGAAATGACGAAGAAGATGAAGACCGCTTCGTAACCGTTGAAATTGAGCGCACTGAGCAGCTTCTCCGGCAAAAAGTCAGCCAGCCCGGTTTTACGCAGGCGAATGCGCAAGCCGATGTGGTGTAGCACCACCAGCAGGATAGAGAGCCCGCGCAGCAGGTCGATACCCGTATTGCGTCGCGCTTCCATGCGGTATGTCGCTCCGTCCATCAGCCCAACCTCTGCAATGCGAAGTCCACGAAGGTGCGCAGCTTGGCTGTCGGCCGCGTTTCGCGGCGGCGCACGATATGCAGATGGCGCACGGGAAGCTCCCAGTCCGGCAGCAGTCGAACCAGTCCGCCAGAGGCGATCGATGGCGACAGCAGCACGTCTGCCTGCACCACCACGCCCACGCCGCATAGTGCGGCCGTCAGCAGGGCCTGTCCGTTGTTGCAGGTCAGCGGCCCGCGCACGGGAAGGTCCACGTACTGGTCACCTTTGGTGAACCGCCAGTGGTGATCGCGCCCCCATGCCGTAAAGCCCAGGCACGCATGCGCTTGCAGATCATCGGGCTCGTTCGGCACGCCGTGAGCTTGCAGGTAACCCGGACTGGCGACGACGAACATGCGCGACGGCGCCAGCGGCCGCGCCACCAGCGCATCGTCGTGCAGCGGCCCGGAGCGGAACGCCACGTCGATACCTTCATCATGCAGATCGACCACGCGATCGTTGAGCGTCAGCTCCACCTGCACGGCGGGGTACGTCGCCATGTACTCGCCAACCACTGGCATCAGGCGGTGCGCGCCCCAGGTCACCGGTGCCGTCACGCGGAGTGTGCCCTGTGGTTCTGCGCGCAAGGCCTCGGCCACCTGATCGGCGGCCTGCACGCTGCTGAGCACGTCGCGGCAGCGCTCCAGATAGGCCGCGCCGATCTCGGTCAGGTGATGGCGGCGCGTGGTGCGTTCCAACAATTGCGCGCCGAGCTGCTGCTCCAGCGCGCGCACGTGGTTGGCGACCATGGTGGTGGACAGGCCCCGCTCGTCGGCCACCGCCGCAAAGCTCCCCTTCTCCACCACGCGCACGAACACTTCCATGCTGGTCAATCGATCCATTCCAAAGTCTCACTGTGGAGTGAAGAAAGAAGAAGCGCATTTATAGAGCAGAAGTGGCGAACCACAATCCCTGCCATTCGCCATAGGGAGCCACCGATGACCTCTACCACCCTGCTGCGCCGCCTTGCCCTGGCCTGCGCGCTGACCTTTACCGCTGCTAGCCATGCCGCCGATGCGGCGCCATCGACCCGCCCGCTGCCCGCGGACTGGTACCCCGAAAGCATCGCGGTGGGACCGGACGGATCGTTCTACGTCGGTAGCTGGCGCCAAGGGGCTGTGGCGCGCATCGCGCCCGGATCGGACCAGCCGGACGTGCTGGTATCGCCCGGCTCCAACGGTCTGTCCAATGGACAGGGTGTGCTGGTAGATACCCGTCGCGGCCTGCTGTGGGTCTGCTCCGGCACGCTCGGCTACACCACGGTGCCTACGAACCCCAGCGCACTGAAGAGCTACGACCTTGCGACGGGTGCGCCGCGTGCCAGCTACGAGCTACCGGACAAGGGCTACTGCAACGACCTGACGCAGGACGATCACGGCAACCTCTACATCACCGAC
Organism: Dyella sp. AD56; assembly: GCF_002878475.1. Taxonomy (NCBI): domain Bacteria; kingdom Pseudomonadati; phylum Pseudomonadota; class Gammaproteobacteria; order Lysobacterales; family Rhodanobacteraceae; genus Dyella; species Dyella sp. AD56. The sequence goes on from NZ_NRDP01000001.1 coordinate 18,803, forward strand.
TCGCTGCAGCCCCGCATCTTCCGCTGGCGAGATGGCGACAGCGCACTGGAGCTATGGAAGCAGGATGCCTCCTTCAACGCCGGTACCGAGGGTTTCAAACTCAACGGCATCGCCATCGACCGCAACCACATCTACGTGAGCACGGTGACTGCCGCGCCTTACCTGCTGCGTATCGACATGAAGCCAGACGGCAGCGCCGGGGGCGTCACTCGCATCGACATGCCGCGCACGTTGAAGAATGCCGACGCGGTGCGCTCGGCCGGACACGACCGTCTGGTGATCTTCGAAAGCAACGCGTTTGGGCATGACGGCCCTTACGGCGGACAAATCACGCTGGCCACGCTGTCGGGCAACCGCGCCGCTTCGCTAGTGACGCTGGTGGCCGGACTCAACGATCCGTCGTCGGGCGTGATTGCCAACGGCCGCGTGTATTTCATCGAGTCGAAGTACAGCCTCTTGTTTGCGCACAAAGACGACGACGCCGCGATTCCCCGCCACGTGCCATTCGATGTGCAGTCGGTGCCGCTGCCGCAGTAAATCGAGCGCGGTGGTAACCGTTACAACGCACCGAGCCCTCTGGGCTCGTGCTTGCGCTGTTCGCGCGCAATATCAAGCTCCGTCTGCAGCACAACCCAGTACAGCGCAGTGGTGCCGAACACGGCAACGAAACGCATGGCGCGTACCGCTAGGGAGCGCGTCGGCTCGCCAGATATTTCCGCAAGAGCCAGTAAGCAAGCCACACGATCAACACGGGCGCGACACCGAAGAGCAACAGCATGATCACCGCTTCGCTCAACGAGTCCAGCTCAGCGCTCAGTGCGATACAAAGCACCGCCATCAACCAGGTGACGGATACGCCTATCACCAGACGCCGCAGCCAGAACCGTGACGGGTCAGTGCTGCGGCGATCCCTGATGGTTATCCACAACCACCAAGGCAGCCAAAGCACGTAGAGCGGGAGCGCACCTATAACGAGAAGGTCAAGGCAACGTTCCTGAGCGGTCGAACTACGGTCAGCTCCGGCCGTCACGACGGCCAACAGCACCCAGACTAAGATCAAGCAGAGGACGACGCGCTGCCAACGTGGAAGCGCTACCTCGTTGCTTTCACACGAATCCAGAGCAAACGCGTTATCGATTTTTTTGCTGGGCAGACAACAAAGCAAGATCGTTACGCACTGCGATACGGCGGGCATCAGCAGTAGCCAGAACCAGTGGCCGCTATAGCCAAGGTCATGCAACCGCCGAACGCTGGTTGCGGCGAACACCCATAGCAGCCAAATAAGCGATACGGCGACGACGAGTTGGCTCGGCAACCACCAGAGGGTGCCATGAGCGCCTGTAATAGTGATGCAGATAAACAACATGCAGACAACGCCAATCATGGCTCCACGCGTGGCCGTTCCTGCTAAGGACATCAGCTTTCTGATCCAGGCGGTGGTACGCATGACATGTTCGTTGTGAATGGCGACGCTCATAGGCTCTCGTCGTTCCTTTGCGCAGTCGCGCGGGCATGAATAAGTGAAGATGCCAACTAAGGCTGCGAGGCGTCGGACATCGACGCAAAGGTGATCACGATGGTGGACTGGAATGCCTTCTCGTAACCCTGGTAAGGCAGTGGATCTGCACGCCGCACGGCATTGACGACGGAGCGCTTGCCTGCCTCGTCATAAGGGCAATCAGACTCAATGTCGATGCCCGTGATATGTCCGCCGGGTTGCTGGGTGACCCGCACCTTGCAGGACGAGGCTGGCGTGTTGTCGGGCCGTATCCAGTTCGTCTGCACTGCTTGCATGACGGCACGGCTGTAATCCGCAGCCAGTGATGGACCGCCATGGCCCGTCGACGATGCGGATGCCGTTGCGGGTCCGCCTGGTGCTTTCGACGTGGTGCCCGCGACCGGCGTATCCGCACCATGATTGACGTCGTAGATGACGCGGTTGCTCTGCAGTTGTCGAAGCTGATCGGTGGACAGCGTCATGGGCTCGTCCCGATCGTAGTAGTCGTCTGTCCCGGCCTTTCCGCTGCGCACGTCGCTCTCTACGCTCCGCTTCTTGTTGTAGGCCGTTTTCGCCGCCATGAAGGTCAGCATGTTTCCATCGGCGGAAACCAGTTTCAACGCACCGTAAGCCGGTGACTGGTCAAAACCCTTCACCAATTTGGACAAGTCGGCGAAGTAGATATCCCCTGCGTGTGGCGCTGCGATAGATGCGGCCACATCATCACCCTGCCGTCTTTCCTGCACGGCGCCCACGACGATGACCAGACCGACGAGGGCCGGAATCAACAGCCAGCCACGGCGACGCATGACGGGAATCGGGTCCTTGCTGACGCGGCTCTGAAACTCCTGCTTGGTCAGCGCCACACCGTTGTGGCAGCGCGAACACACCGCCTGATACCGCCTGCTGGTGACCCAACTGAACGCGTACCAGATGTGCGCGTAGCGGTAGCTGACGGTGAGATCAAAGCGCTGCGCGCTCTGGCAGACCGGGCAATCCCGCATGCCCGCATCGCCGGCGATGCATACGCCACCGCCGCTTCCCCAAATGATCATGAAACCCTCCTGGCATCGTGCATGCCGTCCTTGGCTGCCGGGCGACAGCGAAGGCTGACATGTTACGGAGGGTCGGCCCGGCAAAAAGTAGGAGTTTTCCTATATGCGTGAGGGCCGGTGCGGTTGTCGCACCCCGCCCGGTACGGCATGTGACCGGTTACTCACTCGCTGGCAGCTCATGGATCATCTGCTGCGCGAGCCCTTCGTAGTTGTAGTCGAAGTGATGGTCGCCGGTTTTCTCGTACACCTTCACCCACGACGGCAGCTTGGGATCGGCACAGATGGTGTCGGCCTTGTCTTTGATGCCGTAGTAGCACACGACGGGCGGATGGCCGCCGAGGGATTCCAGCGGCGGCATGGCGTCATAGTGCTTGACTGGATTGACCCACTGGAAGAAATCCTGCGTCCAGGTTTTCCATTTGCCTTCGCGTGCCGAGATATAGCCTTCCATCTCGATCTCGAAGTTCACGTCCGTGCTGGGCGAGAGCAGCACGATCTGGGCGATGTGCGCGCGTCCTTCCGGGCTGAGCTTGCTCACGATGGTGGGCAGCACATCGGCGCCAAACGAGAAGCCGATCAGCCAGATGCGCTTCTTGCCGTTCTGCGCCAGCGTGCGCGTGATCAACGCATCGAGGTCTGCTGCGGAGTCCTCTGCGCTTCTGTTGCGCCAGTAGTACTGCAGCAAACTCACGCCCTCTACCGGAATGCCGTGAGAGGCAATGATCTTGCCCAGCGACTGGTCCAGGTCGCGCCAGCCGCCGTCACCGGAATAAAAGATGGCGACCACGTCCTGCCGCCCGGCCAACGGCGTAACGCCTGGCTGCGCGGGTACCTGCACGAGCGATTCGTCCATGCTGGCGTGGTGCCACGGCTGCCACATCCACAAGCCACCGGCAGCGGCCACCAGTACGACGAGAGCAGTCCACTTCCAGAATCGTTTCAACGGCGCACCATGCCCGACAATCCACCCGAGATAAGGCTCGCCACGTTGGCGAACACCAGCGGAAGCGCGATGCCGTTAGGCACCGCCAGGTAACGAGGTTCCCACACGGGATCGAATTTGTCTTTGTATTTGCGCAGCCCGCGGAAGTTGTAGAACTTCTCGCCACGGCCGAACAGCATGGCGCCAAGGCGGCTCCACAGCGGTGCGCTGCGGCGATTCTGCAAGCCGGAGAACGGGGCCATGCCTAGATTGAACCAGCGGTAGCCTTCCTGCTTGGACCACTGCATGAGGCTGATGAACAGGAAGTCCATGACGCCGGCCGTGCCATCAGGCAGGTGGCGCATGAGATCGAGCGAGGCTTCTTCTTTATTCTCGGTGAGGAACAGGTTGGCAAAGGCCACCAGTTCCTCGCCCTGCCACACCAGCGCCATGGGCGTGCGCTCCAGGTAACGCGGGTCGAAGGTGCCCAGCGAGAAACCCTTTTCGCGCACGCCCTTGTCGCGCATCCAGGCGTCGGAGATCTTCTTTAGCTGCGGCATCAACGCGGTCACCGCGTCGGCCGGCACGATCTCCATACGCATGCCGTCGCGGGTGAGCTTGTTGATGGTGTTGCGCAACACCTTCTTGGACTTGCCGTCGAGGTTGAAGCCAGTAAGGTCGACGCGTGCCTCCTCGCCGATCTTGAGGAAGTTCATACCCACTTCCAGATACAGGTCGAGATCGTCCGGCCGCACCTGATAGAACAGCGGCCAGCCACCGGCGCGTTCGCACTGGTCGCGGAAGGTCCATACCAGTTCGCGGCGCGCGCCTTCGTCCTCGCCCACCGGATCGCCCATCGCCACCCAGCTGCGACCTTCCACGTCGTACATGATGAAGGCACGGTTGTCGGCGTCGAACAGCAACGTCTTGTCACCCGTCAGGGCCAGGTGTGCCTGCGCCGAGGTGAAGTTCTTGATCAGCGGCAATGCACGCTGCAGGTCATCTTCGTTTGGCAGGTGCAGATTGGGGCGCGCAGGACGGATGAGGTTGGCCAGCGCAAACAGCAGGCCCGCCGCCGCCGCACCTACCAGCGCACGCAACGCACGGGGTGCACCACCGTGATAGAAGCTGAACTCCCACCACAGATTTTTGCTGTATTCCACGTGCTTGTAGCTGAAGCCCACAAGCCAGCCGGCGCACACCAGCACCGCCACGATGGCGATGATCCAGCCCCACGAGAAGCTCGCGCTGAACATCGACGCGCGCCGATAGAACAAGCGGTGCGCCGGCGCCAGCGCCAACGCCAGCACGGACAGCAGGGTGGCTTCTTCGTAGTCGATGCCCTTGAGCAGCGACAGCACCGCGCCGAGCACCAGCAGGACCAACGTAAGCACGTAAGCGGCATCGAGTCGACGCTGCAGGCCGCGCGCGAGGATCAGCAGCATCATGCCGACCACGCTGGAGAGGAAGTGGGACACTTCCAGCACGGCCAGCGGCAACATGTCGCGCAGGATCGCCATGCGCGCCGGCAGCGCCGACGTGGCGCCGGAGAACAGCAGCACCGCGCCCGACACCATGGTGAGGCCAGCGAAGAACGGCGGCAGCAGGGCGGTGAACCACGGCGCCAGCAGCGTCTTCTGGCGCAGGCCGCGCGCTTCGCGCCACAGCACCACCACGGTGGCGGCAAACAGCGGCAGGAAGTAGTAGATGAGGCGGTAGGCCGCCAGTGCGCCGAGGATGGGCGCTTCCAGGCCCTGGTTTCCTTCCGCGCCGAAGCCGGCCAGCATCACGGCCTCGAACACGCCCAGGCCGCCGGGCACGTGGCTAATCAGGCCGGCGATCTGCGCCAGTACAAAGATCGCCAGGAAGTGGCCGAATCCCGTGTCCACCTGGTTGGGCATCAACAGGTACAGCACGTAGGCGGCCAAGCCCCAATCCACCGCGCCCACCAACACCTGCCGCGTAGCGACCAGTGTGCTCGGCAAACTCACGCGCCAGCGCCACAGGCGCAAGGGACGTCCAAGCAAGCGGCTGCCAGCGATCCACAACAGCGGAACCAGTGTGAGCACAATGGCGACAGGGATGCGCCAGCTCGCCAGCGGCAAAGAGGGCGGCACAGGTACCAGCAGCAAAGTGACGCCCGTGAGCGCACTCAGACCGAGCCAGAAGCTAAGCGTGGTGTAGACCACCACTTTCGCGACTTCCGCCGTGGACAGACCGGCCTGGATGTAGAAGCGATAGCGGATGGAGCCGGAGATCAGCAACGCCATGCCCAGCGCGTTGCTGAAGGCGTAGCTGATGAAGGAGATGAGGCTGACCTGTGCACCCGGCAGGTGCTTGCCGATGTACTTCAGCCCGAACCAGTCGTACAGGATCATCACGCCGTAGCTGCCCGCCGTGAGCAGCACGGCCAGCGCGAGGCGGTAGTTTTCCAGCCCGTGGACGTAGCGAGCCACCTCGCGGTAGCTCACCTCGCTGGCGAGATGGCGCAGCGCCCACAGCGCCAGGCACAGCATGGCCACCGAAAGCAGCGGACCGGCAAGCCTGCGCAACCGGGCCATCAGGCCTGGCCGTGCAAGCACATCACCGGGAATCGGGGCCTCCGCCCCTGTCTGCTCCACCACGCGTTTACCGCCTCCACATGACCGTCGCGCAACACTAAAGCTGCGACCGTCTAGGATAGCCGGTCAGGGCGCACTCCTGTTCGATCGTGGCATGTAGGCATGACATTTGGTCGCGCCCGCTTCAGGCTGGGCGCGACCGGGCGGTTCAGGCTTTGCTACTCAGGCGCTTAGCCATCCGGGCCACCCACAGGTACATGAAGAGCACAATCAGGGCGAAGGCGATGCCGCCGATCCACTGTGCCGCCTCGCCAAAGTTCTCACCCACCAGCGCCAGCGGCGCGGCTTTGCCGGAGAAGCCGACGATGAAGGCGATCACCACGCCGATCACGCTCTCGCCGACAATCAGGCCAGAGGCGAGCAGCACGCCCAATTGCTTGGTGGTTTCCGGCTTCTTCGCGCGATCGGCGCGACGGTCGAAATACCAGCCGACCACCGAACCCACCACCACCATCAGCGTGCTGACCGTGGGCAGATAGATGCCCAGACCCACCGCCAGCGGCGGCATGCTCAGACGCTTGGTGGTGCGACGCAGAACTTCGTCGATGATGATGATCGCCACGCCGATCCAGATACCCGTGATGATCAGGCTCCAGTCGATGTTGTTGGTGATCACGCCCTGCGCGAGTGCGGAGATCAAACCGGCCTGCGGTGCCGGCAACGCGTGCGGGCCCGCACCGGCCACACCGACGAAACCGTAAGCCTTGTTGAGCAAGTCCAGCACCGGCGGAATCACCGCCGCGCCAGCAATCACGCCGATCACCAGCGCTGCCTGCTGTTTCCACGGCGTGGCGTCCACCAGCTGACCGGTCTTCAGATCCTGCAGGTTGTTGTTGGCAATGGCCGCCACAGTGAACACCACCGAGGTGATGAACAACGCGAACGCCACCAGCGCCTTGCCCTCTTCCGGACCGACATGCGGCTTTACAAACGCCACCAGCAGCAGCGCCGCGGCGATGACCACGAGAATGCCCACACCCGACAGCGGACTATTGGACGAACCGATCAAGCCGGCCATGTAGCCGCACACGGTGGAGACGAAGAAGCCCATCAGCACGACGAAGGCCACGCCGCCGATGGCGAGCACGGCCACGTGATCGCCCAGGCCAGCCGTCTCGCCGAAGTAGCCGAGCAACCACCCGATCGGAATAAAGCAGGCCAGCGTGATCAGACCCACGATGCCGATCGGGATATCGCGCTCGGTGCGCGGCAGCGAATCGGCGTTGCCGGCCTTGCGCACACGGGAGGCGGCCATGGCCGAGGTCAGGCCTGTGATCACCGGCTTCACCAGCTTGGCGAGCGTCCAGATGGCCGACACGCCGATGGCGCCAGCGCCAACGAAGCGCACCTTGTGGCTCCAGGTGGTGTTGGCCAGATCGGCTACCGAGGCGGACATATCGCCCAGCACCGAGTAATGCGGCACGCCCCAGCCCCAGCCGATGATCGCGCCGATGAGCATCGCGATACCCACCGACAGGCCAACCAGATGGCCGATGGCGAACAGCGCGAAGGAAAGATTGAAGTCGAAACCGCTGACCCCGCCCTTGTCGTTGACGCGGAAGTTGCGCACAAAGTCCGACGCGAACACCTGCGTGGCAACCACCACGGCGAACACCGCCGAGACAATGGAGCCCCACATCACGGCAAGCAGGCCGGCACGGCCTTCTTCCACGCTGTCCGCGTCTGCATCGTCACCGCTGCCGACCTTGAGCACTTCGGCGCAGGCCAGACCTTCCGGATACGGCAGGTCGGTATCCGTCACCAGCGCGCGGCGCAGGGGGATCGAATACATCACGCCCAGGATGCCGCCCAGCGCGCAGACAGCGAACGACGTCCAGAACGGGAAATCCGCCCACCAGCCGATCATGATCATGCCGGGCAGCACAAAGATGATCGACGACAACGTGCCCGCCGCCGACGCGATGGTCTGGACGATGTTGTTTTCCTGGATGGTGGAATTCTTGAATCCACGCAGCAGGGCCATGGAAATCACCGCCGCCGGAATCGAGGTGGCAAAGGTGAGGCCGGCCTTGAGACCGAAGAACACGTTGGCGGCGGTGAATACCACCGTGATGATGACGCCAAGGATGAGACCGCGGACGGTCAGCTCTTTGCGAGATTCGGTTTGGGAAAGATTGCCGCTCACGAAAGTCGTCCGGTCATGTGATGGGTCCCCTGTGGCCGCCTTGCGGCACGGATACGTCGGACCTGCCGGGAGGCAGGCCAGCGCGTAGGGTTGCCGGATTCGTGAGGAATGGCAACGGGTTGACGGATGGGTTGGGGTTCTTCTTAGTTTGCTGCGGCCTGCTCTGCTCCCTCTCCCCTTCGGGGAGAGGGTCGGGGTGAGGGGCTGGTGCTCGCCTCAGCGTTTCATCTTTGCCGCCACCCCGGCATAGGCCGGGGTCCAGAGCTTCGGTGTTTGGTTTTAGCGATACGGTGATCTAGCTCGCCTGCCGCGGGCTTCCGTCCTCCTGCCGGAGGCCGGGTCACTTTTCTTTGCTTGCCCAAAGAAAAGTAACCCAAAGAAATGGCCTGACGAGCCAACGCCAGCAGCATTCCGCGGGGATAAGCCCGAACGGGTGAGGAGCGTTGCTGCTTGGCAACCTTCGCCTCTACACAGCGGGTACGTCGGAGCGCTTCGCAACGCGCCTTCGCGGAGAGGACTTAAAGCAGGCTTCGCTACGCTTTCCCTCCACTGGGGCGAAACAAAGGGGACGCTACGCTTCCCGACCGGTGTGGAGAACTCGCCACGTAACGGCATCGTCCGTCTGCCTTGGCTTTGCGCGCTAAAGCGGGAGCAACGCGACCTGCCGCGACGCGATGTGCAGCTCCGCTGCACGAGCCGTCTGCTTGTCGCTTCTGATCGTCGGGCCCCCTGTGCGGCGGTGAGGGGTGGACGATCAGGCCCGCAGGGGGATCGGCAAGGATGCCGATCCCTTTTCGCCAGGGCAGGAGCCCTGTCGAAAAGCCCGGCCGCCCCTCACGAACTGGCCGGCGCAGCCGTCCAGCGCCAAGTGGGGGTGCCCTTTCTTTGGGTTACTTTTCTTTGGGCAAGCAAAGAAAAGTGACTCGGCCTCTGGTAGGAGGTCGAAACGCCCGCCGCGTAGGCGGCCAGATCGCGGGATCGCATGAAGCCACAACCGACCACTGACGAAACTGGATCCCGGCCTACGCCGGGATGACGGCTAAAGATGAAGCCACGAGGCGAGCACCCACCCCTCACCCCAACCCTCTCCCCGCAGGGGAGAGGGAGAAAAACTGCGGAGCGTTACTCGTCCGCCCCCGGATCCATCCCCGGAAACAACACCTCAGTAAACCCAAACTTACTGAAATCCGTGATCCGCGACGGATACAACCGCCCGATCAAGTGATCGCACTCATGCTGCACCACACGCGCATGAAAACCCTCCGCCGTGCGATCGATCAGCACACCCTTCGGGTCCACGCCCTGATAGCGGATCAGCGTGTATCGGTTTACCGCGCCGCGCAGGCCCGGCACGGAGAGGCAGCCCTCCCAGCCCTCCTCCATGTCCTGCGACAGCGGCGTAATCATCGGATTAAGCAAAATGGTGCGCGGCACGGCCGGCGCATCCGGATAGCGCTCAGAACTGTCGAAGCCAAAGATCACCAATTGCAGGTCCACGCCGATCTGCGGCGCAGCCAGGCCCACACCGCCAGCGTCATGCATGGTGTCGAACATGTCGGCGATCAGTGCGTCGAGTTCGGCGCTGCCGATCATCGTGTCGGGCACCAGCGGAGCCACGCGCAGCAGGCGAGGGTCGCCCATCTTCAGGATTTCGCGGATCATGCAAACCTCGTCGGGACCGGGTGCCGGACTGGAGCTGGGGTGGCCCGCGGGCTGTTCCGGCAGATGCGGCGACTTATACCAGCAACGCCGGCAGATCGCCGGTTAAGCCGCGTGATGATTCCATCAGCGCCGCCACGCGACGCTGTTCACATCCTGGCTCCCGCCCTCTGGGAGAATCCTCTCATTGCTTCAGCACATCCCTGGGGAATTGACGTGCCGCCATCCACGCTGCCATCCGTGTTTCTGTGCCCGGCGTTGCCGGTTGCGCGGGCGTGTGGCCGCCCCAGCCGTGAGGCCACGTGGTGCTGGTAGCGCTGATCCTTCAGGCCGCGCTGGCCGTGTCCGCGCCGGCCACCATGCCGTGGACGGAACCGAGCTTCCGCAATTACGGCATACCCGAGGGCCTGCCCAGCAGCAATATCGATGCGCTGGCGATGGACCACAACGGCTACCTGTGGGTGTCCACAGAATCCGGCGTTGCCCGCTATGGCGGCGGTGGATTCCGCATATGGCGGCACGATCCGCGCGACTCGGGCTCGATCCCGGCATCCCCGCTGGCCACCCTGTTCGTCGATGCGAGCGGCCAGCTCTGGGGCGGCGGGCAGGAAGGCTTGGTGCGCTACGACCCCGCCCACGAGAACTTCCACTACTGGCGCAATAATCCGGCCGACAACACCTCCCCCAGCAGTGACGATGTGACGGCACTGGCGCAGGGCACGGATGGATCGCTGTGGGTCGGGCATTTCGATGCGGGCCTGGACCACATGCGCAAGGATGGCCGCGGTTTCGACCACGTGCGGAGCAACCTTGCCGATCCGGACAGCCTTGTATCGGACGTGATCTACGCGCTGCTGGCGGATGCCGATGGCAGCGTATGGGTGGGCGCGAAAGGCGGCGTGGACCATATCCTGCCGGACGGGCGCATCCGCCACCTGCCGTTCGAGCGTCCGGACAACGAATATCGCGACAAACCATTGCGCGCCTACGCGTTGCGACGCGAGAACGGCACGCTGATGATCGCCACCAGCTTTGGGCTCTACGCGCTTGGCGAGAATGGCGTCGCCAGCCTGGTAGCGCCGGACGAGCTGCCGCAGCAGGAGGTGTCCTCCACGGCCACTGACCGCACGGGTCGGCTATGGGTGGGCTTCAACGACGGCTTGTACGTGCGCCAGGCCGACGGACACTTCCAGCATGTGCAGGCACGTCCCCTGCTCCGGCACGGCCTGCCCGACGGCAACGTCTACAGCCTCGTGCTCGATCAGGAAGGCGGCTTGTGGATCGGCACCATGAACGGCTTGAGCTACCTGCCGCCCGACTGGGCCGACATGCGGTTCTTCACGCATATACCGGAAGCCCCTGAGAGCCTGGTGCCGGGCATCTACAACGCGGTGGCGGCGAGCAAGGACAACCACCTGTGGGTGGGCGGCAAGAACGGAGCGATCGACCGGATCGACCTGTCCACCGGCAAGGTCGAACACCTGCCGTTCCACATGCCGCAAGGCAAGAACGTTTACAGCATGGCGGAGGACGCCACGGGGCGGCTGTGGTTCGGCTCGGTCAGCACGCCCTACCTGCTGGATCATGGCAAGGTCACTGAGCTCGAAGGGAGAAGGCCCGAGCGCGTCGAGTTCGGCGACGACGGCACGGCCTACTTCGAAAAGCCCGATGGCGTGATCGCGGTCGCCCCGGATGGCAAGCGCATGCGCCCCTTGCTGCTCGATCCCAAAGCCGAGGAGGCCAGCATCAGTGATCTGCGCTGGTTCGACCATGCGCTATGGGTCGCCACCGCCGCGGGCCTGTTGCGCTGGGAACCGGGCGACGTGCGGGCGCGTTTCGTGGCCGGCGTGCGCCAGGGCAACATCGGCCAGATCGACCTGCGAGACGGACAGCTATGGACGCTCGACGGCGAGAACCTCGGCCATTACCAACTGGACGGCGGCCAGGCCAAACTGCTGGCCACGTATCCGTTGTATCTGCAGCACCCCATTTCCGATGTGCTCAGCATCCGCGGTGACAAGGCTGGGCGAGTCTGGTTTTTCTCGCGCAGCGGCCTGTGGCGCTACGACACGCACACCGACAGAGTGCGTGAATTCGGCCTGGACCAAGGACTGCCGGACGGACAATTCACCAATGTCAGCATCGCTGAAGGGGCAGACGGCTACGTCTATGCCGCGACGGAGAGCGGCGTGCTTGGCTTCGTTCCCGACAGCATCAATGAATCCTCGCGCATACCGCACGTGGGCCTTGAAGGCGTCAGCGTGCGACGCGGCAGCCGTACGCAACGCCTCGATGGCACGAACGATCATTGGCGCCTGAACTGGGACGACCGTGACCTGACCATCACCGCCCGTGCCGTTTCGTACATCGCGCCCGAACGCAATACGTATCGCTTCCGCCTTGACGGGCTGGACACCGATTGGGTGAGTACCGGCCACCGCGCCGAACGCAGCTTCACCCAGTTGCCCAGCGGCGATTACCAGTTGCGGGTGCAGGCGGCAGGCCCAGACGGCATATGGGGCGAACTGCCAGCTCCACTGCACCTGCACGTCGACACGGCGCCATGGTTGCGTTGGTGGGCATGGCTGACCTACGCGCTACTGATCGGCCTGATCCTTACCGCCGTGCTGCTCGCGCTGCGCCGCCGTCAGCGCCAGCGCATGCAACTGGAACTGGTGACGCAACAGCATCGTCTCGCGCAAACCGCGAGCGAGGCGAAGACACGCTTTCTTGCTGAGCTGGGTCACGAGATCCGCACGCCGATGACCGGCGTGCTGGGCATGGCCGAGCTGCTGCTGAGCCGACCGCTGGGCTCGACCGAAAAGCACTACGTGCAGACCATCCAGCGCTCTGGCGAAGTGCTGCTGACGCTGGTGAATGATGCCCTCGACCTGGCGCGCATCGAAGCGGGGCGACTGCAACTTACGCCCGCGCCGTTCGATCCGCGCTCGCTGCTGCGCGACGCGGCCGAGCTGCAGCGCGGCCGCGCCGTGAGCAAGGGCATCGCCCTGCGCGTGGAAGTGGCCGACGACGTACCGATGCAGGTGTTGGGCGATGCCGTGCGCATCAAGCAGATCCTGCTCAATCTCAGCGGCAACGCATTGAAGTTCACCGAGCATGGTGAGGTCCGCCTCGCGCTGGACATGGCCGCGGGCGACCTGCGCTATACGGTGAGCGATACCGGCCCTGGCATTTCCCCGACCGATCAGGCGCGCCTGTTCAAGCGCTTCGAGCAGTTGGACAGCCCGCAGCGCGGCTCAGGCAGCGGCTTGGGTCTAGCCATCTGCCGTGAGCTGACGGCTTTGATGGGCGGACAGATCAGCCTGGAATCCACCCTGGGCAAGGGCAGCACGTTCCGAGTGGATCTGCCCTTGCCCGCCGTGGATGGGCACGTCGACACCACCGTGGCCGAAGCCGTGGCAAGCGGCGGCCCCAGCCTGCGCCTGTTGCTGCTGGAGGACGACCTGACCGTGGCCGCCGTGATTACCGGCCTGCTGGAAGCCCAGGGCCACCAGATCGACCACGTACCCAATGGCTTGCGTGCCTTGCAGGCGATGGAAAGCCAAAACTACGACGCCGCCCTGGTCGACCTGGATCTGCCCGGTGTCGATGGCTTCAAGTGGGCGCGTCTGGTGCGCTCGCGCGAGCAGGAGGGCGAACATCTGCCGATGGTCGCCATTACCGCGCGCTCCGGCGGCGATGAGGAAACACGGGCGCGCGAGGCGGGCATGGACGGCTTCCTGCGCAAGCCATTGCACGGTCAGCAGTTAGCGAAGGCACTGGCTGCCGCAATCCGCCCGACCCAGCTCGCCTGATCTTCGACGCTGCACTGCCGCACAAGCGGGCGCGCCACACGCATTCGACCAATGGCTAATGCACGTGGGTCCATAATGGCGTTGACCCCAGTGCCACTGGGGACGACCCTTGCGGGGGACTTCCCAGGAGCCAACGCGAATGTCTACGGCCGTCGTCAAACCAAGCCCCGCGGGAAAGATCCTGTGGGCCGCCATCGCCATCGTCGGCGCTTGGTGCCTGGGCGTAGTCGCGCTGCGCCGTGGTGAGCCGATCAACGCGATCTGGGTGGTGGCCGCGAGCATCGCGGTCTTCGTGATCGGTTATCGCTTCTACGGCAAGTTCATCAACGACAAAGTGCTGCGCATGGACCCCACCCGGGCCACGCCTGCCGTGTTGCGCAATGACGGCCTGGACTACGTGCCAACCGACAAGTGGGTGGTGTTCGGCCACCACTTCGCCGCCATTGCCGGCGCCGGCCCACTGGTAGGCCCCGTGCTCGCGGCGCAGATGGGTTATCTGCCCGGCACGCTGTGGATCCTGTTCGGTGTGGTGTTCGCCGGTGCTGTGCAGGACTTCATGATCCTTGGCCTATCGGTGCGCCGCGATGGCCGCTCGCTCGGCAACATGCTGCGCGACGAGCTGGGGACGGTGGCTGGCGTGGTGGCCATGTTCGGCGTGCTGGTGCTGATGATGATCGTGCTGGCGGTGCTCGCGCTGGTGGTGGTCAAGGCACTCACGCACAGCCCATGGGGCACGTTCACCGTGGCCGCGACAATCCCGATTGCGCTGCTGATGGGCATCTACCTGCGCTGGCTGCGTCCGGGCAAGATTCTTGAGGTGTCGATCGTCGGCCTGATCCTGCTGCTGGGCTCGATCTGGTTTGGTTCGCACGTCGCCGCCTCGCCTACTTGGTCGGCCGTGTTCGACTTCGACGCCAAGTCGCTCGCCTGGCTGTTGATCGGCTACGGCTTCTGCGCTTCGGTGCTGCCGGTGTGGCTGCTGCTCGCGCCGCGCGATTACCTCAGCACCTTCCTCAAGATCGGCACCATCCTGCTGCTGGCGCTGGCCATTTTCCTGGCCGCGCCGACGCTGCAGATGCCGGCGGTGACCAAGTTCATCGATGGCACCGGCCCCGTATTCCAGGGCAATCTGTTCCCGTTCCTGTTCATCACCATCGCGTGCGGTGCGGTGTCGGGCTGGCATTCGATCATCGCTTCGGGCACCACGCCCAAGCTCATCGCCAGTGAAGGCGAAGCGCGCATGATCGGCTACGGCGGCATGCTGATGGAGGCCTTCGTCGCCATCATGGCGCTGATTGCAGCGGCGTCGCTGCATCCGGGCGTGTACTTCGCGATGAACTCGCCTTCCGCACTCATCGGCACCACTGCGCAGTCGGCGGCCACCGCCATCAGCCAATGGGGCTTCGTGGTGTCGCCGGATGAGTTGCTCAACACCGCCAAGAACATCGGCGAGTCCAGTGTGCTCAGTCGCGCCGGCGGCGCACCGACACTGGCGGTGGGCATGGCCCAGCTACTGCACGGCATCATCCCGGGCGAGGGCATGATGGCGTTCTGGTACCACTACGCCATCTTGTTCGAAGCGCTGTTCATCCTGACCACGGTCGATGCCGGCACGCGCGTGGGCCGCTTCATGATTCAGGAGATCGCTGGCCTCGTCCACAAGCCGCTGCAACACACCGAATCGTGGACGGGCAACCTGCTCGCCACCGCGATCTGCGTAGGCCTGTGGGGTTACTTCCTATACCAGGGCGCGGTCGATCCGCTGGGTGGCATCAACACGCTATGGCCACTGTTCGGTATCGCCAACCAGATGCTGGCTGCCGTGGCGTTGATGCTGGCCACCGTGGTCACGGTGAAGCTCAAGCGCGAGCGCTACGTGCTGGTGCCGGGCATTCCGGCGATCTGGCTGGTGGTATGCACGCTCACCGCGGGCTGGGAGAAGCTTAGCGGCCCCATCAGCTTCACCGCCGCCGCGCAGAAGTACGCGCAGGCCGCCGCCGACGGCAAGCTGCTGGCGCCTGCCAAGACGGTGGAGGAGATGCAGCGCATCGTCACCAACAACTATGTCGATGCCGCGCTGACGGGCATCTTCATGTTGCTCATCCTGGCCATGCTGGGCTTCACTATCCGTGCGATGGTCAAGGCATGGGGCATCAACCATCCCACCGCGAACGAAGAACCGTACGTTGCGTTGGGCTCGGTGACCACCCGTTGAGGGCTCGACCATGAAAGCGAAGCTGCAGGCGATCCGGAAGTGGGCGGTACAAACCGCCCGCCTCTGCTGCGGCATCCCGGATTACGACGTGTACGTGAAGCACCTGCGCGATCATCACCCGGAGCGCCCGGTGCCCAGCTACAAGGAGTTTTTCAGGGAGCGCCAGATCGCCCGTTACAAGGGCACCGGCGGGCGCTGCTGCTGAGAGCCGCCATCAAAACTACTGCGCGACCGTCAGGCGGGCGCTCGCTACGTTTTGTTAGCAACTCTAAGATTCTGCCCAGCCTGGAATCGGCCCAAGGCCATGCTCCAGCGGGGTATGGCCTTTCTTGTCTCTGAACGGGACTGGGCAACCGGTGCGCGACCCTTCATGATCACGCGGTGATCATGACTGCTCGTTACCCCCGCGACTCCCGATGACCGAAGCCCACCACCATCCGCATCTCCAGCCGTCGTCGGAGATCGAAGCCCAGCACAGCCTCGGCCTGCGCATCATCGCCATCTACAAGGCGGTGAAGACCGTGTGCCTGATCCTGGTGGCGGCTTTCGCCTTCCATCTGGACCGTGAGCAGAACTTCGAAAAGCTGGTGCACTGGCTGGAGCACCTGTCCCTGACCGACAGCAACGGCCTGCGCTGGCGGCTGGTGGAACTGCTGCAATCACTGGGCCCGAGCAAGTTCGTCGCGATTGGCTTGGTGGCGCTGGCCTATGCAGCCATCTTCGCTACCGAAGGCACCGGCTTATGGCTGCGCAAGCACTGGGCCGAATGGTTCACGGTGATCGCCACCGGCTCGCTGATCCCGCTGGAGCTGTACGAGACCGTGCACAAGTTCGCGTGGCTCAAGCTCGGCGCGTTGGTCGCAAACGTCGTGATCGTGGTCTACCTGGTGCGCCTCGCGATGCAGCCGCATCCGCCCAAGCGCAAGGACTAAACCGGCGCCCGCCATAGGGTGCTTAGACTTCGTGGTGCAGCCCTTCCGCTTTCACCGCACTACTGCGCGGCGCCAGTTCGACCAGATACATCGCCGCCAGCACCAGCGCACCGCCAACCAGCATCCGCCACGTCAATGCGTCATGGCCGAAGGTCACGGCGAAACCTGCGGCGAACACCGGCTCCAGCGTCATCACGATGGCCGCCCGCGTGGGTGAAAGATGGGCTTGCGCCCAGGTCTGCACGAGCATCGCGCCCGCGCCGGCCACCAACGCCATATAGATAACGGCTGCCCACGCACTGGTATCGGGTGGCAACGAGGGGCCTGACGGCAGTGTCGCCAGCAGGCAGGTCACGGCGATCACGAGCATCTGCACTGTCGATAGCGCAAAGGCGCTGCCAGGGCGCGACCATGCTCCTAGCCCCACGATATGCAGGCCATACAGCGCCGCCGATGCGAGCGTGAGCCACACGCCGTAGCCGATACTGAAACCATGCAGCGCCAGCAGGCCAAGGCCACCCACCGCAAGCAGCACAGCGATCCATGTCACGGGCGGCAAGCGCTGGCGCAGCAGCACGGTGCCGAGCAACGGCGTGAAAACGACATACATGCCGGTAACGAGACCGCTGATGCTGGCCGAGGTGTGTTCCAGCCCGGAGGTCTGCAGCAATTGCGCGATGCCGTATATCGCCCCTAGCGCCACACCCTGCCACCACTCGCGGCGGCTCAGGCGAAACAGCGAGCGGTGGAACAGCAAGGCCATCGACAATGCGGCGATAAGAAAGCGCACGGCGAGAAAATCGGCCACCGCCATGCGGCCCACCAGATCCTTGATCAGGAAAAAGGTGGAGCCCCAGACCGCCGTGACGGAAACCAGCCCAAGCGTGGCTGCCGTGGATGTGCGCGTGCGGGGTTCGCTCACGCGGCGTCCTTCGAACGCTTGCGCTTGGCCAGTCGCCAGAGCTGGCCGGGAATCTGCAACAGGAAGTGCGACCAAATACCCAGCCATACGGTGGCTGCGACCACTGGTTTGCGCGCATCCGGATCGAACTTGCGGAACCAGCGCCACATGCCGCGGTGCTTGTGCCGGCTGACGAACACCGGACGGTGGCGACTGGACGTACCCTTGCCGTGAAGCACGCGCACATCACCAGCCAGCAGCACCCGGTAGCCGGCATCGCGCACGCGGCGGCACAGGTCCAGGTCTTCGCAATGCAGGAAGTAGTCTTCGTCGAAACCGGCGAGGTAGTCGAACACGCGGTGCGGCATCAGCATCAAGGCGCCAGACACAGCTTCGGCCTCGATCAGTTCGTGCGGGATCGGACCATCGATGTTGATGCCTTCACCTGCACGCTTGAACAGCGTATTTAGCGCGCGACGCATCAGCGGGTCGCGGCGCCGGGAGGCCGGGTCTGGCGTGCCGTCCTCATCGCAGACCACTGCACCGATCACACCGGCGCGCGGATTGGCCGCCAGCATGCCGAGCAGGCGCTGCAGGATGTCGTTGTCGATCAGGCAATCGGGGTTGAGGATGAGCAGCGACTTGCCCTGCGATTGCGCGGCGCCACGGTTCATCGCCGGACCAAAGCCGAGATTGGCGTGGTTGTAGATCACACGCAGCCGCGTGTCGTTCTGGTGCGCACGCGCAATCGCCTGCGGAATACCGTCGGACGAGGCGTTGTCGACCAGGATCATCTCCAGCGGCACGTCGCACGCGAGCACGCGCCGTACGCAATCGCGCAGGCTGGGGCCGCTGTCGGCCGCCACCACGATCACGCTGACCGGCAACACGGAAACCAAGGAAGAAGATACGTCGGTATTCACAACCACCACTATGCGTTGTCCAGTACGTCGAGGGATGATTCCGGCATTTACCGCCGCGACTCTTGTCCCAACACTTCGTGCAAAGCGGTCGGCACACCGTTGCTACCCCGCGCCAACCATGGCTGCTCGCCTTCCCAGCCACTGAGCTGCCATCCCATCAGGCGGTGCGTGTGACCGCTCCGCGTGTCCCACAGTACTTCACCGCGTCCGCCCGGCAGGTTTGCGGCAAACCATCGACCGCCAGGGCTGAAGCAGTAGCGCGGGCTAGCCTTGTCGATAACCTTGCCTTGCGCGAATAAGTAACGTCCACGCCCTTTACCCGTGGACTCGAACCGCGCTGGCCCGGCGGCATCCGCGAACAGGCCCGCGGCCTCCTGCCAACGCGCCCACGCCAGTTCGATGATGTGTGCCGGTGGCCCGACGGATGCCATGGCCAGCTCACTCCATTCGGGTGAGACCTTAGCTTGCGTGGTCCGCTGCACGCGGTGATCGAGCAGCGACTCCATCAACACCACCAGCGAAAAACCGACCAGCGCACCAAGCAGTGCCGCGCCCCAGGCGATCAGGTCACCGCCCAGCGCGCGCTGTACCGCGAACAGCAGACCCGGCAAACCCCAGCGTAGGGCACGACGACACAATTCCGCGTAGTGAACGATGCGCCGGTCGAACAGCACCGCGCCAAGCACCGACAACACCACCAGCGACAAGCCCATCCACCAGGGCAACAGCGCGACCACACAGGTCCACACCGCTGCCGGAAGTGTCCGCACGAACCAGCGCGCGACCGTCGCCACGCTAGGGATACCTAGCGCGGCGAAACGACATCAGCCGCACCACACCCGTGCGTTGCGGAACATGCGCATCCACGGCGAATCCTCGCCCCACTTTTCCGGATGCCAGCTCATCTGCACGCTGCGGAACACGCGTTCCGGATGCGGCATCAGGATCGTCACGCGGCCGTCCGCGGCAGTGAAACCCGCAAGGCCGCCCGGCGAACCGTTGGGATTCAGCGGGTAGTCTTCGGTCGGCTTGCCGCGGTTATCGACGTAGCGCGCCGCAGCACCTGCCTTGGCCGGGCTGCAGCTGTACGGGAAGCTCACGCGGCCTTCGCCGTGCGCTACCGCTACCGGAATACGCGAACCGGCCATGCCCTTGAAGAAGATGCTCGGCGAATCGAGCACTTCCAGCGTGGCGACGCGCGCTTCGTACTGCTCCGACGCGTTGCGCAGGAATTTCGGCCAGTGCGCGGCACCAGGGATGATGTCTTTGAGCTGGCTCATCATCTGGCAGCCGTTGCACACGCCCAGCGCAAAACGCGAAGCGTCGGCGAAGAACGTGCTGAACTCGGCACGCAGATATTCGTTGTAGAGGATGGACGTGGCCCAACCACGACCCGCGCCGAGCACGTCACCGTAGGAGAAGCCACCGCACGCGGCGAGACCACGGAAGTCCGCCAGCTTGATGCGGCCGCTGGCCAGGTCGGACATATGGACGTCCACGGCCTCGAAGCCAGCACGCGTGAACGCGGCGGCCATTTCCACCTGTCCGTTGACGCCCTGCTCGCGCAACACCGCCACGCGCGGCTTCGCGCCCTTGGCGATATACGGTGCAGCGATGTCTTCGTGCGGCTCGAAGGTGAGCTTCGGCGTGATGCCGGGGTCGGCATCGTCCAAACGCCACTGGTTCTCCGCATCGGCGGAAACCGGGTTGTCGCGCAAGCGCTGCATGGCGTGACTGGTTTCGTTCCACGCCTGGAACAGCGTGCGCCAGTTCCACTTGAACAGCGTGTCGCCGTTCTGGAAAAGCTTGATGCCCAGCTTTTCCTTCGGACGACCGATGCGATACGCCATGCTGGTCAGGCCATGCTTGACCAGCAGCGACTCGAACGCTTCGCGGTTGGCGGTGGCAACCTGCACGACGGCGCCGAGTTCTTCGTTGAACATCGCGCGCAGCGTGGCTTCTGCCCAACCGTCCAGATGGATTTCCAGGCCGCAGCGACCGGCAAACGCCATCTCTAGCAGGGTCACGATGGCGCCACCGTCGGAGCGATCGTGATAGGCCAACAACAGGCCGCCCGCATTGGCTTCCTGCACGAGGTCGAAGAACGACTTCAGACGCTTAGGGTCGTCCAGATCTGGCGGCACGCCGCCACCACGATTGAACACCTGCGTCAGCGATGAACCACCCAGGCGATCACGGCATGCGCCGAGGTCGAGCAACCACAGTTCGGAATCGCCGTGATCAAGGCGCAGTTGCGGCGTCAGCGTGCGACGCACGTCGGTGACGCGCGCAAAGCCGGTGATGACCAGCGACACCGGCGAGACGGTGCGCTGCGTGGTGTCACCGTCTTTCCACACGGTCTGCATGGACAGCGAGTCCTTGCCGACCGGAATGGAGATATCCAGTTCCGGGCACAGCTCCATACCGACAGCCTTCACGGCGTCGAACAGCGCGGCATCTTCGCCCGGGAAATTCACGGCGGCCTGCCAATTCGCCGACAGACGCACTTCGCCCAGCGAAGCGATCGGCGCGGCGGCGAGATTGGTGATGGCTTCGCCGACAGCGAGGCGCGCGGCGTCCGGGCTGCTGAGCAGCGCCACCGGCGCACGCTCAGCCATCGCCATCGCCTCGCCGGTGTAGCCGTCGAAGTCGGTGATGGTGACGGCGCAATCGGCCACCGGTACCTGCCACGGACCGACCATCGGGTCGCGCGCATTCAGGCCACCCACGGTGCGGTCACCGATGGTGATGAGGAAGCTCTTGCTGCCCACCGTAGGTAGACGCAGCACACGCATCAGCGCTTCGTCCATGCTGATGCCGGTAAGGTCGGGCACCAGATCAACGCGCGGCTTCAGGCGCTTGGCGTCGCGATGCATGCGCGGCGGCTTGCCGAACAGCACATCCATCGGCAGGTCGATCACCAGCGTGTCGGTGCGCGGATCGTTCACCACCAGGCGGCGCTCGGCGGTGGCGTCACCGACCACGGCATACGGGCAACGCTCGCGCTTGCAGTATTCCTCGAACTCGGCGAGATCATCGACGCCGATCGCGAGCACGTAGCGCTCCTGCGATTCGTTGCTCCACACCTGCATCGGCGAGAGTGACGGGTCATCGCACGGTACGCGGGAAAGGTCGATGCGACCGCCCACGCCGGCGTCGTTGAGCAGCTCGGGAATGGCGTTGGACAAACCACCCGCGCCCACGTCGTGCACGCTGACGATGGGGTTCTTGTCGCCACGTGCCCAGCAGCTGTCGATCACCTGCTGCGCACGACGTTCCATCTCGGCGTTGTCGCGCTGCACGGAGGCGAAATCCAGCTCCTTGCTGGACGTGCCCGACGCAACCGACGAAGCGGCGCCGCCGCCAAGGCCGATCAGCATCGCCGGGCCACCCAGCACGATCACCTTGTTGCCCGGCTGCACGTCGCGCTTCTGCACGTGGCCGGAGCGGATGTTGGCGAGGCCGCCAGCGATCATGATCGGCTTGTCGTAGCCGCGACGCACTCCGGCTTCGCCGGTTTCATGTTCGTAGGTGCGGAAATAGCCGCCCAGCGCGGGACGGCCGAATTCGTTGTTGAACGCAGCGGCGCCCAGCGGGCCGTCGCGCATGATTTCGAACGCGGTAGCCATGTGCGGCGGCAGCGGGCGATCCACTTCCCACGGACGCGGCAGGCCCGGAATGCGCAGGTCAGACACGGAGAAACCGGTGAGGCCAGCCTTCGGCTTGGCGCCACGGCCGGTCGCGCCTTCATCGCGGATCTCGCCGCCGGCGCCGGTTGCAGCGCCCGGCCACGGTGCGATGGCAGTCGGGTGGTTATGCGTTTCCACCTTGATCGCGTAGTCGACTTGCTCCGGATGCGCGCGCCACACGCCGTCGTGATCCGGGAAGAAGCGCTTGCCCTCGAAGCCTTCGATCACGGCCGCGTTGTCCTTGTAGGCGGACAATGTATGGGCCGGCGAATGCTGGTGAGTGTTCTTGATCATGCCGAACAGGCTCTTGTCCTGAGCCTCGCCATCCAGCGTCCAACTGGCGTTGAACACCTTGTGGCGGCAATGTTCGGAGTTGGCCTGCGCGAACATGAAGAGTTCGGCGTCGCTCGGGTCACGACCCAGCTCGGCGTAGCGCTCGACGAGGTACTCGATCTCGTCGTCGGCCAGTGCCAGACCCAATTCCTTGTTGGCCTTGTCCAGCGCAGCCTTGGCGTCACCGCCTAGCGCGATGTGGACGATAGGACCCGGCTGGCCACCGAGGAACAGGCCCTTGGCCTGATCCAGGCTGGTCAGCACGGACTGCGTCATCGCGTCGTGCAACACAGCCAGTACGGCGTCGTGCTCTGCGGTGCCGGCAGCAGGCAAGCCGGCGACCTGCCAAGCAGTGCCGCGCTCCACGCGGCGCACGTCGAAACCGGCGCCATGCAGGATGTCAGTGGCCTTGCTGGACCAGGGCGAAATCGTGCCTAGGCGCGGAACCACCCACAAAGAGGCGGCCTCCGGCGCTCCCTCCTTGGCTTCCAGCACTTCCAGCAGGCGACGATGCTGCTCGCCCTCCGGCGTGCGGTCGGCGTCGATGAAGTAAACGAACCACGACGCCTGCACCCGAGTGCCACGATGAATGGCCTCCAGGCGTGCGTTCAGACGTTCGAGACGAAAAGGAGAGAGGGCGCTCTGCCCGTCGAGTGCGATCATGCGGGGAACGGGAGGTAGGCGAAAACGCCTATTGTACCCTAAGGAGCATCAAGACTGCCGCGACGCAGCATCCTGAGGACCCCGGCGGCTTGCGCTTGCGCCCAGCCGCCGGAATGACCCAACCGATTGTTTTTGCAGAATACGGAAGGGGGCTGGGCTCAGCCGCCAGTCTTCAGCGCCTGCAACAGCTGGTCCGGCGTCACGTAGCCGCCGAGCATGCTGCCATCTTCACCGATGATGGTCGGCGTGCCGGTAACCCCCAGCTTCACACCTAGGTCGAACTCGTCCTTCACCGGGTTGGGGCAGTTGGTGGCCTTCGGTGCCTTACCCAGCTTGGCGGCCGAAAAGGCAGCCTTGCGGTCGGCGGCACACCACACCGAAACCATCTCGTTGTAGGTCTGCGTGGTCTTGCCCGCCTCGTTGGTTACGCCTTCACGCGGCCAGGCGATGTATTCCACGGCGATGCCGGCCTTGTTGAAGTCCGCGATGTGCTCATGCAACTGGCGGCAGTAGGCGCAATTGACGTCCGTGAAGACAGTGACGCGATAGCGCGGATTGGCCGGCGCAAACACGATGCGGTCAGCCGCCGGCACCTTGGCCAGTTCGGCCTTGCGGAAATCCGCCCAGCCATCCTCAGTGATGTTCTTTTTCTTGCTCAGGTCGATCAGATCGCCATTGAGCATGTACTTGCCGTCGGTGGAGACGTAGACCAGATGACCCGAGGCGATGACCTGATAGAAGCCCGGCATCGGTGCTGGGCGAACCGAATCGATGTTCGCGTTGGGCACCAACGAGAGCAGCGCCTTGCGTACGGCGGCTTCGGGAGCGGCAGCGGCGCCATCGGGCGCAGCACAGGCGTTGAGGGCCAATCCACCGACGCACAGCGCCAGCAACCATTTCTTGAACATCGCGAACCTCATCGACATGCCGCCCCGTCGGGGCGCAGGGGAAAACCCATTCTCTCACAGGCACATGAACGGGTATGTGGGCCGTTTGACACAGCGGCGCACCGCTTAACCCCGAGGGTGATGCTGGGCATGCAGGCGCTTGAGGCCCTCTTTCGCTACCAGGGTGTAGATCTGGGTTGTGCTCAGTGCGCTGTGGCCCAGCAGCATCTGTAGCGCACGCAGGTCGGCCCCGTGATTGAGCAGATGCGTGGCAAAGGAATGGCGCAGCACGTGCGGTGAGATGCGCTTGGGCACGATGCCCACCACCAGCGCATAGCGCTTCACCAGCGTCCAGAACATCTGCCGGGTCATGCCTTCGCCGCGATTGCTCAGGAAAAGCGCTGCCGGCTGACGTCCCTTGGCGAGCACCGGGCGTGCGGCGGCGAGATAAGCCTCGATGCGCTCCGCGGCCATTTCTCCGATGGGCACCAGACGGTCCTTGCCACCCTTGCCGGTGACACGCACCACGCCCTGACGGAGATTGAGCGACGCCAGTGGCAGCTCGACCAGTTCGGACACACGCAGGCCCGAGGCGTACATCAATTCCAGCATGGCCCGATCGCGCAGCCCCAATGTGCTGCCGACGTCGGGTGCATCCAGCAGCCCTTCGATCTCACGCTCGGCCAGGGCCTTGGGCAGGCTGCGTGGCATCTTGGGACGCTCGATCAGCAAGGTGGGATCTTCGAAACCCGGCTCAGAGCGCACGACGTGCGCGTAGTAGCGGCGGAACGACGACTGCCGCCGAGCCAGTGAGCGCACGGCCACCGGCTGGCTGCCGTGGTAGGCCGACAAATGGTGGCGCCGCGCGCTGTGCAAGCTCTGCCCTTGCGTCCCCAGCCAGCGGGCGAGGCCTTCAAGGTCACGGCGATACGCGTCGAGCGTGCGATCCGACAAGCCGTCTTCGGACCACACGCGCTCGATAAAGGCATCGATGCTACGACGGTCGGCTTCGGCGATACTGGGTTCTTCGTGCTGCATGGAGGCGATGCTCGCCGTCTGCCTCGCCATGCGCAAGCACTCCACGCCCAACGACATCCATTTCGATGAATGCCATCACCGCAACCGACGTGTATTGCCCGCTGTGGCGTCGCCTGACTGCCCTGCTCTATGACCTGCTCGCCGTGGTGGCGATCGTGATGGTGGTGGGCTACGTGTGCCAACGCGTTACCGG
Organism: Dyella sp. AD56; assembly: GCF_002878475.1. NCBI lineage: Bacteria > Pseudomonadati > Pseudomonadota > Gammaproteobacteria > Lysobacterales > Rhodanobacteraceae > Dyella > Dyella sp. AD56. The sequence continues at coordinate 44,293 of NZ_NRDP01000001.1, forward strand.
TGGCACCGTGGTCAGTACCGACGGGCATGCGCATATCGCCTGGTGGTATCAGCCGCTGCAGGCATTGGTGGTGTCGGCGTACTTCCTCGCGTCGTGGTTGCGCGGCGGACAAACGCTGGGCATGCGCCCGTGGCGCATCCGCGTGACCAATGCTGACGGCCTGCGCATCGGCCCAGTGCAAGCCATCGTGCGACTACTGGTAGCCGCCGCGCCCATGCTGTTGCTCGCACTCGCACCTCTTGTCGGCACGCGCGGCGCCGGATGGTCGGTCCTGGTGGCATGGGCCGTGTGGTTCGCCGTAGCTGCATTCGATCCACGAAAACGTGCGATGCACGACGTGATCGCACGCACCGAATTGCGCTGCATCCGCTGACTTTCACGCCCCGCTCAGCCATCCGGGCGCGAAACTTCGCCCATGCCTACTCTCGCGCCGACGCGCTCTCGCGCAGAAAACGTCAATCGCATCAACCGGAGCTTCTACGAGTCGCTCTGGTCCGGCGCACGGCTGGTTGAGCCGAACCGGTTCAATACTTGGCCGCTGGTATCGAAGCTGGTGGCGCAGGCACCGCGCCGCCTTGAGGTTGCGCCGGGATTGCGTCCACGCCTTCCACTCGATGACACCTGCTTCATGGACCTCAGCGGCGCGGCCATCGCGGCACTGCGTACGCGGAACGCCATGGCGACGCGGGGAAGCATCACCGCCCTGCCGTATGCCGACGCCAGCTTCGATCTGGTGTGCGCGCTCGACATCCTTGAGCATGTGGTCGATGACGACGGCGCACTGAGCGAACTTACGCGCGTGGCCGATCCGCGCGCCGCACTGTTGCTGTCGGTGCCGTTGCATGCGGATGCATGGACCAGCTTCGACGATTTCGTCGGCCACTATCGCCGGTACGAGCCGGGGGACATTGCCGCCCGACTGGCCACGCATGGTTGGCGCATCGAACAAAGCGCCGTCTATGGCATGCAGCCCTCTTCACCCACCCTGCTCGCCCTCGGCGAGAAGTACCTCACCCAGCACAGGGAGCGCGCGCTGTGGTGGTACAACCGGGTATTCATGCCCATCGGCCTGCGCCTGCAGAAGCCGCTGAGCTGGCAGCCCGGGCTGGTGCCATCGACCGGGGTCGACGAAGTGCTGCTGCTCTGTCGTCGCACGTAAGCAGCTGATTCATCAGGCACGAGACGATGCGGCAGCGCAGCACGCACCCGCCAAACCGGGTAAGATGATTCCCTCTGACTCCGCCCGGTCCGTCTCATGCTCTATCAGATCCACGAGTGGCAACGCGCCTTCCTCGGCCCCATGAGCCATTACGCCGAAGCCAGCGCGAAGATGCTGAGCGACGTGACCAGCCCCATGTCCCACCTGCCCGGTGCGCAGCGACTGGCCGCCGGCTACGAACTGATGCACCGCCTGGGCAAGGAATACGAGAAGCCGGCCTTCAACCTGCCGCAGGTCACTTCGCACGGCCAGGACATTGCCGTGATCGAACGTGTGGTGCTGGACAAGCCCTTCTGCCAGCTCAAGCGCTTCAAACGCTTCAGCGATGATCCGGACACCATCGAGAGGTTGAAGAGCGAGCCGACCGTACTGGTCGTGGCGCCACTCTCCGGTCACCACGCCACGTTGCTGCGCGATACCGTGCGCACCCTGCTGCAGGACCACAAGGTGTACATCACCGACTGGGTTGACGCGCGCATGGTGCCTGCCAGCCACGGCGCGTTCCATCTCGACGACTACGTGGCGTACATCGAAGAATTCATCCGCCACATCGGCGCCGAACGACTGCACGTGATTTCCGTGTGCCAGCCGACTGTGCCGGTGCTTGCCGCGGTCTCTCTGATGGCCGCACGCGGTGAAAAGACCCCGCTCAGCATGACCATGATGGGCGGCCCGATCGAGCCGCGCAGCAACCCCACCGGCGTAAACAACCTCGCGACCAACCGCCCGCTCAGCTGGTTCCGCGGCAACGTGATCCATACCGTGCCGCCGAACTACCCCGGCAGCGGCCGCGAGGTGTACCCCGGCTTCCTGCAGCACGCCGGCTTCATCGCCATGAACCCCGGCCGTCACCTCAACTCGCACTGGGATTTCTACGAGAACCTGCTGCGCGGTGACGAGGACGACGCGCAGGCACACCGCAAGTTCTACGACGAATACAACGCCGTGCTCGACATGCCAGCCGAGTACTACCTCGACACCATCTCCACCGTGTTCCAGCAGTTCCTGCTGCCGCGCGGCCTGTGGGATGTGTCAGGCGAACGCGTGAAGCCCTCCGCCATCAAGACCACCGCGTTGCTGACTGTCGAAGGTGAACTGGACGACATCTCCGGCATCGGCCAGACCGAAGCAGCCCATGACCTGTGCAGCGGCATCGCAACTGACCGCCGCGAACACCGAGTGGTGGAAGGTGCGGGCCACTACGGCATTTTCAGCGGTCGACGCTGGCGGCAGATGGTGTATCCGCAAGTGCGGGACTTCATTCGCAAGTTTGACTCGCAGGTGGCGTGAGCGGCTGAGGCTGCTGTTTCGCGGGGCGGCATTCGCGGCAACGCGACCAACTACGGCGCGATGTGCAGCAAAGCTGCACGAGCCTTCGGCTCGGCGCTTTTGACCTTCCCCCCCCCTGTGCGGCGGTGAGGGGTGGACGAAAAGGCCCGCAGGGGGATCGGCAGGGATGCCGATTCCTTTTCGCCAGGGCAGGATGCCCTGTCGAAAAGCCCGGCCACCCCTCACGGACTGGCCGGCTCTATCGGCCAGCGCCAAGCGGGGGTGCCCTTTCTTTGGGTTACTTTTCTTTACTCCGGGCATCCTGCCCTTCGCCCTTCGGGCCGGCTTCGCCGTTCGCACGCGCTCCTGCGCGTGCGTGGGTAAGCAAAGAAAAGTGACTCGGCCTCCGGCAGGAGGTCGAAAGCCCGCCGCAGGCGAGCCAGATCGCTGCAACGCGACAATCAAACACCGAGACCCTGGATCCCGGCCTTCGCCGGGATGACGGCAAAGATCAAACGGTGACGCGAGCACCCCCCTCACCCCAACCCTCTTCCCCGAGGGGAGCGGGAGAAAAAGCCACCCTCACTCAGCAGTCACCCGCAACCTCCAAACCGCCACCCCCATCCCCACCAACGCCACCAAAAACCAAACCCCACCCATCGCCATATCCGTCCCCAACCACATCACGCAAGCCACCGCAGACACCAGTAGCAAGCCACTGCCCACAGCGAGCAGCAAGTCATGATGGGTACGCGGGCGCTCAGGCAATAGCAGCAACGCACCAAACATCGCCAACAACACAGCGGCAATGCGGCGCAGCCAGACGTAGGACGGCGGCAGCGGAACATCGGGCACCACGTCCACCAACTGGCGGTCGCCTATCTGAACGTCGAAGCCCTTGCCATCGATGGCACTCGCCGCCGGCACCAGTTCGTCGCCATTGATCTGCGCAAACACGGTCACGACCTGCGGCGGCACGGCCTCCCAACTCACCCGCAGATCGCCCAACCGGGGTTGCTCAGGATGCGCGCTGGTGGTGAAGTAATTCCCATTGAGGGAAAAACTTGCTGCCAGATTCACCGGCAAGGTTTTGATGACGGGCGTGATGAGTGCGCCACCCGGCAACGCATGAAGCAGCGGCGGAGACATGGCGAAGTTGCCGACGCGCGCCTGTCCTGCATCGAACTGCTTGCCTTCGATCGGGAACCGCTCGGGATTCACATGACCAGAGGACTGTGCAAAACGACGCGAGTCGATCGGGCGATCCACCCAATCCAGTTCGTAATGCACGTCGCCGCCTACGCGGATTTCCCGCCATAGGAACATCTCGACGTGACGGATCATCACGGGCGCACGCGCACGTTGACCGAACTCAGGATCGAAGGGGTCTTCCACCACGCGAATGGGGCCAGCGACACGTACGAGGTTGCCATGATGTCCCCGGTCCGACGAACCACCGTCACCCAGGTCCACAATCTGTCCACCATGACGATCGGACGCGTGACGATTGTCGAGCAAGCCTTGCTCGGTCGTCACCACCAGTCCCGTGCCCGCCAAGAGCAACAGTCCACCCAGTACGCGTTGCAACCAAAGCTGCATGATCGTCCCCCTCCCCGATGGCGGCTGCTCAGGCCACGTGTTCCCGCATTTCTCGTTGTTCGTCGGCGGTACCGTAGCGCCCGCGTTCGTCGCACACGACGCGCGCTACGGCGCAATCATGGTCATGAGTAAAGAACAGGCGCACGCCGCGCGCCAGCTTGTCATCCAGAAAAGCGCGTTTCTCTTCGATCAGCTTTTCCGGAAAGCGGTCGTAGCCCATCGTGATGGGTAGATGCACCCAGAAGCGCCCCGGAATCAGGTCGGCGCAGAAGACCACGCCGCCCACTTCCGCCAACATCAGGCCGGGCGTATGGCCGTCTGAAAAACTGAAGCGTACCGATTCGCTGAGCGCCCTGGAGTGAGCACCGTCGACCAGTTCGAGCCGGCCACTGGCTTCGAGCAGGGGCTGCAGTTCCGGCACGAACGACGCGCGATCGCGCGGATGCGGTTTCAGTGCGCGGCGCCAGTGCTCTGCACCAACGATATACGTGGCATTTGGAAACAGTAGCCGCGGTGACTGGCCTTCCTCCCACGCTGCAAGCAGGCCACCCGCGTGATCGAAGTGCAGGTGAGACAACACCACCGCATCGATGTCTTCATGCGTGAGCCCGGCCTGTGCGAGCGATTCCAACAGCACGTGGCGGTCTTCCAGCACACCGTATCGTTCGCGCAACGCTGGCTCGAAAAACGCACCGATACCGGTTTCGAACAATACGTTCTTGCCGTCCAGATTCTTCACCAGCAGGCAGCGGCACGAAAGCGGAATGCGGTTCTCCGCATCCGGCGTGATCCAGCGCGACCACAGTGCCCTAGGTGCATTACCGAACATGGCGCCGCCGTCTAGCCTCTGCGAATTACCGGTGAGGGACCAGAGCTCCATGACTTACTGCACCTTGCCCAGGCCCGACTCACGGCGCGGATCGCTGGCCGCATCGAGCTTGTTGGTCTTCAGATCCCAGGTGACCACGTTCATGTAGCCCCAGGGACTGCGATCCTTGAGCGTGTGGCCCATGCGGGTCAGCGCCTCTGCCGTGGCTGGATCGAACGCACCCGTTTCCACGTCGACGCGATCGGGCATGTATTGATGGTGGTAGCGCTTCTGGGCGGTGATGCCTTGTGCGTCCTTGCCGTCGATAAAGGCCAGGATGCCTTCCAGCACCTGCGTGATGATGGTGGAACCGCCTGGCGAACCGATCACGCCGACACGATCGGCGCCGAACACGATGCTGGGCGTCATCGACGACAGCATGCGCTTGCCCGGCTCCGGCGCATTCGCCGCGCTACCCAGCAAGCCATAGACGTTGGGCTTGTTCGGCACCAGTGCGAAATCGTCCATCTCGTCGTTGAGCAGCACACCGGTGCCGGCGGCAACGAAGGTGGAGCCCATCGTGTAGTTCACGGTGAGCGTGATCGAGGCGATGTTGCCGTCCTTGTCGATCACGGAGAAATGCGTGGTGTGCATGCCCGGATCAACGCTGATGCTGGCCGGCAGCATCGACGACGGCGTGGCCTTATCGGCCAGGATGGTCATGCGCAGACCCGCCGCGTAGTAAGGCGACAGCAGCATGTCGAGCGGCATCTTCACGAAGTCCGGATCGCCGAGATAATCATTGTGATCACGGAACGCGCGGCGCATGGCTTCGATGACCAGATGTGTGCGATGCGCTTCATCCAGCTTGGTCAGGTCATAGCCGGAAAGGATATTCAGAATCTCCGCCACCGCCACGCCACCCGACGAAGCCGGCGGCGCGGTGACTACGCGATAGCCGCGGTAGTCCACGACAATCGGCGTGCGCTCCTTGACCTGGTAGCTCTCCAGATCCTTTGCCGTCCAGTTGCCGCCCGCGGCGCGCACGGTGTCCACCAGCTTCTTGCCAACCTCACCGCGATAGAAACCATCTGCACCCTGCTCGCCCAGGATCTCTAGCGTGCGAGCCTGATCCGGATCGCGCCAGGTCTGCCCGGCGACCGGCGGCTTGCCATTCGGGAGGTACTTGGCGACGGAGGCCGGCCAGCGATTGATGTCTTCCTGGCGCTCGCTAATGGCGTTGATGAGGCGACCGTCCGGCTGGAAGCCGTCGCGCGCCAGGCGGATGGCCGGCGTCAGCGAATCCTTCAACGGCAGCTTGCCGTAGTGCTTGGCCAGCCACGCAAGACCGGCGGGTTCGCCAGGGATGCCCGCGGAAAGCGGCCCGTTAAGCGCGGTATCGCGATTGGGCTCGCCGTTCTTGTCGAGGTAGTCCTTGGTATTCACCGCGGCCGGCGCGGTTTCGCGCGCGTCGATGAAGATGTCCTTGCCATCGGATGCGCGATGCAGCACCGCCATGAAGCCGCCACCGATGCCCGAGCTTTCCGGCTCGACGATGGATAACGTGGATGCCACAGCAATCGCTGCATCGAACGCGTTTCCGCCCTTGGCGAGCACTTCCAGGCCGGCGTCGGTCGCATGGAAGTTCGCGCTGGCGATGCCGGCATAGCCGGGACGCTGCGTGATGAGGTGCGGGGAGTTGGCAGGTGCGGGAGCGTTAGCGGGGCGGTTGTCGGCGTAGGCAACGCTGGAGGAGACAAGCAGGGCCAGCAGCGTCACGCGCCAGTTCAACGGATGCTTCATGCGTCGTCCTTTGTGGATGCATCGACCGCTGACGCCGGGGCATCGCCACCCAGCGCCATCAGGTGGCGGTACTTGAGTTCAAGCTGATCGTGCGTCTCGGTGTGCGCAGGGTCGATGATGATGCACTCGACCGGGCATACATCCACGCACTGCGGTTCGTCGTAGTGACCGATGCACTCGGTGCACAGCGACGGATCAATCACGTAGTACTCCTCGCCCAGCGAGATGGCCTTGTTCGGACAAGCTGGTTCGCAGACGTCGCAATTGACGCAGGTATCGAGGATTTTCAGGGACATTCGTTGAGTTTACATGCTGGGCGCCGGTGATGCGCCGCAAGAAATACCAAGATGGATGCGCTCTGGAAAAACAAAAGCCCGCGGCACTTGCGTGCCGCGGGCTTCGAAATAACTTCGTAAACCGGGACTTACCAGTTCACGTAACGCACGGTGGCACCGGTCGGCTGCAGGACGGCGGACACCTTGTCCTTGTCGGCGGCATCACCGATCACCAGCACGATCACGTCCTTGAACGAACCCGCCTTGGCGTCCTTGAAGGCGTCGCTCACGAATTCAGAGGTCTTGCCCGAATCCGGGCCAGCGAACACCAGCATGTTGCCCGGCAGCACGCCGCGGGCGACGGTGTCCTGCACCTGCTCAAGCTGACGCTGGCGCAGCGCGTTGGCGTCGTCGCTGTCGCCGGCCGGCACCAGGTACGGGAACGGACGGTCAGCCGTCATGCCCTGCATGTTCTTCTGGACGATCTGGCCGAGGTAGGCGTTCCACGCCTTGGAGTCGTTCGGATCGGTCGGCTTGGTCACCGCGGCGGCCTGTTCGGTCGGCTGCTGCTGAGCGGATTCGTCCTGCTGGCTGCAAGCGGCGAGGCCGGTGATCGCGAGGGCGGCGAGGAGAGCGTACTTGTACATGGTGGTCACCTTGGATGGTGGAATCGGGGCACGGGATCCATTGGATGACTGACCTACCGGCCCGTCATGCGACAGGGCCTTATTGGACCGGGAGCCCAGCTCGGGTTCCATGGCAGCCGGGCGACCACGTGAACCTTCCGTACCCCTGGCCCGCGGCGAGCGACTGTCCTGTCCGCAGGATGCCCGCGAGGATACACGAGCCCGCCCCGGCCTGACACTGGCCTGCGTACGGCGTCACTGAGTACCTCGGGCGCCTCACGCAGCCGCGGCGAGCCGTCGCTGCTCGGGCAAAAACGAGCTCAACGCCAGCGCTGGCGCATGGCCTGTTGCACGGCTGGGTGTACAAAACCCGTGATATCGCCACCCAAACGTCCAATCTCACGCACCAGCGTGGACGAGATGAAGCTGTACTGCTCGGCGGGCGTCAGGAACAGGGTTTCGGCCTGCGGAATCAGATGGCGGTTCATGCTGGCCAGCTGAAACTCGTACTCGAAATCCGAAACGGCGCGCAGCCCGCGGATGATGACGCCCGCACCCACTTCCTCAATGAAGTGCGCAAGCAAGCCATCGAAACCGCGTACCTCGACATTCTTGAGGTCAGCCAAGGCCAGCCTCGCCAACGCGATGCGCTCGTTGAGGCTGAAACCGGGACCCTTGTTGGGGCTTTCTGCCACCGCGACGATGATGCGTTCGAACAGCGGCGCTGCGCGCGCCACTAGATCAGCATGACCATTGGTGATCGGGTCGAAGGTACCCGGATAGACGGCGAGGCGCTGGTTGACCGGCGGCTTGTTCACGTGACGAGGCACTGTCAGCGGAGGGGCGGCTAGCTTAGGCCCGTTCGCCGCGCCCGCCTAGAGTCTGTAAACGTTGCCCCTATCCATACGCGACGGTCAGGAAGTCCGGCGATAGAGCGCGTAACGCACGTCGCCAGCCGCCCCCTCCCGGTGCGGCACCCATGGGGCCGGCAGCGAGAGCACCGCCTGACGGGGCGATTCCACGTAAATCCACGCCGACGGCGTAAGCCAGCCGCCCTCCTCCAGCCGTCGCGCCAGCGATGTCCACAGATCGAGTGCAAACGGTGGATCGAGGAACACCAACCCAAACGGTTGGGCCGACCCTTGCAGGTAGGCCTGAGCATCGATCGCGGCCACCTGTCCACCCTCCACTTTCAACCGGACTAGGTTGGCCCGCAAAGCTTGCGCCACCTTGGCATCGCGCTCAACGAACTGCACACCAGCAGCACCGCGAGAAAGCGCCTCGATACCCAGCGCGCCGGTACCCGCGCACAGATCCAGGCACCGCGCACCGGCAATCACCGGAGCCAGCCAGTTGAACAGAGTCTCGCGCACGCGCTCAGGCGTGGGCCGCAAGCCGGGGAGATCGGGAACATCGAGGCGCGAATTGCGCAAGTGTCCGCCGATAATGCGGACGCGTCCGGACGCCGCCTTCATCGACAGCAGGACTCAGCAGTGAGTTTGGGTGGGGGTGGTAGCATGCCGGCCATTGTCTTTGAATCGCCGCCGCAATGCTCAAGTTCTGGAAGAAGAAACCCGCCGAGACCCCACCGGGCCAGCCGACCGCACCTGCGGCGGAGAGCGCCCCAGCTGCGGGTTTTGCGCACGACACGGATGCCACTTCGCTTGATCATGCCGGTCCCGTACTGGACGAAGCGCTGACCGAAGCCCCGACCGCCCCCGAGGAGCTGGCCGAGGACGAAGCCACCGAACTTGCCGCCGTAGCCGAGGCGGCCGCACCGTCCAAGCGTAGCTGGCGTGAGCGCCTGTCCGGCAGCGCGTTCGCACGCGGACTGTCCTCGCTATTCACGCGTCACCCCAAGCTCGACGACGATCTGCTGGACGAGCTTGAAACCACACTCATCACCGCCGACGTAGGTGTCGAGGCCAGCACGGCGCTGGTGGAAGACCTGCGCAAGCGCATGCACAAGCGCGAATTCGCCGACGCCGGTGCGCTGCTGACCGCTCTGCGCCAAGAGCTGATCACCCTGCTTCGCCCGGTGGAAAAGCCGTTGGCCGTGGATGGCGTCAAGCCATTCGTGATCCTCACCGTGGGCATCAACGGCGTTGGCAAGACCACCACCATCGGCAAGCTTGCTCGTCGCTATCGCGACGAAGGACATCAGGTTCTGCTCGCCGCGGGTGATACCTTCCGCGCCGCTGCGGTCGAACAGCTCAAGACCTGGGGCGCGCGCAACGACGTGCCGGTGATTTCGCAGGGTCAGGATGCCGACTCTGCCAGCGTGATCTTCGATGCGCTCCAGGCCGCTCGCTCGCGCAATGCCGACGTATTGATCGCCGACACCGCCGGCCGCCTGCACACGCAGGGTGGTCTGATGGACGAGCTGGGCAAGATCGCTCGCGTGCTCAAGAAGCTCGACGCTGACGCACCGCACGAGGTGCTGATGGTCATCGACGGCAACACCGGCCAGAACGCTGTGAGCCAGGTGCGTCAGTTCCGCCAGATCGTGGGCGTGAGCGGCCTGGTCGTTACCAAACTCGACGGCACGGCCAAGGGTGGTGTGGTGTTCGCACTGGCACGTGAGTTCGGCCTGCCGATCCGCTACGTGGGCCTCGGCGAAGCCGCGACGGATCTGCGCGTGTTCGACGCCGAGGCTTATGTCGATGGCCTGCTTCCCGCCTCGCTGAGCCAGGGCTGAGGGGAGCCGACCGGTGCCGCGCTGGCTCCGCCTCTCCTTGATTATTCTGAGCAGCGCTACGCTGCTGCTTGTTGCTGTCGCACTCATTGCAGTGCACGTGCTGCTCCAGCCGGAGCGCATTACGGCCATGCTGCAGAAGCAGGCCCGCGACGCCGGCCTTGAGCTGAGCCTGGCCAGTCCCGCCACGCCGGCACTGTTCCCTCGCCCAGCATTAGAACTGGAAGGCATCACGCTGAGCGCGCAGAACGCGAACATGCCGATCCTGCTCGCCGCGCGTGGCACGCTCGCCTTGCCATGGCGCACGCTGGTCCATGGAGACACGGTGATCTCACAGATGCGGATCGACTCGCCACGCGTGGATCTGGACGCATTGCAATCCTGGCTGGACGACCTGCCTTCCGGACCGGCATCCGCGCCCTCCTCCATTCCCAGCATCGACGCAGGCATACACATCACGCGCGGTAGCCTCGTGCGCGGCAACCAGATGCTGCTGGGTGACGTGGAACTGGACGCAGGGCGCCTTGCTGCCAACCATCCCTTCCCGCTCACCATCACGGCGAAGGACGCACAGGGCATACCCACACAGTTGCGTCTGTCGGTCACGCCCAGCATCAAGGGCGGCACGCTCTTGCTGGATAACATCGGACTCACTCTTACGCACAGCACTGCGCTGACGCTGCGTCTCATCGGCAGCGCACGCTGGCATGGCGCGGCGGATGCTTCAGCACAGTTGGTCGGCAAGCTCGATCACGCGGATACGGAGCAATACAACGTATCCGTCGCATTGACGCCCGCCGACCAGAGCAACCCGCTGATGCTCGCGGTGAAACTCGATGGCCCTGAAAACCACGCCGATCTGCAGATTCCCCCCCTGGCCCTGGCCGCATGGTGGTCGCAACTGGATCACGACGACGGCCCACGCCTTGCCGTACCTCCCGGCAACGGTCACGCCGAAATCGCCAACATCGATACCGGCGGCGTCAGTATCGAAGGTCTCACCATCCAGGCCGGCACCAATGTGCCAGCCTCCTCGTCCAGCGCACCGCCACCCGCCCAGCCGGCCAGCGCCAAACCCGCGCCATCCAAAACCGCGCCCGCACGCAAGTCGCCATGAATCCATTTGCTACCGCACTCCTGGCCTGGTTCGACGAACACGGCCGCAGGGATCTGCCTTGGCAGCATCCGCGCGACGCGTATCGCGTGTGGCTGTCGGAGGTGATGCTGCAGCAGACGCAGGTGGTAACGGTCATTCCGTATTTCCAGCGCTTCGTCACTGCGTTGCCGACGCTACGTGATCTTGCCGCTGCCGAGGAAGACACTGTACTCGCGCTGTGGTCGGGTCTCGGCTACTACCGCCGTGCGCGATTCCTGCAACGCGCGGCGCAGATCTGCGTAGAAAAACACCACGGAGAATTGCCGCGTGATTTCGAAGCGTTGGCGGATCTCCCGGGCATCGGCCGCTCGACAGCGGGAGCGATTCTTGCGCAGGCACACGGACTGCGCTTTCCCATCCTCGATGGAAACGTGAAGCGCGTCCTTACCCGATATCTCGGCATTCATGGACATCCCGGACAAAGCGCCGTGGAAAAAGTGCTTTGGCAGCATGCCGACGCACTGACTCCCGCCGAGCGCACGGCCGACTACACGCAAGCCATCATGGATCTTGGCGCTACGCTATGCGTGCGCTCAAAACCGCAATGCGATGCCTGCCCACTCGCGAGCGATTGCGTTGCCAAGCGGGACGACCTTACCGCTCAATTGCCCACCGCCAAACCCAGCAAAACAGTGCCTACGCGTGCCACGGTGATGCTGATCCTGCGCGACGCCCAAGGACGCGTACTGCTCGAGCGACGTGGCCCGCAAGGCGTATGGTCGGGCCTGTGGAGCCTTCCGGAAGCGAGCGACCACGACCACGCCTGGCGCGCTGCCGAGTCGCTCGCGAAGATCGACGATGCGCAATCGCTGCCGCCCTTCGTCCACATCTTTAGCCACTACCGCCTCAACGTCGAACCCTTGCTGTTCGACGAGGCGACAGCACACCAGCGCATAGCCGATAATTCCAGCCTGCGCTGGTGCAGCGCCAGCGACCGAGTCGCACTTGGCTTACCCGCTCCCGTTCGCACGCTGCTACAGAATCTATGAACCCAACCATGAGCCGTATCGCATGAGTCGTATCGTTCACTGCGCCAAGCTCGGCCACGATGCCGAAGGCCTGGACTTCGCCCCCTGGCCCGGTCCGCTGGGGCAACGTATCTACGCCGAAATATCCAAGGAAGCGTGGCAGCAATGGCTAGCCCACCAGACCATGCTGCTCAATGAGTACCGCCTCAATCCGCTGGAACCCAAGGCGCGCCAGTTTCTGAGCGCCGAAATGGAGAAATTCCTGTTTGGCGGTGACGTGATACAGCCGGAAGGCTATGTCGCCCCGGGTACGGAGTCTTGACGAATCGGCCTGCTTCCGATTTAATACGCGGCTCCACGCAGCATCTCTGATGCTTGCAGGCATTTCGGCCGGGTAGCTCAGTTGGTAGAGCAGGGGATTGAAAATCCCCGTGTCGGCGGTTCGATTCCGTCCCCGGCCACCATGTTTTCAAGAGCCCGCTTCGCAAGAAGCGGGCTTTCTTGTTTTGCACGAACGAATCACACCCACGTCCTTATGCGCAGGCTGCCTCCCTCTGCATTCGTCATGCCTTCTCGCCTTGTCGAGCAAGCACTTCGCTCTGAAGGTCTGGAGAAAATCGGTCGCTAATATCCAATGTATCCATTCAAAGCCAAGCAGGGTTTTGGAGTGCAATGGGATTTTGCAGCCGGATACTTTCACTCGAAAGAAATATCCCCGCGACCGATATCCACTCGCGCCAACATGCGTGAGCGAAATAGCATTCACCTGCACCTGGTCGTTAATCAACACACGGCATAGCGTGTAGTACAACCTCCGAAAACCCGAGCCTTCATATCTGGTACGCCTGCGTGATCCGCTTCTTGCCACCACGCCACTTCATATATCTCTTCAACCGTCTTTCCAGACATGCGCCCCCAATATCCATGGACCCCGATGCCAAGGGTAAATCGATAAACCAGACACCCTTTTCATTAGCAGTTTTTGTCAAAGCCAGTGCTTGGCATAAATCGCAATTTTTGTTTACGCGTTTCCGGCAAATGGGGCCCTTTTTAGGCCACCAGTCACAAGGTCTGTGACGAAGTTGGTGATACATTCGAGCCGATGCTCAATACCTGAGCACATCACCAGCAAAGGGGTCCGTTATGTTGAAAGCCCTCTCGTCCCGCGCATGCCTTTTTGGCGTGCTGGCTCTCGCCTTGTCGGGGGCCGCCTTCGCCGACCAGCCGCCCGCTTCCGGCCTTGGCCAATCCTGGCCGAACGCTTCGGACGTCAGCAGCAGTCCCAGCTTCCATGCCTACACTTTTACGCTCGGCGGCATTCAGTTCGTCCAGATCAACGACCTGAACGGCAACGTGCTCGGCGCCGTGGGCTCGGCAAACGGACAGTTCATCACCTTGCCGGTCGGCCTTTTCTCGCAACTGGTCGCCACTCCGCAGCAGGCTCCTGCTGTGTCGACCACAGCAACGCCGACCAGCACACCCACGACGGTGTATCAGGACAGTGCGACGACGGTGACGGCCACCCCATTGAGCGATGGCACGATGCAACTCAGGGCAGCCGCCGCTTGCTCGGGCGATCCGGCAACATGCAGCACGCACATCCAGTAAGCAGCAGGAACAACGATCAGCGGCGCATCAAACGCCGCTGATCGTGATCGGGTCGAGCAGCAGCAGGCTGATGCGGCGCCCATTGGCGAGCAGGTGCTCACGCGCGTCACCTTCAAAGGTCATCGCACGATCACGGATGCCGGACCACCCCATGCCGCTGGTGGATCGCATCACACGCGGAAGAAGTTCATCCCAGCGTACATGGGAAGCCGCTTCGGCCCGGTCACGGAGATTGATGCTCACTAGCGCCCAGCGTCGGCCGGCCTTTTCGCCACAACGGACGCGCACGGCAATCTCACTGATGTTTCGCTTGGTGCAGGCATCAGCCACCACCTCGACGACCAGGCGATAGATCGCCAAGTGCAGCGTTTGCGACAACCGGCTTAATGGGCCACGCAGATCACACCCATAACCCACACCGGTTTCGTCAAGCGCACGAGGGATGGCACCCTCGCGGAGCGCCGCAGGCAAACCACGTTCACGCCAGGACACCGGATAGAGGCTATCCGCCAAGCGGAACAGCTGGTCTTGCGCGACCAGGGCCTGACGGTGATAGCTGCGGTCCTCGATCGTCGGCTGCAAGTGACGGATCCGCGACATCATCATCGCGAAGCTGGCCTGGACAGTCTCGCGAATCTGCTCAAGCGCCAGCGATGTCGTGCGCAACTGCATCTCGCCAATGTGGACGTTGCGCTGAGCAAGCGCCAGCGCCATGCGGACGTCCATACGCTCTTGTTCGGCATGCTGATTCAGGGCGCCAATGCGCGCTCCCAGCAGCAACATGGACGAAATGGCGAAGGCGACGATGGCCTCTGCCTGCATGGTCTGCTGGTCGTAGGTGGCCGGCATCAGCGCCATCACGGCCAAGCTGGCCGCGGTACCGCCGATCGCCGCTCCTTGCCAGCCGTGGCGCATGGCCAGCCAGACAATGGGAAGGAACATGGCGACCTGCGCGATCTGACGAACATGGGCGGACTCCAGTCCGATCCACACCAGCAACACCAGCGCAGGGACAACCAAGAAAATACTGTCGAGCACCGCGCGGTTATCGAGCAAACGTGCCCCCAGCTCGCGCCAGCCAGCACCCTTGAACAATTGATAGGCGAACAACACGGTGGGCGTCACTGCAAGAATGCCCAGGTAATTGCCTAGCACCCATTCAACGCCCAGCTTGTCGAAATGCGCGACATAGCCCGGCGGCAAGTGCATGACCATCATGGACGCAATGTTGTAGCCCGTCATGAGAAATGACAGCACTAACGCACAGCCGAGCAAAGCGCCCATGTTCAGTGCGTGGCGCGAGATCATGATCGGCCAGCGCTCGCGCACCAACCACACGACAGGCGCCATAATCACAATGGCAGGAATGACATTGAAGATCGCCCAGGGAATTCCCCAACCCCATTGGTTGACGCACTCGATAGTAACGGGGACCAGTACCGCCACTTCACCCGCCACCAACACCGGCCAATCGCGATAACGCGTGAGCAAGAGCACGGTGAAATGCACGCCGGTCAGCAACACGAAGTGTGTGATCGCAACCTGGCGAACCAGATAGATCAGCACCCCATACGAAACAGCCATACCGATGCGGCGGAACCACGGATGAGTCCACGGTGCGTCCAGCATGGCATCCCCCTGTTTGGTATTCCCCTCGCTTGCGCCGGGCTATTGGCGCAAGCGGCCGATGACATCGGGCGGAACGTGAAGGCGAAGTAGTACGCCCCGGCTAGCTAACTGCATTATCGTAGCGCAGCCCATCACTGCAAATGTGTAATGGGTCAAACATTTCGGCATCGGGCCGTGACCATGTTCCATCCTGCTGTCGATGATCTGCAAGCGTGAAATATAACGATGCTATGGCGGCCGTTGACTCACGCATACGCGAGACGCCCTATCCGCGGGTATCCACCGACGAATAGAGGCGCTCAGGCAGATACCCCCTCACGCCAACGGCGTCCAGGTGGACCAGATTCTTGGCAACCTCCTGCAAGATCCGATCCCTTATCTGGTCATCCAGACGATCCCGAAGCGAGCCCAGGAATGCCGGCGCGGCAATCAGGATCAATGCATCGAACCGACCCTCGTTGCGCCCTTTGAGCAGGAATCTGGACAGCTCCAACGCAAAGTTACCGGTTTCCACCTCGGCCACCGTGCTGTCAGGCTCCTCAGCGTGACTCCCAGGGCCGGATCGCTCGAAGCCACGCCCCGGTCGGTCGGACACTAGATCCCGGTCGCGGAGCCTCGCCTCAGGATGAATGAACGCTTCCAATTCCTCCAATGGCCCCGTCGCCTGACGGGCTTGGAATAGCCGCGCAACACCCCGGTTGGCGACCACGATCCACACGGTCTTTTTCATGGCGCGCTCCCAGGACATGCCACCAGGAAAGCCGACCCGCTGAACCCGCCACGCCCGGAAAACTCGCGTAGCTCGATCGCTTCCAGCCTCGATTCGAGATTCCTCGCCTGCCCGTCAAGCGGGCGTGAGTCATGGTGGCGCTTCTACGGCATGTAGGTCGAACTCGCGGGTCCCGTGCCGAACTACACCCGCGTTCAACCATCAGGCAGCGGAGACCTTTTGCAGCGCGATTCGCTCCAATGGTTCAAAAGCCGCGCCCGGCGATGATTCGACGCAGAGCGTCAGTGCGTCGAGGCGGGCCGTCGGCAGCATCGACGCACGCAGCGACAGCCAGCGCTGCAGTGCTCGCTCTTCCTCCACGGAAGCCGGAGCCGACAGCGTCATGTGAAAACGATAGCGTTCAAACACGTAGGGATACCCGTAACGGCCTAGATAATGGGTTTCGATGGCATCGAGCCCAGAGGCTCGACGCTGAAAATCAGTCTCCGCCAGCGGCAACCGCAGCGGCTCGACCGCTTCAACACAAGCAGCGGCCAGTGCATTCACCGCCTTGCAGTCACTCGCGGGGCGAAGTGCCGGAAAGCCAGCAAGGCGGGCGCAACGCAGCGGCAGGTTGATCGGCGCATGCGACCGCGCAACCACCTGCAGCACCTGGCGCAAATCGTTGAGGTCGACATCGGGCGACAACGTGAACGGCGATCGCAAGGTTGCATGCCAGCCGTAACGCCGTACCTCGGTCAGCATCGCGTTCCAACGGGTAAGCGGAATGCCAGGAACGCCATGGGCGGCCAATTCTCTGCTCAACCAGTCACGCCCGAGGGCCGCCAGTGCGCTCGCCGGTGCCGGACAGAAATACACCGCGTAGCGCATCAGCAACCAGCCGCTGATGGCTGCGGCAGCTGCGCGCACGATGCATCCATGCGCCGGACAGACAAGCCCGCCACCGAGCCGCCCCAAGGCGATGCACGGCGCCATGCCCTACCCTTGTTACGCGCTCCCCGCACACCGTCTCCGTTATCGACCGACATGTTGCAGACCAGCCCCTGCTGAGCCATGGCCAGTCCACGCTTTAACCGTTCGCCACCCAAGCCCGCGACACGGCAGGCGCCATCGTCGTCGGGCGAAGTCCTCTAGCTAACTAAACCTGTGTGACAAGACGGGGAACACCGGGTTTCTTTGGAAAACCCAGATTCCATGTGTCCCTGCCCGATGGACACGATCCGGACTTGCACGGCCTCGTTACGCAAGCAGCGGCGCAGTTGAACACGGCCACCGTGGCGACTAACGCGATGGAATGTGCAGAACGGAGCGGGACGGTTCGCGAAACGACAGGGGCGAGGCAAGGCTCGCGGATAGAACGCGACGTGGCGCCCGGGACGACTCACCGGGCGCCGAAGGGCATGTCAGGTCGTCGGATGGAACTTGCCCCACGGAGACAGGATGTCCTTCCACGGCTCGGACAGGCTCATATCACCCACGCTGCCCAGCGCGCTGGCCGTGTCTTTCTGCCACGTCTGGACGGCATCCTGCAGCCCCTTGGCGAAATGCGCCTGCACGTTGGCGGCGATTTGATTGGTCACGCTGGCATCGCCCATGCGCTGCTGCAGTTGGCGCCAGAAGGTATCGGCCGGCATCGACGCCAGCGCCGCCCAATCCTGCGCTTTGATCAGGTGTTCGACCCGCGCCTGTTGTTCGGCGATACCGTCGTCCATCGCACGGGTGGACAGCTCCAGCCACTTCTTCCAGTTCTCCATCACCAACTTGTTCACGCGCAGCTGAAACTCGGTGTTGGCCTTGTACAGGCTCAACGGAAGATCGCTCGGGGTAGCCATGTCATGCCCTCTTTGGGTGATCTTTTTCGATTGCGCCGCCGCGCCCTCCGGCGACGGCCTCGCTCAGGCGCCACCGTGGCGCCAGCGGCCACTATGAACTTGACGCACGACGAAAGCATGAACCCGCCAGCCTCAACAAAACGTGTGGCCCGGCCATGCCCTGGTTCAGCCGGCGGTCCGGAAGTGTTCACCGCAAGTTGTTTTTGCGGAACCAACACTCGGACTCCCCAAGTAACGAGGTATGTCCCATGAAGAAGCTCGCTTCCCTGACCATCACCGTCGCCCTGGGTTTCACTGGTATCGCTATGGCACAGGAGGCGCTGACCGAGCATCAGGTACAAGCCCAGCTCGAACAGCAGGGCTATCGCAAGGTGCACGACCTGGCGTTCCATGAGGGCATGTGGACAGCCAAGGCTCGCAGCGCCGATGACCGAAGCGTGGATCTCCGCATCGATCCACGAACGGGCGAGGTATTTCCCGACAAGCAGGTGCCGCGTCTGAGCGAAGCGGACATCAGGGCGCAGCTGTCGACGCAGGGCTACACCCACGTGCGCGACGTCGACTACAAGAATGGCGTGTGGATGGCCAGGGCGGATAACCCGGCAGGCAAGAGCGTAGCTCTGCAATTGGATCCGCAAACGGGTCGGGTCATCGGCACCGACAGGCATTGATGCTTCGGAGGCAATCAGCCGGAAAACCCGCCGCAAATCGCTTCCCTAAAACTCAGGTGCGGCCCGAAGGCCGCACCTGACGTACAAGCTCTAGTGCAACGTCACGCTCAGAGAGCGGCGTCCTTGAGCTTCTTCAGCGCGCGGATCTTCAGCTTCACCGTGGCGGGCTTCGCAGCGAACCACTGCTCTTCCTTGGTGAAGGGGTTGACGCCCTTGCGCTTCGGCTTGGCCGGAACGTTCACGGCGGTGATCTTCAGCAGGCCCGGCAGCGTGAAGTGGCCGGCACCCTTCTTGTGCACCGAACCGGTCACGGCACCCTCGAGAGAGGCCAGCACGGCGCGCACGTCCTTGGCGACCACGCCGCTGATTTCAGCGATGTGAGCGACCAGGCCGGACTTGCCCAGTGCGTCTTTGATCGGCTTATGCACGACCGCCTTGGCGGCCTTCGGAGCTGCCTTCGGTGCGGCCTTCTTCTTTGCTACTGCTTTTGCCTTCGCCATACATTTCCCCGTGGTAATCGATATGAGGTGGTGTTTGATGCCTCTCGGCATGCGGAATGTATGGCATGCCAGCCCGTTACGCCAAGCTGCAAGACGGAAAAAATGCAGTTTTTTTTTAAATTTGGCCTCAACGGGGTGAAGAAAGTCACGATCAAGGCCATCGGAGGCCTGTTTTTGAGGGTTTTTCTTAAGCACCTCAAACCATCCGCCTCTCGCGCTCCCATGACCAGCTATGGACCGACGGCCGCGGCCGTCTCTACTATCGAGACTCGTTTCCACGCTAGGTGTTGTCCATGAAGCGATTGGCCCTATCCCTGCTCGCCCTGTCCGTGACGTCGGCCCTGTTCGCCGCCGACGCACCGACTACCCCGACGATTGACCCGCATCGCCTCTCGGAGGACGTCAAGACGCTTTCGTCCGACGCCTTCGAAGGACGCGGCCCGGCCACGCCGGCCGAAACCAAGACCATCGACTACGTCATCGCCCAGTTCAAGGCGGCCGGCGTACAGCCGGGTGGTGATCTGAAGAACGGCAAGCGTGAATGGACGCAGGCGGTGCCGTTGCTGCAATCGGACATCGCCGGTACGCCGTCGCTGTCGTTCACCGTCAACGGCAAGAACGAGCCGCTGACGCAGGGCAAGGAAATCGCCATACGCTCGGCGCTTGATGGCTCCAAGGCCGTGGCGATCAAAGACGCCCCGCTGGTGTTTGTCGGCTACGGCGTCAAGGCGCCGGAGCGCAATTGGGACGACTTCAAGGGCGTAGACCTGCACGGCAAGATCGCCGTGGTGCTGATCAACGACCCGGACTTCGAAACCGGCGTGGGCGACTTCGGCGGCAAGGCCATGACCTACTACGGCCGCTGGACCTACAAGTACGAAGAAGCCGCACGCCAGGGCGCTGCCGGCATGCTGATCATTCACGAGACCGCGCCGGCCTCCTACGGCTGGGCAACGGTGGCCAACTCCAACACCAACACCCAGTTCGACGTGGTGCGCGACCATCCCGCCAGCGTGCATACGCCGGTTGAAGCATGGATCCAGCGTGACGTGGCGGTGGATCTATTCAAGTCCGCCGGCCTGGATTTCGAGGCACTGAAGAAGCAGGCGCAGACGCGCGAGTTCAAGCCGGTGGTGCTGAAGGGCGAGACCTTCTCGGCCAACTACAAAATCAACGCCAAGGTCATCACCTCGCACAACATCGTGGCGCGTATCGAAGGCACCAAGCGCCCGAACGAGACGGTGATCTATAGCGCGCACTGGGATCACCTTGGCATCGGCGCGCCCGACGCCAAGGGCGACAAGATTTACAACGGCGCCGTGGACAACGCGACCGGCACTGCCGGGCTGATCGAACTGGCCCGCGCCTTCGCCAGCCAGCCCAAGCCCGAACGTTCGGTGGTGTTCCTCAACGTCACCGCCGAGGAGAAGGGTCTGCTGGGCTCGGAGTACTACGCCTCCAAACCGCTCTACCCGCTCGCCACCACCGTGGCCGACATCAACATGGATGCGCTCGACCCGCACGGCCCGGCGCGCAACTTCACCATTTCCGGCAGCGCCAAGCTCGACCTGCTCGACGAACTGACCACCACCGCCAAGCAGTGGAACCTGGTGTACTCGCCGGATCCGAAGCCGGAAGCCGGTCACTTCTTCCGCTCCGATCACTTCTCCTTCGCCAAGCGCGGCGTGCCGGCGATCTCGTTCGGCTCGGGCAATGACTGGGAGGATGGCGGCCTCGCAGCCGGCAAGGCCGCCGAGGATGAGTACGTCGCCAAGCACTACCACCAGCCGTCGGACGAGTGGCAGGCCGATTGGCCGTTCACCGGCATGGCCCGCGACCTGCAGATCCTCTACAAGCTCGGCAGCGACCTGGCCAATTCCGACACCTGGCCGGATTGGAGCAAGGATTCCGAGTTCCGCGCCACCCGCGACGCCACGGCTGCGCAGCGCAAGTAACATAGCCCGCAAGGGACTATCGCGACGGCCCGCAGCGATGCGGGCCGTTCGCGTTTCAGGAAGCCACGGATTAGGAGCTCGGAACGATGAAGCGCATGGCAAGGACGCTGGCTGGGCTGTTTGCGATGGCCGCTGCACACGAGGCTGTTGCAGCCACCGCGCCGCAAACAACCGTGGAAGGCCTGCACTGGCGCATCGCACCGGCCGCTGACTTCAGCGACAACGCCACGGTCGCCGCGCGGCGGAAAGAACAGATTCTGGTGTGGGACAGCGCCAAAGACACCCGGGTCGCCGGTGAGGTTCTGCTGCGGGTCGACGCCCCTTACGACAGCGTCCAGCCCATCGTGCAACGGGCGCTGAGTTCGTTTGGCACGTTCACCGCGGAAGCCGAAAACGGCCCCCTCGCCTACTTGCCCGAAGGCTGGGATCGGGTGCTGTTGTCACGCCGCCCGGATCTGCGCGACGCCCTGGTGGATCACTTCACGTTGCCTCGCCTGCAACTCGCGGTATCGCAAGGAGTCATCACGCCGGCAGAAATGACTCAACGGCTTGCACAAGAGCGTGCCCGCGTGGATTCCGTGCCGCAGAACCGCATGAGCCTCGATGTATTTCGCGTCACCTACGCCAGCTGGTATGCCACGCTGAAGCGCAGCCGCGTCTTATCCGACAAACACGACAGCACGCTGACCATCAGGCTCTTGGATGTCACTGCGATGTTCGGGCACCCGGCCACCGTGGTGGATATCTCTCGCGACGACAACTATCCCAATCCGAATGCAGGCCTGTTCAAGCAACTGGCCAACTTCAACGTGCTGAGTTCACCACCGGCCCGCGTCGTCAGCGACGGCATCGTACCCGCGCCAGTTTTCCTCGCCGTGCGCGATGCCCTGGCGAGCCTTCCCAACAACATGGAGATCGC
Source organism: Dyella sp. AD56 (assembly GCF_002878475.1). NCBI lineage: Bacteria > Pseudomonadati > Pseudomonadota > Gammaproteobacteria > Lysobacterales > Rhodanobacteraceae > Dyella > Dyella sp. AD56. The sequence continues at coordinate 66,555 of NZ_NRDP01000001.1, forward strand.
GAGCACACCGCTGGCATGGGTGAAGCCCGTCGAGCCATCCGACGCAGTACCGCCTCTGGTGCTCCGCGCCCCAACCACCGACGGCCCGATCATCAAGGCACAGGCGATACGTTGGGACACGCTGGTCACCGGCCCACGCTCGCTGCTCTACCCCCACGACCTGCTGACGCTGCCCGATGGCGACCTGCTCGTGAGTGCACAAATGTCCGACGACAGCGGCTGGTGGCAGCATGTATGGCGTTTTCACGAGGCGAACGGCGAATGGAAAGTCGAGAACGTCTGGCGTGGCGCCGAGGGGACAAACCGCCTCTCACTCAGCGCCGATGGACGCACGGCCTGGTTCGACGGCGCCGCTGAAAGCAACACACCTCGCGCGCTGATCGCCTATGACGTCGACGCGCATCGCCTCATCCGCCACACGGTGAACTGGAGCGGCATCGAGCGCAGTGATCTGCAGAACCCTCGCTGGGAATTGGCGGGCGATCAACTGCCAACCTTTTTTCGCCATGACTACGACAGCCTTATCGGCGGCGCAGGCGACGACAAGAACAAACTCGGGCACGAGTACTTCACCGTCATGCGACCGGACACGCCGCCATCGTCCACCGACGATACGTGGCCCTTCCACACTGCCTTTGCGTCGGCACGCCAGTCGATGATGAGCGTGCGCATGAAGGGCAACACGCTGATCTGGCCGGTCCGCTGGCGCGATGCCAAGGTTTTCTGGGTGGAAGATCAGCCAGGCATAGCCGAACTCGATGCATCGACCGGCCGCGTACTGCGCGCACTGGCGCTGCCACAGCGGTTCGGTACGCCCGATCCCCAGGACGCCACCGGCGTCGCTCAATGGGTACCCACGCCCTTAGGCTCCCCCGAAGCCGGCTGGATCGCCACGGGCTTCGTCCTGACGCCGGACGATGACAGTCAGCTGCCATCGTCGCTGCACGGCACCGTGGCGCCCCATGGCCGCATCGTCGGCATGCACGTTGTCGACCTCAACGACGGCCACGTGCTGTCTGCATTGCTCGGCCCCATGGATGTGCTGGCCGCGGCGGCGCGGTCTGCCCACGGGCGATACCTAGTGCTCGGCTCCAACGGCCCCAGGCATAGCGGCCCCCGCCTGGCGATGTGGGATATCGCGCAGGCACGGACGCCCGCTCAGCTCGATGCATCACCCTCGAAAAGCAATGTGCACGCCTTGGCGTTCTCGTGGCAGGGAGGCGACGTTTGGGCCTTGGGCGATCGTGAGCTCTTTCGATGGCACCTGCCCGATGCGCTTCGCGATTCCGCGTCGCCCGGCAGCTTTCCGGACCAGTCGCGCCCATGAAATGACCCGCCTGACGCAAGCCACGCAAACTCATGAAGATTTTTGCCCGCGATGAACCGCGTTTTCACGCGCTGATGATATAGGTGACAAGCGCCATGGAAACGCAGCATGGCCGCCACAGAACCGTCGCGACGGAATCACAGAGGAGTCATCCGCCGCAGGCAGGCTATGCAGCATCTGTCGAAAGAAGATTGTCCGTCCCATGCTGGCGCAATACGTTCATCCGTCGAAATCCGGCCTGTTCCGCATCATTCGCCACGGCCGCCAGTGGCGAGCCCTATGCCAAGAACAGGAAATCGGCCGCCACGAAACCGCCGAAGCCGCCCTGATCGCCACACGCATGGCTTGCCCGCAGGCACGCCTGCCGGGCGAACTGGCGCAGTGGCGCTTCATCCCGGAACTCGCCTTGGCACATTCGCGTGTGTCGGCTGAAGGAACGCATTGGCAGCTGGCAGGCTGAGCCGCCATGACCCACAAAGGTGGAGCGCTCACTCCTGCGCGTTGATCACCGCCAAGAAGTCCCGCCCATAGCGCTTTAGCTTGGCCTCGCCTACGCCACTGATCGATGCCAGTTCCGTCTCGTTCGAAGGCAAGGCGCGCAGCATCGCGAGCAAGGTCGCATCATGGAAAATCACATACGGCGGCACGCCGTGCTGCTTGGCCAACTGTGTACGCAACTTTTTCAGCTCGTCCCACAGCGGCTGTTCGTAAGCCTCCACACCCAAGCTGCTACCCGTGACTACCTTGCTGTCCCGGCGCTTGCGTGATGCCCTTGTGGGTGTGGCATCTTCACGCAGCCGGACCTGACGGTTGCCCACCAGCACGTCGCGGCTCGTCTTGGTCAGACGCAGCGTGCCGAAGCCTTCGGCATCCGCTTCGAGCAAACCCATGGCCAGCAGTTGCCGGAATACCGAGCGCCATTGCTTTTCGTCCATATCGGCGCCGATGCCGAAAGTGGACAGGCGGTCATGGCCCAACTCGCCCATACGGCTGCTGTCATCGCCACGAAGAATGCCGATGACATGCCCCGAGCCGAAGCGCTGCCCGCTGCGATAGACGGCGGAAAGCGCCTTCTGCGCGGGCACGGTCGCATCCCAGGTCTTGGGTGGTTCAACGCAGTTGTCGCAACTACCGCACGGCCCGTGGAACGACTCGCCAAAGGCAGCGAGCAACAGTTCGCGGCGACATTGCGTGGTCTCCGCATAAGCCAACTGCGCTTCCAGTTTCTGGCGCTCGACGCGCTTGCGCTCATCGGCCGACTCGGACTGGGCAATCATCTGACTCATCGTCACCACGTCCGACAGACCGTAGATCATCCAGGCGTCGGATGGCAGGCCATCGCGACCCGCGCGCCCGGTTTCCTGATAATAGCCTTCCATGCTTCGAGGCAGGTCGAGATGCGCCACGAAACGCACGTCAGGCTTGTCGATACCCATGCCAAACGCCACCGTGGCCACCATCACCACGCCGTCCTCGCGCAGGAAACGGCGCTGGTTGGCATTGCGCGTGGCAGCGTCGAGTCCAGCGTGGTACGGCAACGCCTCGATACCGGCTTCAGACAGCCACGCAGCCGTTTCGTCCACCTTGCGGCGACTGAGTGCGTACACGATGCCGGTCTCGCCACGATGCCGCTCAAGGAACTCCATCAGCTGACGACGCGCGTTGTGGCGCTGCCCGACCTGGTAACGGATGTTCGGCCGATCAAAACTGGAAACGAACTGACGCGCCTTCTGCAAGGCGAGTCGCTCTACGATTTCCTCGCGCGTGCGCTCGTCCGCCGTCGCGGTCAACGCAATGCGCGGCACCTGAGGGAAGCGCTGGTGCAACACCGCCAACTCTCGATATTCAGGCCGGAAGTCGTGTCCCCATTGGGAAACGCAGTGCGCTTCGTCGATCGCGAACAGCGCCACTTCCGTGCGTTCAAGCAGGCCCAGGAAGCGTGAGCTAAGCAGGCGCTCCGGGGCGACATAAAGCAGGTTCAGTTCGCCCTCGAGCAGGCGACGCTCTACTTCCCGCTGGTCATCCGCACTCAGGCTCGAGTTGAGATAGGCCGCGGCGACGCCCGCTTCGCGCAATGCATCCACCTGGTCCTGCATCAGCGCGATCAAGGGCGACACCACAATGCCCGTGCCCTGCCGTACAAGAGCGGGAATCTGGTAGCAGAGCGACTTGCCGCCACCCGTGGGCATGAGCACCAGCGCGTCCCCGCCATCGATCAACTGGTCGACGATGGCCTGCTGCTGATCGCGGAACTGGGTGTAGCCAAAAACGCTGTGAAGAATATCTAGGGGCGAGGGAAGCATCGGTGAATGCTAGCAAATGTCCCTTGCCACCAAGAGCCTGTTCAATGTCGGATGCGTCGCACAGCCTGAGGTTCTCGGCCCGACCGCGTTCATAACATCCACAAAACGGGTGTGGCCTACCTTTCCCTCAGCCCGGCATACCCCAGAGCGCGCGATCGAGGTCCGCGTCCAGGCCGAAAGTGGCAAGCGGCACGCGACCGTTCTTAACCTCGACACCTTCCGCTTTCAAACGCCGGCTTTGTTCTCGAAAACCCCGGCTTCCCGCCGGAAACGCGATCTGCCCGCTGGAGCGGATCACGCGAAACCACGGAAGCTCCATACCTTCGGGTACTTCACCCAAGGCCCGACCGACCAGCCTGGCCCGCCCTGGCAAGCCCGCGCGCGCGGCGATGGCGCCATAGCTGGCCACACGGCCACGTGGGATGGCGGCAATGGCCGCAAAAATGCGTGCGTGCGCTTCGTTCATGGGTTTGTCCATGATCTTCAACAGGCTCTTTACACTGGGTCGTGGCACAGTAGCGAGGCCGGATTCGCCTGCCAAGGAGATCGCACCATGCATCACTTCGAAGCCGTGCGTTCCCATATCGGCAGCATGCACGCGCTGCGCCACAACGATCCCTATCTCATCAGTTTCGACCTGAGCCTGCCGCACGACCGGCACCAGGGCATCTATCTCGCAGAACTCGAAGACGAATCGGGGCGACGCTACTTGCGCATTTCCACACCTGTCGGCCCGCTGGCAGGGGCCGATCCGCGCCGTTGTCTGCGTTTCAACTGGGAACAGCGTAAGGGGTTTCTTGCCGTGGCCGACCTGGACGGCTCACCGTACCTGCACCTGTGCGAGAACCGGCCATATGAGCTGCTGGACGTCGCGGAGCTGAAGCGACTGATCGAAGAGCTGGGTGAACTGGGGGATCAGCTGGAGCGCATCGTCGCCGCTGGCGGCGACGCGCTGTAAATCCCAGAAGCAGGAGCGCATAGGCTACGCCCCTGCCAGAGCTGGCTCAGAAGAGTGCAGACAGCCGCACCAAGCCGTAAGCCAACAGTGCAGTGATCGGTAGGGTGAGGATCCACGCCCACACCATGCGCTCCACCACCGACCAACGGATGGCGTTCCAGCGCTTGGCCGCGCCCACACCCATGATCGACGCCGACACGTTGTGCGTGGTCGATACCGGAATGCCAAAGTGCGTGGCCATAAGAATGACCGTGGCTGAGCTGGTTTCGGCTGCGAACCCGTTGATCGGATGCAGCTTCACCATGTTGTGACCCAACGTCTTGATGATGCGCCAGCCGCCGCCCGCAGTACCGGCCGCCATCGTCAATGCGCACACCACGGCCACCCACATCGGCACGTCGAAACCACCCCCTGCCGTGCCCTGAATACGCAGGAAGCCCAACCAATCGGGAATGCCTTCGAACTGCCCGGCGGCGGTAGCGCCGGCCAATGCCAGGGCGATGATGCCCATGCTCTTCTGACCGTCATTGGAGCCATGTGCCAGACCCATCGCACCTGCCGACAGAATCTGCGCCTTGCCAAAGAAACTGTTCACAAAAGGCGTGCGGCCAAAGCGGCGCAAAAACCCTACGCGACTCGCGAACCAGCTCAGCAACGCATAGAGCAAACCCATCACAGTGAAACCGATAACGAAGCCACCCAGCGGAGAAATGACCATCGGCACGATCACTTTTGGAATGACGCCCGAACCATTCCACCAATGGTCGCCGCCCTGGGACCAGATCACCGAAGCAAAGTTGTCTCCGGATGCCGCGATAGCCGCACCCACCAGCGCACCGATCAGGGCATGACTGGAACTGGACGGCAGGCCCCGCCACCACGTAATGAGGTTCCACACAGTTGCCGCAAGCAAAGCGCAAATCAGCAACTTGGGACCCGCATCGACCACATGGCTGTTGAGCAAGCCAGCCGCGATGGTCTTGGCGACAGCCGTACCCCAAAGCGCGCCGATCAGGTTGGTGATCGCCGCCATCATCACCGCCTGCCCAGGCGTCAGCACCTTGGTCGCCACGACCGTAGCGATGGAGTTGGCGGTGTCGTGGAAACCATTGATGTAGGTGAATGCCAGCGCGATCAGCACTACCGCAATGGCGAGGCCAATGCTCATGCGCGCACCTCGGCAACGGCCCGGAACGACGCCGGGCGGCACGAAAGGGAGAACGTCATCGTGCCGGCCTCAGGAGTTCTTCAAGACGATCGAATAAACGGTGTTACCGACATCGCGGCACTTATCGATGGCCTTTTCCAGCAGCTCGAACAAATCCTTCGCCAACATCGCACGCATGGCATCACCACCTTCCACGTACAGCGTGCGATACGGCGAGAGCAACATGCGGTCACCTTCCGACTCCAGCGTCTGCAGGCGGTCCTGCAGCTTCTTCACCGGGTCGATACGCAGGCCGCGGCGTAGTTCGCCGATCATTTCCGAGACCACCGCCGTGGCGCGCTCCAGCACGAGTGCACGGGCGCCGAAGTCCACATCATTCATGCGGTCAGAGACAATCTCGTAGCGCTCGGCGAACTTCTCGATGGTCTTGGGGATCTTGTAGAGCGCCGAGTTGAGCGCCTCGATGTCCTCGCGGTCGAGCGCAGTGACGAAGGTATTCACCAGTTCCTCGCTGATCTGCCCCGCCAGCGCCTTCTCCCTGGCACGCGCAGCGGCAAAGGCGGCCATCACGGGTGCGTGATCCTTGCGCGTCACCAGGTCGTGTAGCGCCTTGGCGCTTTCCTGCGCTGCTTCGGCGCTCTGCTCGAGCAGGCCATAGAACTTGTCGCCTTTGCCGAAAATCGTTTGCAATGAAAACATGCGGTTATTGCCTGGGGTGCGGAGGGCGGAAAATGACGCGTATGTTACAGGAGGCCCCTGCCGCGCCGCATCAAGGCCCCAACCCATCCCATGGGGAGGGCTCTTGGACTCCAAGGGGCTGTCACGAATCTGGTCCGGCTTAGGCCTTACACTGCGTCTCATGTCCATTCGCGACCTTACTCCCGGCCGGCGGCCCCGATGCTGACCGAAATCGCCACTGTCGTCCTGCTGTCTCTGTGCAACGGCTTCTTCGCGTTGTCGGAGATGGCTCTGGTTGCCTCGCGCAAGACGCGCCTGAAGCATATGGCCCGCGGCGACAGCCGCCGGGCCCGCATGGCCCTGCGCAACGCCGAAGCGCCTGAGCGCTTCCTATCCACTGTGCAGGTGGGCATGACCCTGGTGATTCTGGTCACCGGTGCCCTCGCCGGCGATGCGCTGGGCGACCACATCGCTACTGCCATCCACGGCGGCCGGGCAGCCTGGATGGAGCCCTACGCCAAAGTCATCGGCTTGGTGCTCGGCTTTGGGTTGATCTCCTTTATCCAGATCGTGATCGGCGAACTGGTGCCCAAACGACTCGCACTCTCCGCGCCGGAGCTGATCTCCGGCTATGTATCCATGCCGATGATGGTGCTGTCGCGCATCGCGGCCCCGTTCGTATGGCTGCTCAATGTCACCAGCGGCCTCCTGCTGCGGATGCTGAATGTCAAAGGACGCGGTAGCGACGTCGCGACTGAAGAAGAAATCCGGCTGCTGGTCGCGGAAAGTGCCGAACACGGCATACTGGATCGCGACGAGCACAACATGGTCAATCGCGTACTGCGATTGGGTGACCGCGCAGTGGACAGCGTGATGACGCCGCGCACGCGCATTGTCTGGCTGGATGCCGCGGCACCGTTCGAAGAGAACGCGGAAATCCTGCGCACTACACCGTATTCCCGCTATCCGGTTTACCGCCAGGACGAAAGCGACATTCCCGGCGTGGTGGAAGTGAAGCGCCTGCTTCGCGGTTTCGCCGAGGGCAAACCGGACATCTTCGGACAGCTGTCCAAACCGCTGTACGTGCCCGCCACGGCGCGTGCACTCGACCTGCTGGAAGAGTTCCGTGACGCGGAAACCCAGCTTGCGCTGGTCGTCGACGAATACGGCGATATCGTGGGCCTGGTGACGCTCAACGATCTGCTCGCCGCCATCGTGGGTGCCACTCAGTTGGGTAGCAACGACAAGGCAGAAAGCCCGCTGATCACCCTCCGCGACGACGGGAGTTGGCTGCTGGACGGCTCGCTATCGACCGACGACCTGCGAGAACTGCTGAAGGTCGATGCACTGCCCGGCGAGGAAGAGCACGAGTACCGCACGGCCGCCGGCATGGTGATGGCGGTACTGGGGCATATCCCTCAGGCCGGCGAAACCTTCGACTGGCGCGGCTTTCGGGTGGAAGTCGTGGACCTGGATGGCGCGCGCATCGACAAACTGCTGATCACGCCACAGCCGAAGATCGACGTAGACGAAGACGGGTTCTGACCACCGGACGCACGCCTAGCGCCGGCGGCGAGCGATGCGTCACTCGCCCTTCGATGACTTGTCCTTGCCACTGGCGATCTGCGCCATGCGCTGTGCGTCGGCGAAGATGCCATGCATCACGCGCAGTTCGCGCTCATCGGGCTGCGCCCGCTGGAACAGTTTGCGCAGGCGCAACATGATGGTCGTCGGTGCGCGGCCCTTATGGAATTCGATGTCGTCCAGCATCTGCGCCAGATGCTCGAAGAAGCGTTCCATCTGCGCCGCATCGGCCGGCGGTTCGGCATCGGCGCGCGTCGGCGCGGCGACGTCGCCCAGCGACGCCACGCGCAGCTCGTAGGCCATCACCTGCACAGCCTGCGAGAGATTGAGCGAGCTGAAATCATCCACGCTGGGAATGCGCACCATGGCGTGACAGCGCGCAAGCTCCTCGTTCTCCAGCCCCGTGCGTTCGTTGCCAAACACCAGCGCCACCTGTTCGCCGCGCGCAGCGGCAGCCAACGCCCGGGTGGCCGCCTCGCGCGGGGTGATCTCCTCCAGGTCCACGCCGCGGCGACGGGCCGAAAGCCCCAGCGCCAGACTGGTACCCGCCAGCGCGTCGACCAGGCCTTCCGTCACCATGGCGTTCTCGAACACGTCGTCCGCGCCCGCAGCGAGCGCCGAGGCTTCCGGGTCAGGGAAACGGTGCGGCGCCACCAGCGCCATTCGGTCGAAGCCCATGGTGCGGATGGCGCGGGCTGCGCTACCGATATTGCCGGGATGCGAGGTGCGCACCAGCACGTAGCGGATGCGGGCGGCGAGGTCGGAATCAGCGCTCATGGGGACCGGGAAACTTGTGAAACGGGCGCAAAGCTTGGAAATGTCCGGCCGTCCTGTCAAACCCGACCCGTTCCGCACCCGCCTGCCCGGCCTGACCCGGCCCGCCGTCTCTGCTAGACTTTGCCGCCGAAACCCCGTTCTTTTGAAAGCCGAAGCCATGCCAAGACCCGCCGTCAACGTCGCGGTGCGCGCCGCGCGCTCCGCAGGAAACATCATCCTGCGCTACATGAATCGCATCGACGGACTCAACATCGTCGAAAAGCAGCGCATGGACTTCGCCTCGGAAGTGGACCGCCTGGCCGAAGCCGAAATCGTCAAGGAACTCAAGCGCGCCTACCCGACGCACGGCTTCCTCGCCGAGGAAAGCGGCGCCATTGGCAAGGGTCCGCTGACCTGGGTGATCGACCCGCTCGACGGCACGCACAACTACCTGCGCGGCATTCCGCATTTCTGCGTCTCCATCGCCCTGCTCGACAAGGGCGAGCCGATGTACGCGGTGGTGTTCGACCCGCTGCGCGATGAGCTATTCACCGCTAGCAAGGGTGATGGTGCCTACCTCAACGACCGACGCATCCGCGTAGGCAAGCGCGACAACCTGGGCGGCTCGATGATCGCCACCGGCTTCCCGTACCGTCAGCGTTCGCACCTGGATGCTCAGCTCGATATGACGCGTGCCATGCTCGGCCAGGCCGAGGACATCCGTCGCTCCGGCTCCGCTGCCCTGGACCTGGCCTACGTGGCCGCCGGCCGCTACGACGGTTTCTTCGAGATCGGCCTGAAGCCGTGGGACATGGCCGCCGGCGTTCTGCTGGTGCGTGAGGCGGGTGGTCGCTACTGCGACTTCGCCGGTCGCGACGGCATCCCGGAAAGCGGCAACATCGTTGCCGGCAACCTCAATGTGGCGCAGGCGATGGTCGATGCGATCGGCGCCAATGCCACGCCGCGGTTGTTGATGGCCTGAAGAAACACAGGCCGCTCAAAAAAAGGCGCCCCTAGGGCGCCTTTTTTTATGCCTGCCACCGTTAGAAGAGGTTTCAGGCGCCCGGTTCGGTGTCGCGCAGGAACTCACGCAGGAATGGCACCGTGATGCGTCGCTTTGCCGCCAGCGATGCCTGGTCCATGCGGTCCAGCAGATCGAGCAGTGCACCGAGATCACGCTTATAGCGGGTGAACAGCCAGTCCAGCACCGTGTCGTCCAGCTCGATACCGCGAGTGGTTGCCTCTTGGCGAAGCACTGCACGGCGCTCGGCATCGTCCAGTGGCTTGAGCAACACCTGCTGCAAAGCCCCAAGGCGCGAGCGGAGGTCAGGCAGACCAAGACCCAATTGGGTCGGCAACGCTTCGGCGGAAAACAGCAACGCAGCGCCTTCGGCCTTGGCCCGGTTGTAGACGTCGAACAGGGCGTGCTCGGCCTCACGATCGCCGGCAATGGCGCCCAGATCGTCCAGTGCAAGGAACTCACTACCTGCCACGCCACGGATGGCGGCCGCCTTGTTGCCAATACTTGCCAAAGGCAGGTACTGCACCGTGCGACCATCCTGGACAGCTGCCTGACAGGACGCCACCAGCAAATGGCTCTTGCCGCTACCGGCAGGACCAGCCAGATACAGCCACGGCGTGCCCGGCACGTAGGCGACCTGCTCCACGGCAGTCAGCGTCACAACGTTGCTACCGGGATGGAAGTCTTCGAAACGCTGGCGGCGGGGCCAGCGCAAGGCGAGCGGCAACTGCGGAATCATGGAGGGGGTACTGCGTCCTTCTTGCTGCCTTCTTGATCGACGGTCGTCCGGGTTTTCACCTCCCCGGCAGAGGTCTCAACCACCACATCCACTTCGGTGAGCAAGGGATCGCCCTCGCCCTCCTCTTTATACAAATCGCTCTGCCGGTAACGCTCTGCCAGATAACGCAGCAGTACCAGGATCACCGACGCGGCCGGCAGTGCCAACAGCACGCCAAGGAAGCCGAACAGGTAACCGCCTGCCAGCACGGCGAAAATCACCGCCACCGGATGCAGGCCGATCTTGTCACCCACCAGTTGAGGCACCAGCACATAGCCTTCCAGCAACTGGCCGGCGGTAAAGATGCCCACCACCATCAGCACATGGGTCCAATCGCCGTACTGCACCATCGCGGCGATCAACGCGGAGCCAAAGCCCACGATGAAGCCCAGGTACGGCACAAAGCTGAGCAGGCCGGCGATCATACCGATCAGCGGGCCGACCGACAGCCCCATCAGTGTCAAGGCGCCGCCGTAGAAGACGCCCAGCGCCAGCATCACCAGCAACTGGCCACGCACGAACGCACCCAGCACGTTGTCCGACTCACGCGCGAGGTGGGCGATAGTGGGCTCGACGGAGCGCGGCAACATGCTGTCGACCCAGGCCACCAGCCGGTCCCAGTCGCGCAGCAGATAGAACGCCACCACCGGGATCAACACCACGTTGGTCAGCCACATCACTACGCCGACGCTGGAGCGGGAGATCTTGCCGAGCAGCACGGACGCGGCATTGCCGATCGAACCCAGGTGGTCCTTGATCTGCTGCACCAGACGGTCGGTGTCGAACGCGCTCGGGTCCAGATGCAACTTGGCCTGCAGCCACGGTAGCGCGGTAGTCCGGGCCCAGTCGACGTAGTGCGGAATGTTCAACACCAGGTTCTCGACCTGGCGCGAGATCAGCGGAATCAACAGCAGTAGCGCACCGATCGTCAACAGCAGCAGCACGATGAACACGATGCTCACCGCCAGCGTGCGCCCCATGCCAAATCGCTGCAGGCGGTCAGCCAGCGGGTCACCCAGGTAGGCAAGCATGGCGGCGAAGGCAAACGGCATCAGCACCGGCGCGAGCAGCCAGAACACGTAAAAAATAGCCGCAGCAATCGCGAGCATCTGCCAACGGCGGGAGCTGTCTGCTGTCATCGACATGGCTCATCCCATGAGGTCGGAAACAAAAGCCGTGTGCCGGATCTAACCGGCACACGGATGACACGCCGTTCGCGGCGCGTGATCAGCGGACCCAGCGCAAGCTGGCGTCAGCATCACTGTGCGAATCCCCACGCAGCAAGCGTCCGCCTGCCGCAAGGCTGTTCGCCAGCGCATCCATCGGCAAGGCCGCCTTGATCGCGAACAGCATGCCATCGCCCTGTGCGCTCAACGTGGTGACCTGACGGACATTCGGATCGTCGCGAAGCACGGCTACGAGGTTGGCGTAATCCATGGCCGAATTGACCTGCGACACCCAGAGCTTGCCGTCGACCGTGGCCGAACCGATCACGTTCAACTGTTTGCCAAGTCGGTCGACCAAGCCGTTGCCTGCATCGGTCTGCACGGCGGCGGCATTGGCGCCCTGCGTGGTCCACTTCTGCTGCGGGCCGCCCGATACCAGCGCCCAGTCGGCGGCGTTGCCATGCATCTGGCCGAGCAGGATCAGGCCGGTCTTGTACTGGCGAGCCAACGCAGCGACCTGGTCGGGTTCCGCACTGGTCAGGTTCGGGGTGTCCCCGGTCTTCGCGGGGTCGGCCAGCACCGTGCTGTAGCCCTTGGCGGCCAACGTCTGCGTGAGGGTGGCCAAGGCGTCGTGCGTAAGCACGCTGCCGTCCTCGTCGCGCACCACCAGCAGCACCGGCGGACGCGAACCGCTGCTGGCTACGCCCATCTGAGCCACCGCGCGCTGCACGGCGGCCTGATCGAAGGTCACCTGCAGGGCCATGCCCGTGGTGGCCCGCTGGTACTGGTACTGCTGGACGATACCGGACGCCCCCTTGAGCACGTCGGCATAACCGGGCTTGCTGCTCAGGTCCTGCCCCCCCGACGTACGCGCCAGCACCTGGGCCAGGGCGTCGCCAAAGGCGGCGTTGCGGGCGGTGTCGCTGGTATCCGCCACGGAAACGACCACGGTATAGGGCGACACCTGCCCCTGCGCATGCACGGACAGCAGCGGGGCGAGGCCCAGCAAGAAACAGATGAGCAGCAGGCGGGACAGACGCATGGGGAGCGATATCCGGTGGGGAACGCAGGAAGTCTGCCCAATCCGCCCGGCAGCGTCCATCGAAGACATCCCGGTTCAGGGTCCGGGCCCGGGAAAGTGGCCACCTACACTGCTACAATCCGACGTTTCCCAACGCCGGGTTGCCCCCATGTCCGACGCCCTCACCTACCGCGCCGCTGGCGTCGATATCGACGCAGGCAATGCTGTTGTCGAACGCATCAAGCCGCTGGTCAAGCGCACCTCCCGCCCCGAAGTCATGGGTGGCCTGGGCGGTTTTGGCGGTCTGTTCGATCTGTCCGGCAAATACAAAGAGCCGGTGCTGGTCTCGGGTACCGATGGCGTGGGCACCAAGCTGAAGCTCGCCCAGCAGTTGGGCCGCCACGACACCATCGGCATCGATCTGGTGGGCATGTGCGTCAATGACGTGCTGGTGCAGGGTGCCGAGCCGCTGTTCTTCCTCGACTACTTCGCCACCGGCAAGCTGGACGTGGACACCACCGTGGCCGTGGTCGGCGGCATCGCCAAGGGTTGCGAACTGGCTGGCTGCGCACTGATCGGCGGCGAGACAGCAGAAATGCCGGACATGTATCCGCCGGGCGAATACGACCTGGGCGGCTTTACCGTTGGCGCGGTGGAGAAATCGCAGTTGCTCAGTGGCGAGAAGATCGTCGCCGGTGACGTAATCCTGGGCGTGGCTTCCTCCGGCCCGCACTCCAACGGTTACTCGCTGATCCGCAAGATCCTCGAGCGCGCTGGCAACCCGCTGGACCTCGACCTCGGCGGCGTCACGCTGGCCGATGCCCTGATGGCGCCCACCACCATCTATGTGAAGCCGATGCTCGACCTGCTGAAGAATCAGCCGGTGCATGGCATGGCACACATCACCGGCGGCGGCCTGAAAGAAAACATCATCCGCGTGGTGCCGGAAAACCTCGGTATCGCCATCGACGCCTCCGCCATCGTGTTGCCGCCCGTGTTCGAGTGGCTGATGCGCGAAGGCAACGTGGCGCGTGAGGAAATGTGGCGCACGTTCAATTGCGGCGTGGGCTTCACCGTCATTCTGCCGCGCGACGCCGTGAGCGCCGCCAGCGAACTGCTCGCCAAGCACGGCCTGAAGAGCTCGGTGATCGGTGAAATCGTTCCTGCCCAGGGCGACGAGCGCGTCCACATCGGCTAAGCCTGTGACAACTCAGCGTCTTCGCGTGGCCGTGCTCGCCTCTGGGCGCGGCAGCAATCTGCAAGCCCTGATCGCCGCGCGCGACGCGGGACAACTGCCCATCGACTTCGTCGTGGTCGGCAGTGACAAAGCCCACGCCGGTGCATTGCAATTGGCGAAAGACGCGGGCATTTCCACGTTCACGCTGGATCCCAAGGCATTCGCCAAGCGTCGCGATTTTGACTTCGAACTGTTCCGCCAGCTCGATGCCAGCGGCGCGCAGGTACTCGTGCTGGCCGGCTTCATGCGTATTATCGACGGCGAAGCACTGGCGCCATGGGTCGGCCGGATGATCAACATCCACCCATCCCTGCTGCCCAAGTATCGCGGCCTGCACACGCATCGGCGCGCGCTCGAAGCCGGCGATGCCGAACACGGCGCCAGCGTGCACTACGTGACGGCCGAACTGGACGGTGGCCCGGTGATCGCGCAGGCCCGCATAACGATCCAGCCGGGCGACGACGAACATCAACTCGCCCAGCGTCTGCTCGCCTACGAACATCAGTTGTTGCCCGCCGTGCTGACGCTCATGGCCGATCAGCGCCTGGACCTGATTGCGCCCGATCGAGTAGCACTCGACGGCACGTTAATCAGTGCGCCGCTGCAACTGCGAAACGGCACATTGGTTGACTGAGCGTCCGACGCGTCTCTACAAGTCGTTCAGGATGAACACGTAGACTTTGGTCCCCATGACCGCATCCAACTCTCTCCGCATGTTCGCCGCCGGCCTTGCGCTGGCGCTCTCCACCACGGCCGCCTTCGCCGCCGCGCCCGCACCGGCTCCGTTCACGGCGACCTACCAGGTATCGCAGGGTGGACAGGTCATCGGCGAAGCCGTGATCACGCTCAAGTCCACCGGCAACGAGCAGTGGGTCTACAGCAACCAGATCAAGGGCACGGCAGGTATCGCCGCCGCCCTGGGCGCCAATTCCTCGGAAACCACCAAATTCCGCTGGAACAACGACGCCCCTGAAACCGTCAGCTACGACTACAACATGGACGCTGGCTTCAAGAAGAAGCAGCGCCATACCGAGGTCAACTGGACCGGAGGTCAGGTGACGGTCGACGAAGGCAAGGGCCCGATGACGTACCCAAGCGCGCCCGGCATGGTGGATCGCAACACCACGCCGTACGCCATTGGCCTGGCGCTGCGCACCGGCAAGCAGTCCGTGGCACTGCCTGTGGCGGTGAAGCGCAATGTGGAAACACAAGAGTTCAAGGTGACCGGCAAAGACACCGTCAAGGTGCCTGCCGGCAGCTTCCAGACGGAACGCGTGGTCCGCAGCGGCGACGAGAACGTCTTCAGCGCGTGGTATGCCCCGCAGAAGTACCCAGTGCCAGTGAAGCTGACGCAAAGCGACGGCGGCAACCTTGAGTTGCAGCTGGTGAGCTATAAGCAGCCGTAATCCGGCGACGGTGCTCCTGCGAAACGAAAAAGGCCGCTTTCGCGGCCTTTTTCTTGGGCAGTGCGTTGCCGCTTACGACGGCAGTCGACGAATCTTTGCGCCCAGTACGCCCAGCTTCTCTTCGATGTTCTCGTAGCCGCGATCGATGTGATACACGCGATCGACGGTGGTATCGCCCTCGGCCACCAGGCCTGCCAGCACCAGGCAGGCGGACGCGCGCAGGTCCGTCGCCATGATCGGCGCGCCACTCATCTTTTCCACGCCCTTGATGATGGCCGTGTTGCCTTCCAGGCGGATGTCCGCGCCCAGGCGCTGCAGTTCCAGCGCATGCATGAAGCGGTTCTCGAACACCGTTTCGGTGATCACGCCCACCCCTTCGGCCACGCAGTTGAGTGCGGTGAACTGCGCCTGCATGTCGGTCGGGAACGCCGGGTACGGCGCGGTGGTGATGTTCACCGCCTTCGGGCGGCGGCCGCGCATGTCCAACTCGATCCAGTCCGCGCCAGTGGAAATTTGCGCACCGGCCTCTTCCAGCTTGGCCAGCACGGCATCCAGCGTATCGGCGCGAGCGTTGCGGGCACGCACCTTACCGCCGGTCATGGCAGCGCCGACCAGGAACGTACCGGTCTCGATGCGGTCGGGCAGCACTTCGTACTCAGCGCCGTGCAAGCGCTCGACGCCGTGGATGATGAGCGTCGAGGTGCCGGCGCCTTCGATCTGCGCACCCATGGCGATCAGGCAATGCGCCAGGTCGACCACTTCCGGTTCCTGTGCCGCGTTCTCGATGATGGTGGTGCCCTGCGCAAGCGCAGCGGCCATCATGATGTTCTCGGTGCCGGTGACGGTCACCATGTCCATGGAGATCCGGGCGCCCTTCAGGCGCTTGGCCTTGGCCTTGATGTAGCCGTTTTCCACGACCACCTCGGCACCCAGCGCCTGCAGGCCGCGGATGTGCTGATCAACCGGGCGCGAACCGATCGCGCAACCGCCAGGCAGCGACACTTCCGCCTCACCGAAGCGAGCCACCAGCGGGCCGAGCACGAGGATGGACGCACGCATGGTGCGCACCAGGTCGTACGGGGCGAAATACTTGTCCGTGGAACGCGGGTCGACGTGCATCTTCATGCGGTCGTCCAGCACCAGCTGCGTGCCCATCTGGCCGAGCAGTTCGATAAAGGTGGTCACGTCGTGCAGGTGGGGCACGTTGCTGATAGCCACCGGCTCATCGGCCAACAAACAGGAAGCGAGGATCGGCAGCACGGCGTTCTTGGCACCGGAAATACCCACCTCACCGTGGAGCGGCTCGCCGCCACTGATCAGGATCTTGGCCATTAAATATCCTTACGAAATCGATTGCACGGGGCGCTGCGCAGCCTCAACGGCGCGCCGCGACCTCCGCAGGAGTCAGCGTCTTCAGAGCCAGCGCGTGGATCGCACCGCCCATGAGATCCCCCAAGGTCGCGTAAACCAGGCGATGCCGGGCCAGCGGCAACTTGCCCGCGAACTGCTCCGCCACCACTTCGGCTTCGAAATGCACGCCGTCGTCGCCGCTCACAGCAGCCTGCGCACCAGGCAGGCCTTGTTCGATCATTGCCTGGATGGTGGCAGCGTCCATGGTTTTTCCACTTACAGATAGGGGTCAGTGCCATCGATCCGGACAGGAACCGAATCCAATGTCACCGACTATGACGTTAAAATGCGAATATGCCATGTTAATGGAAAACCTCTGTCGCAGAAACGACACGTGATGATGGCGCCCGCCTCCTTCAAGCCGTCCATTTCGCATAACATAATGATTAATCGGAATTTTCCATCCATGGACAACCCGTTCAGGGTCATGGCGGAAATCCGGCAGACTTTCGAGGACGCATGAACGCCCACGTCGCCCCAGCCAAACAGCACGCGATCAATGCTGATGCCATCGTGCAGAGCGCCCGCACCGTGATCGCCACCGAGGCTGCAGCCATCCGCGCGCTCGAACCGCGTGTCGGCCCCGAGTTTGTGGAGGCCTGCCGCCTGATCATGGGCTGTGCCGGTCGCGTAGTGGTCACTGGCATGGGCAAGTCGGGCCACGTCGCTCGCAAGATCGCGGCCACCCTGGCATCGACCGGCACGCCGGCCTTCTTCGTCCATCCGGGCGAGGCCAGCCACGGTGACCTCGGCATGATCCTGCCGCAGGACGTGGTGCTTGCGCTGTCTAACTCGGGCGAAACCGACGAGGTCCTGTTCATCCTGCCGGTAATCAAACGTCAGGGTATCCCCCTGATCGCCATTACCGGCAACGCCAACTCCTCGCTGGCCGACCAGGCGAGTGTGCACTTGGACGCCAGCATTGCCGCCGAGGCGTGTCCGCTGGGCCTGGCCCCCACCGCCAGCACCACGGCAGCGCTGGTGATGGGTGACGCCCTCGCCATCGCCTTGCTGGAAGCGCGCGGCTTCACGTCGGAAGACTTCGCCCGTTCGCATCCGGCGGGCAGCCTGGGACGCCGCCTGCTGCTGCACATCAGCGACGTCATGCACACGGGCGAAGGCATCCCAGCGGTGGCACCCAATGCGTCGCTCACGCAGGCGCTGGTGGAAATGACCCGCAAGCACTTGGGCATGACCGCCGTGGTCGACGCGGACCGCCACCTGCTGGGTGTGTTCACCGACGGTGACCTCCGTCGCGCGCTTGACGACGATGATCTCGACCTACGCGGCGCGACCGTAGCGGAACTGATGACCCGCGGCCCCAAGACCATCGGTGCTGACAAGCTCGCCATCGAGGCCGCCCAGTTGATGGAAAAGCACCAGATCCACGCGCTACTGGTGGTCAACGACCAGCAGCAGGTAGTCGGCGCCCTGAACATTCACGATCTGCTCCGCGCCCGTGTGGTCTGATCGAAAGGTTCGGCTGCTTTCCTTTACGGCGTCCACCGTCCGGCCCGCCCGGCGTTTGACGGTATCGCCCTCCCTTCGCCTCATTGCCGACCCCGCCCATGTATCTGGCTGATATCCCCGCAGACGTCCTTGCCCGCGCCGCCAAGATCCGCCTCGTCGTGTTCGACGTGGACGGCACCCTGACCGACGGCCGCCTGTGGTACGCCGAAGACGGTCACGAAACCAAGGTTTTCCACGTGCACGACGGCCTCGGCCTGAAGCGCCTGATGGCCAACGGCGTGCAGGTCGCAATCATCTCCGCCCGCATCAGCCACCCGGTGGCGCTGCGTGCCGAGGAGTTGGACATCGCCCACGTTTACCAGGGCCAGGGCGACAAGCGCGCCAGCCTCGAGCAATTGCTGGAGGCACTGAACCTGACGCCAGAGCAGGCAGCCTTCGTCGGCGACGACCTGCCTGACCTGCCGCCGATGCGCATGGTCGGCCTGGCCGTGGCTGTGGCGAACGCCCACCCCTGGGTTGCCGAACAGTCCCACTGGCGCACCCACCTGGGCGGCGGCATGGGTGCGGCGCGCGAAGTCTGTGACATGGTCCTGCAGGCTCAGGGCAAAGCGGCCGCCGAACGGGAGCGCTGGCAGTGAGTTTGCGCACTTACCTGCGCGACCGGAGCCTGCCCGTGGCCACGGTGGTGATGGCTATCGCCACCGGCGCGGCCTACATGCTGCAGCAGTGGATTGCCCCATCGCCCAAGGTCAGCGACTTCGTGGGGCCTCCGCGCTCGGGTTACATCCTCACCAACTTCAAACTGTGGTCGTACGACGTCGACGGCCTGCCCAGCTTCCAGATGGTGGCGCCGCACCTGGAGCGAAGGGAGAACGACGATTCGCTCTACATCAACACTCCCGATTTCACGATGCCCTCAAACGACCCCGGCGTGCCGCCGTGGCTGGGCAAGTCGCTCTATGCCTGGGTCGACAAGAGCGGCACCCTGCTGAAGCTGCAAGGCCCGGTCTACATGCACCGAGCCGCCTTCGCGGACACCCCCATGACGGAAATGCACACCACCGACGTCACCGCCTGGCCCAAGGACAACCTCATGGTGACCGACGCCCCAGCGCATATGAAGCAAGGCCCACGTACACTTAACGGGGTCGGCATGCGTGCCAACCTCAACACCAATCATCTGGAGCTGTTCGATGAAGTCACCGGCTCGTTTCCGCCGCGACCCAAGAAGTCTCAAGCTGCACCTCGCCCTGCTGGTCCTGGGGCTGCTCGTCCTGCAGCCGGCGCTGGCCAAGCAGGATGACCGCAATCAGCCGATGAACTTCTCGTCCAAGACCATGGACGGATTCAACGCGCCCAACACGGTCACCACGCTGACTGGCAACGTCGTGGCCACGCAGGGCACGATGAAGATGACCGGTGCTGTCGCCAAGCTTTATCTGGATAACGACACACAGGTATCGCGTGCCGTGGTGACGAGCAGTCCTGGCGTCCTTGCGCATATCGAACAGTTGGATGACTGCGGCAATCTGATGCAGGGTGATGCCATCCAGCTGGATTACGACAACATCAACGGCATCGCGGTGCTCACCGGCAATGCCGTGGTGCGCCAGCAGGGCCGTGGCGAGTTTCATGGCGACAAGCTCACCTATAACACGCAAACCTCGCTGATCACCGGCGAAGCCGGCGGTGACGGTCTGGTGCACGGCGTCATTCTGCCCAAGGCAAAGCCCGGCACCACACCGCCGCCCGCCAGTCAGGTGGCTGCCCCAGCCTGCCACCCCAACGCCGCGCCCGCTACACCACCTGCTGCTGCACCCGCTGCCGCACCCAAGCCGGCCGAGGCCCACTGATCGATGCTTTCTGCTGAAGGTCTGCAAAAAAAAAAGTTTCAAGGCACGTCAGGTCGTGCGTGACTTCGCCTTCTCCATTCGCGAGGGTGAAGTGGTCGGCCTGCTCGGCCCCAATGGCGCGGGCAAGACCACCTGCTTCTACATGGTGGTGGGCCTGATAGAAGCCGATGCCGGCGTGATCAAGCTCGACAAGCAGGACATCACCGGCCTGCCCATGCACCAGCGCGCCAAGCTCGGTATTGGATACCTGCCGCAGGAAGCTTCAGTGTTCCGCCGCCTTACCGTGTCCGACAACATCAAGGCGGTGCTCGAGCTTCGCGAAGGCTGGGACGAAAAGCGCCGCGCCAACGAGCTGGAAAGCCTGCTGGACGAACTGAAGATCTCGCACATCGCGGACCAGAAGGGCATCAGCCTTTCCGGTGGCGAGCGCCGACGCGTGGAAATCGCGCGCGCACTCGCAGCGCACCCGCGCTACATGCTGCTGGACGAACCGTTTGCAGGCGTGGACCCCATTTCAGTGGGCGAAATCCAGCGCATCGTGCGCCACCTCAAGGAGCGCGGCATCGGCGTGCTCATCACCGACCACAATGTGCGCGAAACGCTGGGCATCTGCGACCGCGCGTACATCCTCAATGATGGCGAAGTGCTCTCCCGCGGCACGCCTGCGCACATTCTTGCTGACGAGAAGGTCCGCGAGGTTTACCTCGGCCGCGAGTTCCGCCTGTAACGGTTGCGGAACAGGGCATACCCACGCACAAACCTCGGAGATAAACCTGAGGTAGTACGCGATTCCGCCTTCGACCTATGGCCGACCCCGGGGGCAAGAGTTAGGATGACCTTCACATTCATCCCGACCGCTTGGCATGAAACCCGGACTGCAGTTTCGCCTCAATCAACAGCTCACGCTGACCCCCCAGTTGCAGCAGGCTATCCGTCTGCTGCAACTGTCGCAGCTTGAGCTGGAGGCCGAACTGAGGCAGATCGCCGAAAGCAATCCGCTGCTCGAATTTTCGGATGACAATCCGGACGAGCTGGACGGCGAAGAGCGCGAGCCGATGGAGCCGCTCCCGACGAGTTCGGCGAGCTCGACCAGCAGCGATACCGTTGACGATGCAGAGGCCCCCGAATGGGGCGACGCCTATGTCGATGGTGGCAGCGACGACCCCATCGACTTTTCCGCCAGCAGCGGCTCCTCGCGCAACAGCAATCCCGACGAGGACGGTTTCGAGCCGCAGAGCGCCGCAGCGGAAACGCTGCAGGAACACCTGCTCTGGCAACTCAACCTCACGCACATGAGTGCACGCGACCGCACCATTGCGGCCGTGCTCATCGATGCACTCAATCCGGACGGCTATCTCACCGAGAGCATGGAGTCGCTCACCGCGGCCCTGCCGGCCGACCTTAGAGCGACGCAGGCGGAAGTGGAATACGTGCGGCACATGCTGCAGCGTTTCGACCCCACGGGTGTCGCAAGCGTGGATCTGCGTGATTGCCTTACCGTGCAACTTCAGCAGTTCGCCCCCGACACGCCTCAGCGCGAGCTCGCCTTGCGCATCGTGGATGCCGAACTCGAACTGCTCGCCCGCAACGACATCGCGCGCCTTGCCCGCAAGCTACGCGCGAACGAGGACGACACCGCCGCCGCCGCCGTGCTGATCCGCAGCCTCGACCCGCGTCCCGGCGCTGCGCTCGACGTCACGCCCGTGGAGTACGTCGCCCCCGACGTTTACGCGCGCAAGGATGTCGGTCGCTGGCGTGTCAGTCTCAACCCCGATTGCCAGCCCCGCCTGGGTCTTAACCAGCATTACTGCGGCCTGATCGCGCAGGCCCGCGGTACCGACGCAAGTTGGATGCGCGGGCAGCTGCAGGAGGCACGCTGGCTTATCAAGAGCCTGGAATCACGCGCCGAAACGCTGCTCAAGGTGGCCGAAGCCATCGTGCGTCGCCAAAGCGCCTTCCTCGACTACGGCCCTGAAGCCATGCACCCGCTGGTGCTGCGCGAAGTCGCCGAGGAAGTGGGCATGCACGAATCAACGATTTCACGTGTAACTACCCGCAAGTACATCCATACGCCGCGGGGCACGTTCGAACTCAAGCACTTCTTTTCCAGCGGCGTGTCCACCGAAGACGGTGGCAGTGCGTCGGCCACCGCCATCCAGGCCATGCTGCGCAAGCTGGTCGATGCCGAGGACCCGCGCAAGCCGCTGTCCGACCAGGCTATCGCGGAGGAACTGCACCGCAAGGGCATTCAGGTTGCCCGACGCACTGTCGCCAAATACCGCGAAGCCATGCGCATTCCCAGCTCCAGCGAGCGCCAGCGCGCTGGCTGAACGGGCCTGCCCGTCCACTGTGGCAAAGCGCCTCGGGAACTTGGCGGCAAAAAAGGCGTCCCCATAATCAGAGGTAAGACGATCCGAAGGGAACCTGTCATGTCAGGGCCGTGAAGGTCTTTCTAACGCGAAGAAAGCTTCAGAGGTGCATAGTGACTTTCCCGACTTGGTGAGGAGGCCGGAAATCCCATCGGAAAACTAGGGCTTTCAAAAGGTGTGTCGGCCACGACATAAGCGACCGGTGCATCGACCCCAGCCGCACCTGCGGCAGTACTGAAGGAGGCGCAACATGCAAGTTCAGCTCAGCGGTCAGCAGATTGAAGTCACCCCGGCCCTTCGGGATCACGTGAACAGCCGGCTCGACCGCCTTACCCGCCTCGACGAACGAATTCTCAGCCTGAGCATCGTTCTTTCCGTGAACAAACTGCAGCAGCGAGCTGAAGGCACGCTCTGCGTCACGGGCAGCACCCTGCACGCCGAAGCGCTTGAGAACGACATGTACGTCTCCATTGATGTCCTCTTCGACAAGCTGGTGACACAGCTGCGCAAGCACCGCGAGAAGATCAGCGATAAGCATCAGCGCGCCGTCCGCGACGAGCGCCTGTACGGCTGACCGCCCCGGCCCGCCCGTGCTCCGGGCGGGCCCTCTCCCCCTCCGAATCCCCCGATCCAAGGCGCCCGACGGCGCGAACTGGCACAATGTCCGTGCAGCCCCCTTCTTTTGGCTGCAGAAAGGACATGGCTTGGACCGGCTGACCGCCCGACAACTCTACGACAGTGTTCACGAGCGCATGGCTTTGCGCTGGGTTTCCGGCATGCGCGGCGAGTCGCGCGTGCTGGAGCAGGCTGCGACCACCACGCGCCGCCCGTCGTTGATTGGCTATCTCAACGTCATCTATCCCAACAAGATTCAGATCATCGGCACCGAGGAACTGAATTTCCTCGACAGCCTGGATTCGCGCCAACGCTGGGAGGCGATCAACAAGATCGCCGCCTATCAGCCCGTGGCGATGATCGTCACCAAGGATCAGCCCATCCCCACCGACCTGCGCGAGGTGGCGGAAGAAACCAACACGCCTTTGTGGATCAGCTCCAAGCGCGGCCACGAGCTGCTGACCTGGATGCAGTACCACCTGGCACGCATTCTCGCGCCCAAGATCACTCTGCACGGCGTGTTCCTCGAGGTGTTTTCCATCGGCGTGCTGATCACCGGCGAATCAGGATCAGGCAAAAGCGAACTTGCGTTGGACCTGATCAGCCGTGGCCACCGCCTGGTGGCCGACGATGCCACCGAATTCACCCTGATCGCACCGGACGTGATCGACGGCACCTGCCCCGAACTGTTGCAGGACCTGTTGGAAGTTCGTGGTCTTGGCGTATTGAACGTGCGCGAGATGTTCGGTCACACCGCGGTCAAGCCTTCCAAATACCTTCGCCTCGTCGTGCATCTCAAACCTCTGCGCGATGGGGAAGACACCGATGGACTCACACGCCTTACCGGCGACATCGGCCACCGCGAGATCTTCGAGGTGCCGGTGCCCATGATCACCATTCCCGTAGCCCCTGGTCGTAACCTTGCCGTGCTGGTCGAGGCGGCCGTGCGCAACCACGTGCTCAAGAGCAAGGGCATCGACCCCGCCCAGACCTTCATCGACCGCCAGGCGCACCAGATGCGTCGACTGCCTCCCTGGTGACCCATGACAGAGACGACTATCCGGCACCCTGACGCCATCCACCTGATCGTACTCACCGGCATGTCCGGTGGCGGCAAGACCGTGGCGCTGCGCGCGCTGGAAGATCTGGACTTCTACTGCGTCGACAACCTGCCCACCGTCCTGCTGCCACAACTCGTGGCGGCGGTGAGCCTCAATGTGGAAGGCAAGCGCCGCAACGTCGCGGTTGGTGTGGACGTACGCAACCCGGGTGAAGACCTGCAGCGTATGCCCGCCATGCTGTCGGAGCTGGCCGCTGTCGGCGTGCACACGCATCTGATTTTCCTGGATTGCCGCGACGACGTGCTGATCAAGCGTTATTCGGAAACGCGACGTCGCCACCCACTCTCCTTCCGCGGCCTGTCACTCGCCGACGCGATCGCCGAAGAACGGCGCTTGTTGCGCCCGCTATCGGCCATTGCCGACAAGGTCATCGACTCCAGCGATCTGAACGTGCATCAGCTGCGTCGACTCATTGCGACGGGTTATGCCGAAGCTACCGAAGGGCTGACGCTGATGTTCCAGTCGTTCGCCTTCCGCCGAGGCCTGCCCCTGGACGCGGACTTCGTGTTCGACGCGCGCTGCCTGCCAAACCCCCATTGGGATCCCAGGCTGCGCCCGCTCTCGGGCAAGGACGCAGCCGTGCGCGACTACCTGGATACGCAACCGATGGTCGCCGAATACTTCGCCGACACAGCGCGCTGGCTGGATACGTGGTTGCCACGTTTCGAAGCCGATGACCGCAGCTACGTCACCATCGCCATCGGTTGCACCGGCGGCCGACACCGTTCGGTGTACCTCGTTGAAAAACTGGCCGCCCATTACCGCACGCTGCGTAGCGGCGTGCTTACCTTCCATCGTGAACTCGAGTGATAGCCATGCTGTCCAAAGCACTTCATCGGACCGGCACGCCGTCATGAGCGTCGGCGTGCTGTTGATGACGCACGAGGCGGTCGGCCAGGCGCTGATCTCTGCCGCTCACCACGTGCTACCCAAGCTGCCCCTGCGGGTGGAAGCTGTCGAAGTTCCGCCGCAGGCGGATCCGGACGTGATGCGTACGCTCACGGCCAAACACGCGCGGGAGCTCGACGAGGGCAGCGGCGTGCTGGTGCTCGCCGATTTGTACGGCGCTACGCCCTGCAACATCGGGCTGTCGCTGAGCTCACTCGGGGTGCGGTTGCGCTGCGTATCGGGACTCAACCTCCCGATGCTGTTGCGCGTACTCAATTACGCAGAAAAACCGTTGGATGAGTTGGCGGAGATTGCCGCCAGCGGGGGCCGCGGAGGGATCTTCATCGACCATGCTTGAAAAAGAAATTGTCGTCTCCAACAAACTGGGGCTGCATGCCCGGGCTTCGGCCAAGCTCGTGCAGCTGGTGCAGGGTTTCAAATCCACCGTGTGGCTGGTGAGCAAGGGCCGCGAAGTCAACGCGCAGAGCATCATGGGCGTCATGATGTTGGCAGCCGGTATCGGCACGCCACTGACGGTTCGCGCCGAAGGGCCGGACGAGCAGTCCGCCGTCGATGCCGTCGCCGCCCTGTTCGATCGCAAGTTCGACGAAGGAGCCTGAGTGGGCAGAGAAAAGATGACATGCATGCGTCACCCTGAGGCCGTATTCACGGCCCGGTTGGCTACGTCGTGCCATCTTTTCTTATCAGGAATCCACGCGTTGGCGGGATGCCGGCGTCACGCGCGGCCAGCTCGGCCGTTCCACCACGGAAGGCCGATATGAGACAGATACTGACAGGCACCCCCGCAGCAAAAGGCATGGCCCTCGGCCGTGCCCGCTTGGTGCAGCCTAGCCGTTATCTGGTCGATACCCGCCCGCTCGCCGAAGACGAAGTAGACGTCGAGTTGGAGCGCCTTCATCGCGCGCTTGATACAGCTCGCCAAGAATTGCGCGAACTTCGCGGCAAGCTGCACGGTGCACTCGCTCGCGAAGTGAACGAGTTCATCGACGCGCATAGCCTGCTGCTCGACGACCCGGAACTGCTGCGCGGACTGGACGATCTGGTGCGCATCGGCCACTACCGTCCGGGCGCCGCACTGAAGAAGCAGCGCGATCGCCTCGCGGCCGTGTTCGAAGCGATGGACGATCCTTACCTGCGCTCGCGCAAGGAAGACGTCGACCAGGTCATCAGCCGCGTCATCTCCGCTCTGCAACGCCAGACCAGCCGCGAAGAGCGCAAGCTGGCGGCGCGCGTGGGCGAGATCCTCATCGCCGACACCATCGCCCCCGCCGACATGGCCCACCTTGCCGGCAGTGGCCTGCTCGGCGTGGTCGCCAGTTCCGGTAGCCCGTATTCGCACAGCGCCATTCTTGCGCGCAGCCTCGACCTGCCGATGCTGGTCGGTGCGCGCGATGCGCTGTCGACCATCCACGACGATGACTTGATCCTGCTCGATGCGGAACGCGGCGAAGCCGTGGTGCATCCCACCGCGCAGGATCTCGCCCGCTATCGCGCGTGGCAGCGTGAAGCCGCGCTGGAAGGCCGCCGCCTCGCGACCCTGGCCAACGCACCCACGCGCACGCGCGACGGCGTCGACATCCGCCTGTATGCCAACGCGGAAATGCCGCCCGATATCGCCATGGCGCGTGCGCGCGGCGCGGACGGTGTCGGCCTGTACCGCACCGAGTTCCTGTTCCTGCGCCAAAAGGGACTGCCCACCGAAGACGAGCAGTTCATCGCCTATCGCGATCTGGTGCTCGGCATGGGCGGCCTGCCCGTCACCATCCGCACGCTCGACCTCGGCGCCGACAAGGCCGATGCCGCGGGCTTGGTGATACGCGGCGAAGACAACCCCGCGCTGGGCGTGCGTGGCGTACGCCTGTCGCTACGCTACCCCGCCGTGTTCACCACGCAAATCCGCGCGATCCTGCGAGCCGCCTGTTACGGCCCGGTGCGCGTGTTGGTGCCGATGGTGACGCAACCAGACGAACTGATCGCCGTGCGTACGCTGTTCAAGCTGGCCCGTCAGGACCTGAAGCGCGAGAACATCGACCTGCCGGAAAAATTGCAGCTCGGCGCAATGATCGAAGTACCGGCCGCCGCTATCAACGTGCGCGCGCTGCTCGAGCACGCCGACTTCCTTGCCATCGGCACGAACGACCTTGCGCAGTACGTGCTGGCCGCCGACCGTGGCAACGATGCACTGGACAACATCTACAACCCGCTGCAGCCGGCGTTGTTGCGCCTGCTCGCCTACGTGATCACGGAAGGACGCCGGGCGAAGAAGCCGGTAAGCCTGTGCGGCGAAATTGGCGGCGACACCAACTTCACTGCCTTGCTGCTGGCCTTGGGCCTGTGCGAGTTCAGCATGCACCCCAGCCAGCTGCTGCACGTTCGCGACCGCCTTATCGATCTCGACCATGGCTTGCTTCGTTCGCAGGCGCCGCGCATCCTCCGCTCGCGTACGCACGAAGAAGCCGAGGCGCTATTGGCCGAGATCCTCGGCTGATTTTTTCGCCGCGGGATCGGTCAACCCGCGCTGGTGAGGAATGCCTCGATCAACGCCCCGCGATAGCGCTGCCGATGCAATAGCAGCGACAGCTTGCGATGCAGGTCGAGGAACGGCGTATGCAGCACTTTCAATCGTCCGGCGGCGACGGCATCGATTACGGCCACCTCAGGCAGGCAGGCAATACCTAGACCGGCAATCACCGCCTGCTTGATCGCCTCGGCCTGATCCAGTTCCAGCACGGTATCCCCGGCGGGTAAAGACGACAGCGCTCGCTCGCTCAGGCTGCGCGTGGCTGACCCCGGCTCGCGCAACACCCAACGCGCGCCGGCAAAGTCCTTGGGTTCCAGTCGCCGTTTACGCGCGAGCGGATGATCAGGCGAGGTGCACACCACCAGGGCGTCATCGCGCCAGGAACGCACTTCCAGTGAAGGGTGCGCAACCGGCCCTTCAACGCAGCCCAGCTCCAGTACGTGATCGAGCATGGCCGCCACGATCTCCGCCGTGTTGGACACGCGAAGACGCACCGACACGTGCGGATGCGCGCGCACGAACTCGCCCAACAGTTCGCCCACGCGATAGTTGCCCACGGTATTGCTCGCCCCAATCCGCAGCTCGCCACCCAGTTCATCAACGCCGCCACTGCCCACGCGGCCAAACTCGGCATAGCGCTCCAGCAACTCCTGCGCGAGCGGCAGCAATTCCCGGCCACGCGTGTTGAGGCGCAGGCGCCCGCGCTCGCGGGCGAAGACGGCAGCATCCAACTGCCGCTCCATCTCCGCCAGCGCCATGCTGGCGGCGGGCTGGGTGAGGTGCAGGGCTTCGGCCGCCGCGCGCACGCTGCCGAGGCGTGCGATCTGCACGAACACCTCCAACTGGCGCGGGCTGATGTTGATCATCAATTTATCTTATAACAATCATCAATAATTCAAAATTTTCTTGATGATCGACGAAACGGACAATGGCGGCATTGCAGGAGAACGCCATGAACGCCACCGCCGTCGCCAGCCCCGCCGCCCCCACCCTTTCCCAGCGCGTCCCCGGCCTGCTGCTTTCCGTAGTCATTGCGCTCGTGGCGCTGGGGCTGGGTAAGGTCGCGCCACTGATCGGTGGTCCGGTATTCGGCATCGTGCTGGGTATCCTGGTACGCAACACGGCCGCGCCCGGCGGCACGTTCACGCCTGGCATCCAGTTCGCCGGCAAGCAGGTATTGCAGTGGTCGATCATCGCGCTGGGCTTTGGCCTGAGCCTGGACCAGGTGGCCAAGACCGGCCTCGAGTCGCTGTCGGTCACGTTGGTGACCATGACGGTGGCCTTCCTCACCGCATGGCTGCTTGGCCGCATGCTCAAGGTGGACGACAAGCTGAAGATCCTGATCGGCGTGGGCACGGCGATCTGCGGCGGTTCGGCGATTGCGGCGGTGACGCCCATCATCAAGCCGGACGAACACGACACGGCGTTCGCGATCTCTACCATTTTCCTGTTCAACCTCGTCGCTGTGCTGCTGTTCCCCCTGCTCGGCCATGTGCTGCACCTGTCGGACCTTGGCTTTGGCCTATGGGCCGGTACGGCCATCAACGACACCTCGTCGGTAGTGGCCGCGGGTTACAGCTTCAGCAAGCAGGCGGGCGACTACGCCACCATCGTCAAGCTCACCCGCGCCACGCTGATCATCCCGATCTGCCTGATCCTCGCCTTCGCCACCGCGTGGAAGCAGAAGAAGCAGGGCGCCAGCGATTTCAGCCTGGCCCGCATCTTCCCCTGGTTTATCTTGTGGTTCTTGGTGGCTTCCGGCGCGCGCACCGCGGGCCTTATTCCTGTCGCTATCCAGCCGATGCTCCATATGGCCGCAGAGTTCCTGATCATCGTGGCGCTGACGGCCATTGGCCTTTCCGCCAACCTGCGCAAGATGGCGTCGACCGGTGCACGTCCGATCCTGTTGGGCCTGGGCGTGTGGGCCGCGGTGTCGGTGAGCAGCCTGCTGGTGCAGTTGGTGATCGGACAGCTGTAAGGCGCCTGATCGATTACGCTTGCTGTCGCCAGCACCATCGACGACGGATGCCGATATGCAGTTCCACGGACAATGCCACTGCGGAAACATCGCCTATACGCTCGACTGGGAACCCGATCCCACAGAGATCCCGGCGCGTGCTTGCGATTGTTCCTTTTGCACGAAGCATGGTGCGGTATGGACGTCCGTACCTGATGGGCTCCTGCGCATCAGCGTGCGCGACCCGGCGGCGGTGAACCACTACGCATTTGGCACAAGCACCGCGAATTTCCACATCTGCCGCCAATGTGGCGTGGTTCCGCTGGTGACCTGCACGGTCGACGATCGCCTCTATGCCGTGGTCAACGTCAACACGCTAGGCAATGTGGATCCCGCCCTGTTGCATCATCGGTCGGCGAGCTTCAGTGAAGAGGATGTGGGCTCGAAACTCGCAAGGCGACAGGCGAACTGGATCGCTAACGTCCGCTTTGTCGAACGCCTGGATTGACCAAGCGGCTCAGCCTGCCACCGCCTGCTTCAGGAGCGGCAGCGGTCCTGCCAGATTGGCAGTCATCGCTTCAGGCAAACCGTGCCGGGCAATGATGTACTCCGGCGCATTGCAGGCAACGCATGTCGCGCCCTGACCGTCGCTCCACACCAGGACTTTGAGCGGCAGATCCAAGCCGGCGAGCGGAACCTGTTGCATCAACGGAGTACCGGCTTTGGGGTTGCCGAAGATCAACATTTGTTCGCCCTGCATAGTTAGCCCAGCGCGAGCTGCATCACCACTGAAATCGATGTGCGCAAACACGGTGATGCCGTGCGATTCGAGCGCTTGCCGGATATTGTCGATGGTTGTGGTCACATCGAAGGCCGAGCGGAACTGGATGATGCCGTTATCGGGCTGACTGGACATGGGCCCCTCGCCACATGAAAAGGAAGGCCGATCATCGTCGCAGTATCGTCAATCCTGCGCATGCAAAAAGGCGCACCCCGGCCCACACCGGGGTGCGCAACAAGGTCCAGCTTTGTCGGATCAGCGCATGCCGCCGCCGGCGTAGAGCTGTTCGCCGGTCAGCCAATAAGAATCGCTGGAAGCCAGGAAAGTAACGATGGAAGCGATGTCGTCCGGCTGACCAATGCGGCCCAGCGGCGTCTGTGCGATAGCGCCCTGATGGAAGTCCGAACCGATGAAACCGGCTGCGTGCGTGCCCTCGGTTTCAACCATGCCCGGGTTCACCGCGTTGACGCGGATCTGGCGCGGACCCAATTCGCGGGCCAGCACGCCGGTGATGGCGTCCACCGCGCCCTTGGTGCCCGTGTATACCGCGCTTTCCGCGGGCACGATGCGCGTGACCAGCGAGCCGATATTGATCACGCTGCCGCCGTCGTTCATGTGACGGGCTGCCGCCTGCGTGGTCAGCAACAAGCCGAGCACATTGACGTTGAACTGCTTGTGGAAGTGTTCCTCGGTGATGGCGTCAAGCGCGCCGAACTCGTAGACGCCGGAGTTGTTCACCAGGATGTCGAGGCGGCCGAAGCTGGACACCGCCGCATCGGCAAGCGCCTTGGCGTCCGCCGCCTTGGAAACGTCGCCGCCTACGGCGACGGCCTTGCCGCCGGCCTTGGTGATCTCGGCCACCACGGCGTCTGCCCCGGCCTTGCTGGAGGCGTAGTTCACCACGACGGAGGCGCCTTCGGCGGCCAGGGCCTTAGCGATGGCCGCGCCGATGCCCTTGGATGCGCCAGTAACAACAGCCACTTTACCTTTGAGCTTGCTCATGACGGGAACCTGTTCAGTTGGGAGGAAAGAGGGTTTGGGAGTTCCTACTCCCATAGTTCGCAACATACGAACTTATGAACTAGTTTTCAAGTGCTGCTAAAATGAGCACATGAGGCCCCTGACCCACCCCTCCCTCGACGACGTGACCGTAGAAGGCATCTTGCATGCGCTGTCTGATCCCGTGCGCGCGGCCATCTACTGGCAGTTGTCCTGTGCGGACAGCGCCAACACTTGCTCGGCCTTCCTCAAGATGGAGGATCGCTGCATTCCCAAGTCCACCCTGTCGCAGCACTTCCGCGCGCTGCGCGAAGCCGGTCTGATTCGCAGTGAACGCCGTGGCGTGGAAATGCTCAACACCACGCGCTGCGCAGAGGTCGAACAGCGCTTTCCCGGGTTGCTGCCCGCGATCAAGAACGCGCAGAGCATCCAGTGCGAGGCCCGCAAGCTAGACGCGGACCTGAAGCACGCAGCCACCCGCGCTGCGCGCAGCGCCTGAACCGATAGCCGGGGTCAGGCCTTGCCCTGCTCCACCAGCGTCAGGGCGACCTTATCGCGCAGATAGACCGGCAGGGCGTGCTCCGGTGCATGCGCGTGGCCAGCCGAAAATTCGCGCGCGGCGAGCTCAGCAACATGGCGTGCCTGCGGGTAACGCGCACCCTCGGCGGAACGCAGCGCCCCAGTGAGGCGCGGACGCAGAACGTCTTCGTAGGTCGTCCAGCCAGTACCCACCACGTGCCACGCAGCGGACGGCGAAAGGCTCAGTGCGCCCGGGGTGCAAACGCGTTCCTCGTCGAGCACGACGAGTCCGCCGTTATCGTCACGACGGTAACTGGCGGCATAGATCTCGCCCATACGGGCATCGATGACAGCCAGAATGTCAGCATCGTCTTCCGGTGCTTCCAGCGCCAAGGCTGCCAGCGACGACACTGTCACTACGGGCACGTCCAGCGCCAGCGCCATGCCCTGCGCCAGCGAAATGCCCAGGCGCACGCCGGTGAAGGCGCCGGGGCCGCGGCCCACGGCGATCACGTCGAGCGCGTGGCGCCCCAGCCCGGCCTCCGCCAGTAGCGCGTCGGCCATCGGCAACACCAGTTCGGCATGTCGGCGTGGAGCGATCTCGCTGCGCGCGATCACTTCGTCGCCGTGGATCAACGCGACGGAGCAGGCTTCGGTAGAGGTTTCGATGGCGAGCAATTTCATGGCTGCTCCATGATAGCCGGCCCGGCCGCCGCCGGCATGCTGGCATACCAGTCGATGCGGCGGGTCAGATACATCAGCAAGGCCACGGTGAGCACCAGCACGATGGCGCCGATGAGCAAGGCGTACTGCTCGGCGGCCAGCACTACGTAGAGCATGGCGTAGACCAGCGCCAACGCCACACCCAGCCACATGCCGGCCCGGCGCGCGCCCAGCACGGCCCCGGCATAGCCGCCAATGATGAGTACAACCGAGGCCGCCGCCACGGCGTAAGCAGGTCCGAAGCCGATCTGTTCGGACAGTGCCAGCAACAGCACGTAGAACGAGGCGAGCGCCGCGCCCACCAGCAGGTATTGCACGGGGTGCACGCGCAGGCGCTTGAGCACTTCGAACAGGAAGAACGCCACGAACGTCATGGTGATGAACAACAGGCCGTACTTCCCTGCGCGCACGTTGCGTTGATACACGTCGACGGGCTGGAACAGCGCCACGCCAAACGCCGCATCGTGCACGGCCGTGTCGACGCGCGCATCACTCGCGTGCCACGTCTGGCCAAATTTACGGTTGAGATCGAGCATATGCCAGCGTGCGGAGAAACCATCGGCCTTGACGGTTCGCTCCACCGGCAGCGCAGCGCCGATAAAGCTCGGGTCCGGCCAGGGTGCATGCAGCTTCACATCCGTGGTGCGCGCCAGCGGAAGCCATTGCAGCGACTGCGTGCCAGCAAGACGCAGCTTCACCGAAAACTCCACCGGCTGGTCGCCCACGGCCGTCAGATCGATCGGCACGATCACCATGGACGAGGAACCGCCAAACGTTGCGGCGGATGATTGGAAGCGCTGCGTCTTGCCATTGATCCGCAGCTCGCTCACTTCCTGCAAGCCGCGCAGATCACCTACCGCAAGGCGCAGCTCGGCCTTGCCATCCTCCCAGCGGGAGCCGTCCATCTGGCGCGCCTGCGCGATGTCTTCGGCGGTAAAGCGACCATCCAGTTGCACGGTCGAGGCAAACACTGGCGCGTCGTAAATACCGTAGCGTCGCTTGTCCACCGCCATGCCGGCATCCACGCTCAGCGCGTCCGGCAGCACGTACGTCGTATCCGTCATGTCGCGCGCTTCGCCGGAAGGAAGCGTCGTCATCTGATGCGATGGCACGGCAAGCACCAAGCCACCCAGCACCTGCTCACCGCCCCAACCCTGCGCAATTTGGTCGATGGCGGCCTGTCGCATGCCTTGCCGCTCTTCCACCAGCGACTGCACTCGCCATAGCGGAATCAACATCAGTAGCGCCAGCAGACCCACGCCAAGCACCTTGGCGGTCCATCCCTTCATCCAATGACCCATGACAGATTCCCTTGTATCGGAGCCTGCATGACAACCGCTGCGCGTGCGAACCCGCCGGCCGTGCGCGGCCAATCCAGCAACGAGTTGTGGCAAAAGCCGGGCGCAAGTCATTACCCGGCAGGTAATCGCTTCCGTGCAGGGCGGGCCGCAAGCTGAGCCCACACCAACGAACGGAGCAAGCCACCATGACCACGAACGCCCACACCCTCGCCGAACGCTACATCGCCAGCTGGAACGAAACCGACGCCCTGCGCCGCCGCAGCTTGATCGAAGACACCTATGCCGAACACGCGCGCTACACCGACCCGATGGTGGACGCCAAAGGCTGGGAAGCGATCGACGCCACCGTCGCTGCCGTGCAGAACATGTTCCCGGGCCACCGCTTCGCCTTGGCGGGAACGGTCGATGCCCACCACGACACGGTGCGCTTCCAATGGCATCTCGCCTCGCCCGGCGCGGTCGAGCCCCTGGTGATCGGCTTCGACGTGGCCTCGCTGGAAGACGGCCGCATCCGCCAGGTGTTCGGCTTCCTCGACAAGGTTCCCCAGACCATCTAACCCATTTGCGCGGGCGGTCAATGCCGCTCGCGCCCTCCGGAGATATCGACATGCCTACTTTCACCACCAACGATGGCGTCACCCTGGCCTACGAGGATTGGGGTCATGGCAAACCCGTGCTGTTCGTCCATTCGTGGGCGCTGGATTCACAGATGTGGGCGCCACACATGCTGCACTTCAATGCACTGGGCATGCGCACCATTGCCATGGATCGCCGCGGCCACGGGCGCTCCGACCGACCCGGCAATGGTTACGACTATGACCGTCTCACCGACGATCTGGCTGCACTGATCGAATGTCTCGATTTGCGCGAGCTGACCCTGGTCGCTCACTCCATGGGGACGGCCGAATGCATCCGCCTGCTGTCGCGGCATGGCAGTGAGCGGATCGCGCGCGTCATCCTGCTCTCGCCAACGGCGCCGTGCTATCTCGACGCTGACGGTAAGCAGCTACCTCTCTCCTTCTTCGAGCCCGCACTTGCCGCCATCCGCGAGGACTACGCCCAATGGCTCGCAGAGGGCGCAGACGACTTCTATCTGCCTGCCGAAACCGGCACCTCGGAAGGCATGATCCGACGCACCGTGGACATGATGTTGAACACATCGCTGCACGCCGCCACCGGATGTTTCCGCCTACGCGTAAGCACCGACATGCGTGATGAACTGTCCGGCATCGACGTGCCCATGCTGGTCATCCACGGGCTACGTGACGCTAGCGAGCCTGTCACCGGCGGCCGCGCGATTGCCAGCCGGGTCAAGGGATGCACGATGCTGGAATACGCCGACGCGCCGCACGGCATGTTCCATACCCACAAGCGCCGCCTGCTCGAAGACATGCAGGCATTCATTGGCACCCATGCCAGTGCATGACTTTTGCCGCACGGCGAGACCGCCGCATCATGAAATCATCGATGCGGCAGGTCGACGATGAATCAAGCTAATCCATAAGGACAAACGCATGCATGCCGTGGCCGCCAAGCAACGTCCCGTAGGTGATCTGCTGCGCGAATGGCGACGCCATCGTCGCCTGAGCCAGCTTGATCTCGCTAGCGGCGCGGAAGTCTCCACGCGGCATCTGAGTTTTATGGAATCAGGCCGCTCGCAACCCAGTCGGGACATGATCATGCGCCTGTGCGAATACCTGGACATTCCACTGCGCGAGCGCAACCAGTTGCTGGTAGCCGCCGGCTTTGCGCCGGCCTATCTCGAACGCGGCATCGCCGATCCTGAGTTCGCCACGGTGTTGGGCTCGATCCGTCTGCTACTCAAGGGACTGGAACCCTATCCCGCCCTGGCCGTCGACCGGCACTGGAACCTGATCGAAAGCAATCAAGCCACGCAACGTCTGCTCATGGGACTCGTGCCGCAATGGCTGAAGCCACCCATCAACGTGCTGCGCGTGAGCTTGCATCCCGACGGATTGGCGCCCTTCATCCGTAATCTGCCGATCTGGCGCGCACATCTGTTGGATCGACTGCGCCATCAGATCGATGCCACGAACGATCCCGGACTGGTTTCCCTGTTGCACGAACTGCAGGGTTATCCCGGCGGCGATACGGCACCCCACGACATCATCCGCGGTGATATCGCCGTTCCCATGGAACTGGCCATGGGCGACACGGTGCTATCGATGTTGAGCACGACCACGGTGTTCGGCACGCCGATGGATGTCACGCTCGCCGAACTTGCGCTGGAAGCCTTTGTGCCAGCCAACGAAAACACGGCGCAGGTGTTGCGCGAGCTTGCTGCGCGACCGGACGGGTAAGCGTCAGGACGGTGGCTGCCAAAGTTCGATGCGAGTGCCTTCCGGATCCATGGCCCAACCGAAGCGGCCGTACTCGCTGTCTTCCACCCGATCGTCCACCGTCACGCCAGCGTCCCGCAGCCGGGCGAGCAGGCCGTCCAGGTCATCCACGCGAAAGTTGATCATGTACGGCTGGGTGCTGGGCGCGAAATACTTGGTGTCGGCGGCGAACGGCGACCACATGGTGTAGCCGGGCTGCCGCGGCTCATCATCGAAGCGAGCGCCGCCCCACGCTTCGACCGGCAATCCCAGATGCTGCGCATACCATTCTGCGAGTGCGCTGGGATCGCGTGCCTTGAAGAAGATGCCTCCGAAACCGATGACCTTGGCCATGTTCGTCACTCCTCCGGTATGGACGTTCTATGGTCGTCCCGGCAAGTGACAAAAACCAGTGCCTGTATCACCTACGCGGTGGCGGATACTTCGTCGTCGAAGAACGCCTGCACCTCAGCCAATTCCTTTGTCCGCGGCATGGCAGGCAGGCTTTTGAGGAACAGGCGTCCGTAGCCCTTGGTGGTAAGGCGTGGATCGCACAGCACCAGCACGCCGCGATCATGCACATCACGGATCAGGCGTCCGGCGCCCTGTTTCAGCGCAATGACAGCGCTGGGCACCTGCCAGCCCATAAACGGATTGATGCCCGACTGTTCCAGCGCTTCCAGGCGCGCCTGCAGCACGGGATCGTCAGGCGAGGCGAACGGCAGTTTGTCGATCACCACCACGCTGAGCGCTTCGCCTGCCACATCTACCCCTTCCCAAAAGCTGGCCGCGCCGAGCAACACGCCGTGGCCGCTGTGGCGGAACTCGTCCAATAGCCGATGACGCGGCGCACTGCCCTGCACGAACAGCGGCCAGGGCACGCGTTCCTGCAGCAACTCGGCGGCACGGCGCAGGGCGCGATGCGACGTAAACAGCAAGAAGGCGCGGCCGTGCGAGGCATGCAACACCGGCAGCACGGATTCGATGACACGATCGGTGTAGTCACGTGCGGACGGGTCGGGCAATCCTGCAGGCAGATAGCACAGCGCCTGCTTTTCGTAGTCGAAGGGACTCTCGACCTGCAGCGTCTGCGGTTCGTCCAATCCCAACTGGCGCGCGAAGTGATCGAAGCTGGATGACACCGACAGCGTGGCCGAGGTGTAGATCCACGCGGCCTGTGTCTGCGCGCGCATCGCTCGCAAGGGCGCTGCCAGATCCAGCGGCGTCGCATGCAGTGCAAAGCCACGCGGAAACAGTTCATACCAGCGCACATCGCGTTCGCTGCCGCGCTCAGCGATGCGGTCGAGCCGCTCACTGATCAACGCAGCGCGTTCATGCGCATTGGCGAAGCCGCGCGACCGTTCGGCCTGCGAAGCAAGCACGTCAGTGAGCGCGGCCAGCACTTCGCGAAGCTCATGCAACGCATCGCCGATATCACGCTTGCTTTCCAACTGATGGAACGGGCCACGTTCGGGCAAGGCGTCCATCGCCAGACGCAGCTTGCGCACAGCGTCCTGCATGGCTTCAACAGGCTCCGGCACCAGGCCGATCGCACCGGTGACGCCGTTGCATTCGGCCAGGCTGTCCTGCGCCAGATCGGTGAGCTGACGTGCGCTGATGCTTTGCGAGAAGAACTGCCCGGCCAGCTCGGGAATCTGGTGCGCCTCGTCGAGGATGAACGCACTGGCGCCCGGCAGGATCTCGCCGAAACCTTCTTGCTTGAGCGCGAGATCGGCGAACAGCAGGTGATGGTTCACCACGACAAGGTCGGCTTCCTGCGCTTCGCGACGCGCCTTGATCACATGGCAATCGTCGTAGAAAGGACATTCCACACCCAGGCAGTTTTCCGGCGTAGAGGTGACGCGCGGCCACAGCGGCGACTCCTCCGGGACCTCCGCCAACTCCATCCGGTCACCGCGGCGCGTGCGCGCTGACCACGCGCGTACCGCCGCCAGCTGCGATGCCTGTGTGCGGTCGAACGTGGCGCCCTCGCGCACGGTCTGGTCCAGGCGGTAAAGGCACAGGTAATTGGAGCGCCCCTTGAGCAGGGCCATCTTGAGGCGCGTATCCAGCACCGAACGCACGCGCGGCAGGTCGCGGAAGTACAACTGGTCCTGCAGCGCCTTGGTACCCGTGGAGACGATCACGCGTTCGCCCGACAGCAGCGCGGGCACGAGATACGCAAAGGTCTTGCCGGTACCCGTACCGGCTTCCGCAATCAACGTCTCGCGCTCGGCGATGGCGTGCTGCACTGCGCGCGCCATCGCCTGTTGGGCGGCGCGCGGGGCGAAATTAGGCAGCTCGCGGGCAAACGGGCCTTCCGTACCCAGCAGCGCGGCGACATCCTCGTGATCGATCATCCGCAAAGTATCGCCGACGCCGGGCTCGACCGCGAATGTCATAGACTCAGCAGACCTCCATCGTGGAGCCTTGCCATGTCTTCACAGGTCAGCGGCATCGGCCAGATCGCCGTCACCGTCAGTGACGTCGACGCTGCGCTTGCGTTCTACCGCGACATCCTCGAACTGCCCTTTCTGTTCCGGCCTGCCACAAACCTGGCGTTTCTCGACGCCGGCGGCGTACGCCTGATGCTGTCCACGCCGCAGGGCGCCGGCAGCGTGGGCGGCAATTCCGTTCTGTACTTCAAGGTCGGGGACATCGAGCACCAGTTCCGCACCCTGCTCGATCGCGGTGCCGTGGGCGAACGCGAACCGCAGGCGACGGCGGAACTGTCCGACCACACGTTGTGGCTGGCCTTCCTGCGCGATCCGGACGGGAATCTGGTGGGATTGATGGAGGAGCGGCGGCGCTGATCCGGCCGCCCTCTTCTGTGCAGGAGCGCATATGTGCGCTCCTGCCAGACCATGCAGGGCTCAGTAGCGCTGCATGCCTTCCTTATGGCACTCCGCCACGCCCTTGGTCGCGGTCGCCGCAGCGGCATCATCACCGGCGCGCTGGCGCAACTCGGCGATGGTCTGCCAATTACGAGCGCACAACGGCCCAAGCTTAGGCCCCAGCTCCCACGAGCGGTGCGCGAACTTCTCAGCGCCCGCGTAATCCTTCAGGCGGATCGCGAGCTCAGCGCGATCCTGCAGCAGGTCCGGCGAATCGGGGCTGATCTTCAACGCCTGATCTAGCTTGGCGGCTGCGTCGTTGTATTTGCCCACGCGCAGGTCGCCTTCGGCGGCATCCTGCAAAGCCGCCACGCCCGGATCGCGCAACGGGTTCACGTCGATCACCGACTTCTCTTTGTCACCGGCCGCATGAATCGCCGCCAGCATCTGCTCGTCGGACACGGTGGGGCGCGTGGCCTGCGACGGTGCGGCGGGCTGGGTGCACGCCGCCAGCAACAGCACGGCGAACGACACAGGAACGGCGGAAAGGCGAAGGCTACGACGAAGCATGATCAATCCCGGATGGGGGCGGAAGAAGCCGGCGCGGGAGACGCGTCACCGCCACTGAAGAAATTGCCGACGTGCTGCCAGAAGCAGCCTTCGGCATCCTGAGACAGTGTACCGGCCACGACCGGCACCTGACGCGCTCCCTCGCAGCCCACTTCCGAGCGCTTGCCGTCAGACGTATTGATCCAGGCCATTTCCAGGCCCTCGCCCGGAGCCGCCGAGAGCGGACGTGTCGGCAGCTTCTTGAACAACTCCTGCCATGCGCGAAGGCTGCCCGTCGCACCGTACAGACCACTCGGCTTGTTGTCGTCGCGGCCCATCCAGAACACCGCAAGGTGATCGCCGGTGAAGCCCGCGAACCAGCTGTCACGCATGTCGTTGCTGGTGCCGGTCTTGCCTGCCGCGTTGAGGTAGGACAGCCCGGAACTGCCGATCGACGCCGCCGTACCCGAGCGCGCCACCTGCTGCATAGCCCACGTCACCAGACGCACTGCCGGCTGGTACTCGCCCGCACCCGTCTTTACTTCGTAGCGCTTGACGGTCTGCCCGTTCGCATCCACCACGCCGCGCACCGCCAGCAGCGGCAAGGCATGGCCATCGGCGGCGATGTACTGGTAGAGCTGCGTCGCCTGCAGCGGCGACATATCCACCGCGCCGATCAATAGCGAAGGACTCGGATTCACGTCGGTCAGGCCGAACGATTCGAGGAACGCCTTGATGCGCGACACGCCCACGCTCATGCCGAGATTGATCGTCGCGAGGTTCCACGAATGCACCAGCGCATCGACCATCGGCACCGCGCCGTGTACATCGCCCTCGTCGTTCTTGGGCGTCCAGTAGCTGCCATCGGGCTGGCGCATGCTGATCGGCGAATCCTCTACCGGACTGCCAAGGTTCCAACGCTCGGGGTTGGTCAACGCAACGAGGTACACCAGCGGCTTTACCAGCGAGCCGATCTGGCGCCGCGCATCCAGCGCACGGTTGAAGCCCTGGTCACCAGGAATCTTGCTGCCGACGATGGCGAGCACGGCGCCAGTCTGTGCTTCGGTCACCACCGCCGCGGCTTGTGCCGCTTCGCCGCGCTTGCCTAGGCCGCCGGTGGTCGTCGTGATGGCCTGCTCGGCATACAACTGCGCCGCCGGGTCGAGTGTGGTGAAGATGCTCAGATTGCCCTTGGACAGGGTTTCGTCGTCGAAATCGCCAGTGATCTGCGCACGCACCAGTTCCATGAAGGCCGGGAAGCGG
Organism: Dyella sp. AD56; assembly: GCF_002878475.1. Taxonomy (NCBI): domain Bacteria; kingdom Pseudomonadati; phylum Pseudomonadota; class Gammaproteobacteria; order Lysobacterales; family Rhodanobacteraceae; genus Dyella; species Dyella sp. AD56. Next base: position 107,491 of record NZ_NRDP01000001.1, read on the forward strand.
TTGTGCGGCAGCTGGCCGTTGGTGACGATGCCCAGCGGCGTCGCCTTGAGGGCCGTGGCCTGTTCCGGCGTGATCAGGCCGGTATCCACAAACTGATCGAGCACCAGGTTGCGTCGCGACAACGCGCGGTCCGGATAGCGGCGCGGGTCGTAGTAGCTCGGCCCCTTTACCAGGCCGATCAGTAAGGCCATTTCCTGCGGCTTGAGGTCTTCCATGCGGCGACCGAAGTAGAACTCCGAGGCCGCGGCAAAGCCGTGCACTGCCTGACTGCCCTGTTGGCCGAGGAATACTTCGTTGACGTAAGCCTCAAGGATGCGGCTCTTGTCGTAGTGCATCTCGATGAGGATCGACATCAGCGCTTCGTTGAACTTGCGCGAGTAATGCTGCTCGCGATCAAGGAACAAGTTGCGCACCAGCTGCTGGGTGAGCGTGGAGCCGCCCTGCACCGTATGGCCAGCGCGCAGGTTGGCGAACGTAGCGCGGATGATGGCCGAGATGTCGATGCCGAAGTGATGCTTGAAGTCGCGGTCTTCCACCGCCTGCAGACCCGACAGCAACAGCGGCGGCACGTCGGCCAGGCGCACGATGCGGCGTTCTTCCTGCTGCGAGCCGTACACCGTGGCGATGCGCGCGGGATCGATGTGAGCCAGCTCGATCGGCTTGCCGGTGACCGCGTCTTTCACGCTAGCCACCTGCCCCTTGCCCAGCGCAACACGAATCCGCTTGGGCAGTTCACCGCCGTCCGGTCCGGCGTAGCCACGCGAGGAGATGGTGTAGGTGCTGCCCTGCTTGGACCAAGTGCCGGCGACTTCGGCGCGGCCATCGTTGCCGTAGCCGGCAAAGGTCAGCTCCAGCTCCAGCGTGCCTGGCGTCATCGGCGTACCGGCCGCCAGCGGCAGCGGTCGCGCGTAGATGCGCGTAGGCACGGCAAACACCAGATCGTTGAAACGATCCTGCACACGCTTGTTGAGCACCAGCGAGTACGGCAGCACGAAGCCGAACAGCACTCCCATGCAGACCCAGAACGGAATGCGGATCCAGGGCCAGACGGCACTGAAGATCGAGCGAAGGCGGGTCATGAAGTCCAAGTAAGGAGAATCCTGAACGGGAAGACCCCGGGATCATAGGGCTTGCTTCCCGGCGGGCATCTGAACGCAGGCCGGGGTTTATGGCGCGGATCGGGCGCCGGGGAGGCGCCCGTCGGAATATCAGGCCTACAGTGGCGGCTGGGGCATCCAGCAGCTGGCGTCGGGCCTGAATGGACGCGGTGAGACGCCTAGCAACCGTTGCAGCTCGCTGTTATCGGCGATCAGGTCGGCTTCCAGGCGGGTCAGCGGCCCTCGCAGGCGTGGGACGACGCCCCGACCCAGTCGCAACAACGCAGCCGGAATCGGCACCGGCAGCGTCGGTGTGGACAAGCTGCGGCGCACGCGCGCAAACATCTCGCCTGCGGTGAGTCGCTCGCCACCGCCCAGCGGCAGGACGCGGCCTGCCGACTCGGGATGATCCAGCGCGGCCACCACGGCAGCGGCAATATCGTCCGCGTGCACCGGCTGGCGCATGCCGCGCCCCGCTGGCAGCGGGAACACGTGCAAGCGGCTGGCGCGATGCGCGATAGGCGTCAGGCTTTTATCGATGCCGGCGCCATAAATGATGGTGGGCCGAAAGATGGTCCACGGCATGCCCTGCCGATCACAGGCTGCGGCGATAGCGGCTTCGCCATCGCGCAATGTCTGCGATAGCACGCGCTCAGCCGGCACATCCGAGGCCTGCTTGGACTCAGCGCTCATCGAACTGGTGGCGATGACGCGCGTCGAAGCAGGCAACCCTGCCGACGCCAGCCATTCCGCGAAGGACTTGAGCGGGCCAAAACTGATCACTGCGGTGGGTTGCCCTACGGCAGGTACCTGCCCGGGAAGCTCCCCCTGCAACCAATGGATGCCGGCTTGACCCGGACGGGCCTTGCGACTGAGCGCCATCACCGATTCGCCGCGCGTACGCAGCCGCGGCAGCAGGAAATGGCCAATCTGGCTGCTGGCCCCAAAAACCAACACGGTCATGCTTGCACCCTTAACCGCCCGACTGCAGTCGCGCCATCAACGACGCGAGACGCGGATTGCCGGGCGCCAGCTTGCGTGCACTGTCCAGCGATTGCGTCGCGCTGGCGCGATCACCGTTCTGCAGTTGCTGCTCAGCCTGATCCATCCACGCACCCGCCAAGCGATCGCGCAGCACGCCCTGGTTCGTGTTACCCGGTGACAGATCCGCGAGGTCAGCGAGGCGATTGCCGGCCGCCGAGAGATTGCCGCTGGCGAGCGACTGGTTGAATTGGTTGATGGCCAGCCCGGGCAATGACTCCAACCCCTGGCGTGCCACTGGGTTGTTGCCGTCCATCGCCAGCGCCTGCCGGTACAGGTCGTAAGCGCTGTCGCCCGGCGGCAGCATCAGGTTGCCTTGGCGAGCGGCGGCATCCGCACGCTGGATGGTGCGTGCCAGTTCGGCGCTTTGTTGCGGCGTGAGCGGCGGATGCTGCAGGTCGTCGCCGTTGTCCCCCGCCGGAACATCACTGGCGATGTCGTTGGCCACCTGAGTGGCATTGGACTTACGGCCCTCGCCCAGTCGCGCACGCGCGGCAGCCAGATCCGCCGAGTGCGGTGCGATCGCAATCGCCTGATCGAGCAGTTCGTGGGCATGCGCGTTGTCGCCATGGTCCAGCGCCGCATTGGCCTGCACGATCAAGGCTTGCGCCACCTGTCCCATGCCGGCCTTCGCATCGGCATTGTCCGGATCAATCGCCAGTGCTGCCTTGAAACGCGCCTGTGCCGTGTCATCGCCCTGGCCGGTGACACGACCTTCGCGCAACGCATCCTGCCCCTGCTTGATCGCATCGGCGAGCGCACCGTTGTCCTGCTGGCTCACCTGCACCAGCGCTGCACGCAAGGCAGGGAGTTCCGCATAGTTCGGTAGCAGCACGGCCAGACGATCGACCAGCGACGAGGCCGTGGCACGGTCACCCGTGTCGAGTGCTTTGTGTACTTGTGCGGCAAGCGCATCGCCCACCTTGTCCAGGCCATGCTTGGCCACGGCGTTGTTGGGATCGGCCGCCAACACGCGACGATAAAGATCGCCGGCACCACCGTCGCCATCGAGCTTACCGGCATCGAAAGCCAGGTCAGCCTGTTCGATCAGGTGATCGGTCGGCACAGCACCATTGCGCGCCGCGGCGACCGCCTGGGTCAGGCGATCCACATCACTACCGCCACCCAGCAGTTCGCGTGCGGCAGTGAGCGCTTGGTCAGCCTCGTCGAGCTTGTGCGCCTGCAAAGCCGCGTCGGCGCGGGCAATCTCTGCCTGCCCCACGTTACGCAAACCGTCACGAGCGCGGTCGTTGTCCGGCTGCAGGGCGCGTGCAGCCTCGAACAGCTCGCGTGCGCTGCCACCGTCAGTGCCGTCAAGGTGCCCTTGCTGCAAGGCGGTTTCGGCGCGACCCAGAATGCCGTCCAGTTCGGTGTTGGGCACCAGGCCGCGCAGCTTGTCCTGACCAACCCACAGCGACGTGCCTACGCCAATAACTACAAGCAATGCGACCGGCACCAGCCAGCCGCGACGCTTGGACCGGCGTTGCGACGGCGGCGGCGGAGCGGGCCGCACCATGTCCGGATCGAGCGAGAATTTGGGCAGACCCACGTCCTCCCTGGACTGGGGCTTCTCGCCATCCAGGTTATCGAGATTGCCAAGGGTGGGCTCGGTGCGTCCGGCCGACCCGCGGTCGTTGTGGTCTTTGCGTCCGTTCATGGGTTCACGAGAGTGAGATCTACCATCGGCAGCTTAACATCGCGCCGGCCCGCCACCCGGGCAATAACGCTCAACGTTCAGGCACCGCCGACGCGTCGCGCGTCGACCACGTTAGGTAGCGCCACCAGCCGGCTCAGCAAGCCCGAGAGTTGTTCGAAATCGCGCACACGCAGGCTAAAGCGCATTTCCACCTCGCCCGTCTGCGCGAATACCCGGCTGGACGAGGCAATGATGTGCGTGCCCATGTTGCTGATCAGGCTGGTCACGTCCTTCTGCAAGCCCTTGCGGTCGTAGCCACGCAGCTCGATGTCCACCTCGTAGGCCTGCGCAGCCGCCTTGCCCCACTCCACTTCGATCACGCGGTCCGGGTCGCGCCGGGCGAGACGCACCAGACTGGGGCAATCGGCGCGATGCACCGACACACCTCGACCGCGCGTGACGAAACCGCGCACGGGGTCACCCGGCAAGGGCTGGCAGCAACGCGCCAGCGTGGTGAGCAAGTTGCCAATGCCTTCGATGCTGAGCGCGCTTTGGTCGCGCACCGCCTGCCGCGCCTGCGCTGCGCTTGCGGGTAGTGAAGAGGGTAAGGGTGCCGGCGCTGTGGCTTCCTGCAGTGCTCGGGCGATCTGGCCCGGCGCGACTTCGCCGAGAGCCAACGCGACGAGCAACTCGTCGTGCGTCTTCAGGTGGAAATGCGCGGGTAGCTTGCCGATATCGGCCGCCGCCAGCGCCAGCCGTTTGATCTCTTTTTCGAAGATCGCGCGACCCGCGGCGACGTTGGCGTCGTGCGCGATGCGGCGGAACCACGTGCGTACTTTTTCCTTCGCACGCGAGGTATGCAGGTAGCCATGATGCGCGGACAGCCAGTCCCGGCTGGGTTCGGCCGCCTTCGCGGTAAGCACCTCTATGCGATCGCCGCTCGCCGGCTGGAAGGTCAACGGCACGATGCGCCCGTTGACCTTGGCGCCTCGGCAACGGTGACCCACTTCGGTGTGCACGTGGTAAGCGAAATCCAGCACGGTGGAGCCGCGCGGCAAATCCACCACCTCGCCTTTCGGGGTGAGTACGTAGACGCGATCTTCGAGCAGTTCGGTCTGCAGTTCGGCAGCGAGATCGCCCTCGCTGTCCGGACGCGGCTCCAACAAGCGGCGCATCCAGGCGATCTTCGCCTCGAACTCGCTGTCGCCCGCACCGCCTTCCTTGTAGCGCCAGTGAGCAGCCACGCCCAGTTCGTTGATGCGGTGCATCTCGTGCGTGCGAATCTGCACTTCCAGCGTCTTGCCGCGCGGACCGATTACCGCCGTGTGCAGCGAGCGATAGTCGTTACCCTTCGGCCGCGCGATGTAGTCATCGAACTCGCCCGGCAGATGCGGCCACAGCGTGTGCACCACGCCAAGTGCGCCATAACAGTCGCCGATGGAATCGACCAACACGCGCACGGCGCGGATGTCGTAGAGATCGGAGAACTCCAGCGCCTTGCGCTGCATCTTCTTCCAGATCGAATAGATGTGCTTCGGACGCCCGGCCAGATCCGCACGGATACCCGCCGCCTCCAGCGCGCTGTGCAAGGTGGACAGCGACTCGCGGATGAACTCTTCGCGATCCACGCGGCGCTCATCGAGCAGACGCGCGATGCGCTTGTAGGTTTCCGGCTGCAAGTAACGGAAGCCGAGGTCTTCCAGCTCCCATTTGAGTTGCCAGATGCCCAGGCGGTTGGCCAGCGGCGCGTGAATGTCCCGCGTAAGCCGCGCAAGCGCCTGTCGCTCGGCGTCCGGCAGGGTGCTGGCTGCACGCATGCGTGCCAACTGCCGGGCCAGCAGGATGAATACCACACGCAGGTCGCGGATGATCGCCAGCAACAGGCGGCGCAAACCCTCCGCACCGTGGTCGGCGCCATGCTGCGCATGCAACGCCCATACGCGCTCCGCCGCAACCTGGCCGCCGACGAGCCGCTGCAGTTCCGGTGGTAATTGCGGCTCACGCAGTGCCCAGAGCGCGGGATCGATACGCGACACCTCGAACCACAAGGCGGCCGTCTGGGTCTGGCTGTCGCAGCCAAGCATGGCCAGCAGTTCCAACACGTCGACGCACTCGGCCTGGCTCATCGGCAACAGCGCGCACGTATCCAGCGCCTCGCCCAACAAGGGCGGCACGCTGCCGGCGCGTTCGCGCCACTCGGCGAGACCCGAGCTTGCGTTGAGGGCGGCTTGAACCATAGGTCTATTCTAGGGCCTGCCCGCAGCCTTCGCCTGCCCCGCGTATGAACCCATGGTTCATGCCGTGTATGCTGCGCCCGCGATGTTCTATTCCCTAGGTACCGAGAGGATTACCCCATGCGTCTGGCCCGCCTGCTGCCGTTGCTGATGAGTGTCGCCCTAGCCGTTCCCGCGGTGTCCTTCGCCGCCGACCAATACGTGCCGCTGCAGCAGCGCATGACGCCGGATGAGTTCAAGGCAGCCGGCCTGGACAAGCTTTCGCCAGACGAGCTCAAGAACCTCGATGGCTGGCTTAGCGGCCACGGCAAGTCCGTCACCAAGATGGTCGACGAAAGCGGCAAGCCGGTGTTCTATCCCACCAGCGAAAAGGCCGGTCCGATCACCGCCCATGTGCAGGGTCATTTCATCGGCTTTAACGGCAATGGCCAGTACACCCTCGACAATGGCCAGGTGTGGCAACAGGCCGACGGCACCAAGATCGCCTGCTTGAGCGCCGATAACCCGAAGGTGACCATCCGTCGCTCACTGATGGGTAACTGGATGATGGCCGTGGACGGCTGCAACGACAACGCTACCGTTCGCCGCGTGAAGTAATTCGTAAGCCTCTTTCTGCAGGATCGCGACCGTGCGCTCCTGCAGAAAGCACGTGAGTGTCAGGCAAGGTTTTCCAGCGCGCGAGTCAGGCGCTTGGCCGACACCGGCTCCGGCGTCTTCAGTTCCTGCGCGAACAACGACACGCGCCATTCCTCGATCAGCCAGCGCAATTCGTCCAGGTCGCCGGTTCCTGCCGCGCGATGCTTGAGGTAATCCCGCCAGAACGGCAGCACCTGCAACATGCGCTGCTGGTCTTTGGCAGGGTCCTGCTGCAAGCGTTCGGCGCGCAGACGCATGGCCTTCAGGTAGCGCGGATAGTGCGCGAGCCGCGACGTCGGCAGCTCACGAAGGAATCCTGACGTAAGCAGCGCATCCAGTTGTTCGCGCAGATCGTCGTAACTGGCGCGTGCAAACCCCATCAGCGGCGGCTGCAGCCACGGCTTGAGCTCGGCCTGAGCCTCGATGATGGGCTCGGCGAGTTTCAGCCGCTCTACCGCCGCACCGAACAGTTCGCGCGCGGCCTGCGTATGCAATGCCTCAAAGGCCCCTGCGGTACGCACGTCCAGCGCATGGCGCTCAAGCAGATCCTGGAAGCCGCCTTCCACGAGATCCTCGCGAAGACCATCCACGCCGCCCAGCGGGGCATATTTGAGCGCCAACGGATTGCCAACCGGCAAACGTCGACGCGCCTGCTTCATGTCGCTGGCGAGCGCGTTGCGCAACAAACGGACCACGCCAAGCACGTGCGCCTCGCGCGCCTCGTCGCTGCGCTCGAATACGCGCAGCGCCACCGCATCACCCAGATCGACCAGCGCAGGGAACGCCAGCAGGCCACCCGTGGAACGTACTTGTGCGGGAATCGCCTCGAAATCCCAGCTGGCGATGTCTTCGCGAGTCAGCTCGATGTCCGTCTTGCGCGAGAACGCTTCGCGCGCCTGTCCTTCCCACTGCGCGCGTATCGCGGCCAAGTCGCGGCCCGTGGCCAACGTCTTGCCGTTCTCGTCGTGCAGTCGATAGCGCATGCGGAAGTGCACGGGCAGCTCCACCGCGTCGAATTCGGCGGCAGCAATATCCACGCCCGTGGCTCGCTTGAGGAAAACGGCAAGCGCCCGGGTCAGCGACTCGTCCCGCGGCGTCTCGGCTTCCACGAAGGCACGCGCGAAATCCGGCGCGGGCACGAAGTTGCGTCGCAGCGCTTTGGGCAGACCACGGATCAGTTCGGTCACCTTTTCGGCCAGCAATCCCGGCACCAGCCATTCGCAGCGTGCCGCGGGCAACGCGTTCAACATGGCGAGCGGCAGATGCAGGGTGACGCCATCCGCATCGTCGCCAGGGACGAAGCGGTATTCGAGGCGGTACTTCTGTGGTGGAACCTCCAGCGACGCCGGAAAGGCTTTCGGGTCCAATCCCGCGCCGCCGCTCATGACGTCATCCAGCGACCAACGCAGCGCCGCTTGCTCGGCTGGACGCGCCTTGCGATACCACGCATCGAGCGCACGACTGTCGGCGATGTCCTGCGGTAGCTTGCCTTCGAAGAAACGGACCAGCTCGTCCTCGCTGCGCAGCAGACCTTCCCGGCGCTGCTTGGCTTCGATACCGCGTGCATCTTCCAGCACGCGCTGATTGGCGCGTATGAAGTCGGCGCGCGCATCGATGTCGCCGCGCGTGAGGGCTTCGCGCAGGAAGATGTCATGCGCGAGTACGGGATCCTGCTTCTGGAACGTCACCGGGCGACGCTCGACCAGAGTGAGGCCGAACAGGCTGACCTGTTCGTACGCAACGACGTGCCCACGCTTGCGCGACCAGTGCGGATCCCGACAAGAGGAACGCAGCAAGTGCGCGGCCTGCTGCTCGATCCACAGCGGCTCCATGCGAGCGCACATCATGCCCCACACACGGCCACCAATATCGAGAATCTGCGCGGCGAAGATCCAGTTGGGCGGCACTTTGGACAGCGCCGAACCGGGGAATACTTGGAAGCGGCGTTCGCGCGTACTGCGATAGACGCCCTTCTCGTCCTTGTGGCCGACCTGGGTAGGCAAGCCGGCGAGGAGGCTGCGGTGGATGGCTTCGAACTGGCGAGCGGCTTCGTCTTCACTCCCTTTCCCTTCTGAGGACAGGACCGGGGTGAGCTCCGAAGAGCGGGTAGAGGTTGGGTGCTCGCGCGAATCCTGCCTAGCCTGCTGCTTCTTGGCAGCAACAGCTTGGGCCTTTGAGGAGCCCCGCGAGGTTGGACCCTTGCCCCCTTTTTGGGACTCTCCCCTTCCCTCTCCCGCAAGGGGAGAAGGGGAAGTGCTTTCGAGCTTCCATCCCAGCTCCTGCACCACCAGCAACAACTGCCGATGCAGCTCGCGCCATTCACGCATACGCATGAAGCTGAGGAAGTGGCGCGAACACCAGTCGCGCAGTTTCGACTGGGTCAGATCCTCGTGCGCCTTGCCGTACTCGCGCCAGAGGTTGAGCACGCCGACAAAATCGGATTTCGGATCGGCAAACGCGGCATGCGCGGCGTCGGCTTGCTGGCGGGCGTCCGCCGGGCGCTCGCGCGGATCCTGGATGCTGAGGAACGACACGATGGCGAGCAGCTCGCGCAGGCTATGGCGCTCCTGTGCCTCCACCAACATGCGCGCGAGCTGCACGTCGATCGGCAATTTGGCGACGGTGCGGCCGATGGCAGTGAGCTTTCTCGCATCGTCGATGGCGGAGATTTCCGCCAGGCGCCGATAGCCGTCGGCGACCACGCGCGGATCGGGCGCATCGAGGAAGGGGAATTCGTCCACCTCGCCCAACTGCAACGACAGCATGCGCAGGATGACGTTGGCCAGCGACGAGCGCAGCAGTTCGGGATCGGTGTAAGCAGCGCGGCTTTCGTAATCCGCCTCATCGTACAGGCGATAACAGATACCTGGGCCAACGCGACCACAGCGCCCCTTGCGCTGGTCTGCCGCCGCTTTCGACACGGGCTCAATGTGCAGGCGTTCGAGCTGGCTGCGCTGGCTGTAGCGCTTAACACGAGCCTGTCCGGAATCGACGACGTAGCGGATGCGCGGCACCGTCAGCGAGGTTTCCGCCACATTGGTGGCAAGTACGATGCGCCGCTTGGGACCGGGCTTGAACACACGATCCTGGTCGCCCGCCGAAAGCCGCGCATACAGCGGCAGCACTTCGGTCTCGCGATACAGGCGTCGTGACAGCAGCAGATGCGCGTCGCGGATCTCACGCTCACCGGGCAAGAAGATCAACACGTCGCCGCGCGGATCGTCGTGGGTGATCTCGTCCAGCACCGCTGCCACGTGGTCAGCGCCGCCCTGCTGCAGATCGCCCGCCCTCTGTCCACGTCGCGCCGCGACGTCGTCGACAGAGCGCCAGCGCACTTCCACGGGATAGGTCCGCCCCTCCACCGAAACGATGGGGGCGCCACTGAAATGCTCAGCAAAGCGCGCGGTGTCGATGGTGGCGGACGTGACGATGATCTTGAGCGACGGACGCTTCGCTACCAACCGCTTCAGGTAGCCCAGCAGGAAGTCGATGTTGAGGCTGCGCTCATGCGCCTCGTCGATGATGATGGTGTCGTACGCGCTCAGCCATGGGTCGCCCTGGGTTTCGGCGAGCAGGATGCCGTCGGTCATGAACTTGACCAGGGTGCGATCGGACACCTGGTCGTTGAAGCGCACCTGGAAACCCACCTGTTCGCCCAACGGGGTCGCCAGCTCCTCGGCGACGCGGCGTGCCACGGAGCGGGCCGCGAGCCGGCGCGGTTGGGTACAGCCGATCATGCCCGCTTCGCCACGTCCGGCGGCCAGACATAGCTTGGGCAGCTGGGTGGTCTTGCCCGAGCCGGTCTCGCCGGCGATCACCACCACTTGGTGCTTGCGGATCAGCTCGACGATCTCGTCGGCGCGCGCGGTGATGGGCAACGACTCGTCGAGGCGGATCGCCGGCTTGGCGTCGGCGCGTGCCTTGCGCCTGGCCATGGAGGCCTCGATGTCCGTGGTCAGCGCGGTCAGCTTCTTCTCGTCGAAGCGGCGCGTGAGCTCACGCCACCGGCCGAGCAAACGGCCGTAGTCGCGGCTGGAAACGTCGTCGAGCGCCTGGCGCAGCGAACGCAGACGCGCGTCGGTGGAGGCGGCGTGGGATGCAGTCGGGGTCATCGGACCGCACATGATAACCGGTGAAGGCTTCGCAAGCGCTGTTTCCTCATTTCCGACCTGGCACGCGGGGCGGCAGGTAGACGCGCCAAGGTGGGTGCCGCGCCCCGACATCCCCAGTTCTTGAGTAGCCCGACATGCCGGTGCCGATAGCCCTGAGCTATCGCCGACATCGGAAGGATTCATTTCACCGCATGGCGCCCGCTCACTAGTCTGGCTGCAAGTTCCATCCCCACCCTCTCAAGGAATACGTCATGAGCATTTCCATCGGCATCGCCAAAAAGGACCGGGAACAGATCGGCGAACACCTGTCCAAGCTGCTGGCGGATACCTATTCGCTTTACCTGAAGACCCACAGCTTCCACTGGAATATCACCGGGCCGCACTTCAACAGCCTGCATTCGATGTTCGAGACCCAGTACAACGAGTTGTGGCTGGCCGCCGACGAGGTAGCCGAGCGCATCCGCACATTGGACGTATTCGCCCCCGGCTCCTACAGCCAGTTCGGCAAGCTCACCTCGATCAAAGAAGAAGCCGGCGTTCCCGACTGGAAGGACATGGTCAGTCAGTTGGTCGAAGGCCATGAATTGGCTGCCCATACGGCCCGCCAGACCATCAAGGTAGCCGATGGCGTCGGCGACGAAGGCACCGCCGACATGGTGACCGGCCGCCTGAAGGAGCATGAGAAGACCGCCTGGATGCTGCGCTCGCTGCTCAAATAAGCATCAGCCTCGACCTGCAGAGCCGCGGGACCGGTGATTTGCCGGGCGAGATGTAGAGCAGTCGCTGCTCGACCGGCGTCATCACGACATTTGAACAACCCGCCTGTTTCCCCGTGCGAACCGCCTAGGGCCTGACCTCGGGCTGACCATGCGACACCGTCTTTATTGAGCGAAAAGCACTCCATGGTTAAGCTCAGCGGGCTTTTCGGCCTCGTGTGAGGCAGCCACGGGGATCGTTTTGAGCGCCACAAAGAGTCTGTTTTCATATTCCAAGTACCTCGCGTTGCGCTTGAGCGGTCGCCAGGGCGCAGTGCGTGGCGCTGCGCCTGCCTGGCTGGCAGGTCAAGCCGCGCGCGGCGCCCTGACGACCGCTCAAGCGCAACCCTTCGGGCCGGGTCTGTTTGCCCACAGGCCGGCGTCATCACTCGGTCGTGTACCGACGTACACTCCCTCGCTCTTCCTTGCCCTGCGCGCAAACAGCTCCCGGCGCGAGGCACTTGGAATATGAAGACAGACTCAAACCACGACAGCCGGCACCCGTTGCTCGCAGCTCTCTTGCTCGCCCTGATCGTGGCGGCCATGAACATCGGCCTCTGGTGGTGGAGCAATCTGCCCAACGGCCCGGAAGACTGGAAAGGCCCGATTGGCGGCTTCGCGCTGTCGGCATTCCAGCGCTACCAGAACCCGCTGAAGAACGATTTCCCCTCCGACGATGAAATCGACGGCGACCTGAAGCTGCTCAAGCGCTATACCTCGCGCATCCGCACCTACTCCACCCTGGAGAATCCTCAGGTCTATCGGCTGGCCGAGAAGGAAGGCTTGCAGGTGATGGCCGGTGCGTGGATCGACCGTCGCCTGGACAACAACGAGAAGGAAGTCGAGACGCTGATCGCCCAGGCGCGGCGTTACCCCAACTCGATCAACCGCGTGGTCGTGGGCAACGAGGTGTTGTACCGCAACGACGTCCCGCCCGAGCAGCTGATGGCCTACGCTGATCGTGTGCGCGCGGCCATCCATCAGCCCGTGACCATCGCCGAGCCGATCGGCACCTGGCAAAAATATCCCGAACTCGCCGAGCACGTGGACTTCATCACCGTGCATCTGTTCCCTTATTGGAACGGTATCCCGGTCACGGGCCAGGGCAAGGGCCTGGACGCCTTTCCGGCGGTGGCCGATGTGCTGGGTAGCTACGAAGCGCTCAAGCAGATGTATCCCGGCAAGCCCATCGTCATCGGCGAAGTCGGCTGGCCGTCCAACGGTGATCGCTTCAAGTACGCGGACCCGTCCGTCTCCAACGAAGCGATCTTCCTGCGCACGTGGTTCAACGTGGCCAAGCGCGAGAACATCGACTACTACGTGATGGAGGCGTTCGACCAGCCCTGGAAGGAAGCGTTGTCGGGTCGCACCGAAGCGTACTGGGGCATGTTCAACGCCGATCGCCAGCAGAAATTCCCGTTCACCGGCCCGGTGACCGAGGACGTCATGTGGCCGTGGAAGGCGCTGGCCGCGAGCCTGCTCGCGCTGCTGCCGATGATCTGGTTCGCCAGCCGCTATAGCCGCTTCAAGCTGATGGGCCGCCTCTTCTTCTGCGCGCTGATCCAGCTGGCTTGCGGCCTGATCGTGTGGTCGGCCACGTTGCCGTTCAATTTCTACCTAAGCTGGATCGACTGGACGATGCTGGTGCTGCTGTTCCCGGCCCAGATCGCCATTCTCGCCATCCTGCTGATCAACGGCTTCGAGTTCACCGAAGTGCTGTGGCGCCGCGGCTGGGTGCGGCATGCCGGCCTGCTGCCGCCTGATCCGGTGGAAAAGCAGCCGTTCGTGTCGATCCACCTGGCTTGCTACAACGAGCCGCCGGAAATGGTGTTCGTCACCCTCGACTCGCTGGCCGAGCTCAAGTACGAGAATTTCGAAGTCCTGGTGATCGACAACAACACCAAGGACCCGGCGATCTGGAAGCCGGTGCAGGAGTACTGCGAGAAGCTGGGCTCGAAGTTCCGCTTCTTCCACCTGGAACCGTGGCCGGGCTTCAAGGCCGGCGCACTCAACTTCGGCCTGAAGGAAACCGACCCGCGCGCCGACGTGGTTGCGGTGATCGACGCCGACTACGTAGTCCGCGAAGACTGGCTGGCCTCGCTGACCGGTTACTTCCACGACCCGAAGGTGGCCGTGGTGCAGTGCCCGCAGGCGCACCGCGACTTCGAGCACAACCGCTTCCGCCGCATGACCGCGTGGGAATACGACGGCTTCTTCCGCATCGGCATGCACCATCGCAACGAGCGCAACGCCATCATCCAGCACGGCACCATGACCATGGTGCGTCGCTCGGCGCTGGAAGGCACCGGCGGCTGGTCGGAATGGACCATCTGCGAAGACGCCGAGCTCGGCCTACGCCTGATGCACGCCGGCTACGAGCTTGTCTACGTCGACGAGCTGATGGGCAAGGGCCTCACCCCCGCGGACTTCAAGGCGTACAAGAGCCAGCGTTACCGCTGGGCCTTCGGCGCCATGCAGATCCTCAAGGGCCGTTGGGACTGGATGACCAAGAAGGGCCCGCTCTCCGGCGGCCAGCGCTTCCACTTCCTCACCGGCTGGTTCAGCTGGTTCGCGGATGCGCTGCACCTGATCTTCACCATGATGGCGATCTTCTGGACCGCCGGCATGGTGGCCTTCCCGACCGTGTTCGCCCTGCCGATGCAGTTGTTCCTGATCCCGGTGATCGGCTTCTTCTTCGCCAAGGCCATCTTCGGCATCGTGCTGTATCGCGCCCGCGTCCCATGCAGTTGGTACGACACGCTGATGGCATCGCTGGCGAGCATGAGCCTGTCGCACGCCATTGCACGCGGCATCTTGCATGGCCTGACACGCGAGAAGACCTCGTTCGTGGTCACGGCCAAGAGCCGGCGCCTCGGCGGCAGCAATTTTGCCGCGTTCGCGCCGGTGCGTGAGGAACTCCTCATGGCCATCGCGCTGGTCTGCTGCATCATCGGCATGGGCGAGCGCTTCGGCACGCACTACGTGGAAGGCACGCTGTGGATGTTCATCCTTGGCGCCCAGTCCATTCCGTACGTGTCCGCCGTCATCGGTGCATGGATCGCGCACAAGGCCGGCGATAAGGCCGGCTGATCTCGATTTACCGGGATCATGGAATCTCATGACCACGAATGGAATGCAGTAATGGCTACGGTACGGTGGTTCGAAGGAAAGAATGAGTTTGCTGATGCCGCACAACAAGTTCAGGCCGACATCACCCGCGCAGCCCATCTGCTACGCAATGAACTGAGCTATCAGGGTTTCTGCACAGCTTGCAATACAGGCACCACCTTCACCGGCGATTCACACCACAACCTACGGGAAGGGCTGAAATGCAGGCATTGCCGCATGACTACGCGACAGCGTCTGGTGCTTTCCTCCATGCTCGCATGCGCCGCCCGGTCTGGTTCCACGCGTCACTGCACGGGCGCGCTGCTCGAAAAGACAACGCTGCTATACCGGCGCGCACACGCGTTGATACCCGGGTTGCAGGGCTCGGAGTATCTCGGCGAAGACCGTAGAAGCGGGCGCCGCTACGCATGGTCCACACATTGGTGGCGCTGGCGAATCACACGGCACGAATCCATCACAACCATGTCCTATGCCAGCGACTCACTCGATCTGCTTGGTCACAGCGACGTACTAGAGCACGTTTACGACACTCCAGCCGCATTGCTCGAATCAGCACGCGTGCTTAAGCCCGGCGGTGTCATGTTATTCACCATCCCCTTCTTCATGGAGCAGGAGCAATCCGTGCTTCGCGGCCGGCCGACTGCTTCGGGTGACATCGAGCATCTATACCCTCCCGAATACCATGGCGATGGATTGCGACATGGCGGCATCTATACGTTCCACCATTTCGGGTGGGACATACTGGAGCAGATCCGCAACGCCGGCTTCAGCCGTGCAGAAATAGGCTTCTGTCACGATCCGAACGAAGGCTTCTGCGCCGACGCGCCAGAGCAGCCTGAATCCTGGCGCATGCTTCCGCTCATCTTCAGGGCCACTCGCTGAGGCGGCGTTGATAGATCCCAGACATTTCACCTGATAGATACTCTGCACGGCCCTGTCCGCACGACGGACAATGAGACAAGGACGCTCCAAACGACACATGCAGATAACCAGACGCCTTCTCGCACTGCTCCTGTTCATACCGGTGCTCGCGCATGCCGGTGTACAACTGGTGGTGGACGGCGTGGACGACCCGCTCAAACTCGCGGTGAGCTCGGGCGTCGATATCTCGCAGTACGCCAATCGCGACGTGACCGAGGCGCAGGTGCGCCGCCTGTACGAGCAATCG
Source organism: Dyella sp. AD56 (assembly GCF_002878475.1). Classification (NCBI taxonomy): domain Bacteria; kingdom Pseudomonadati; phylum Pseudomonadota; class Gammaproteobacteria; order Lysobacterales; family Rhodanobacteraceae; genus Dyella; species Dyella sp. AD56. The sequence goes on from NZ_NRDP01000001.1 coordinate 123,299, forward strand.
CTCGACCAGGCCAAGACGGCACTGCAGCCCTACGGCTATTACGAAGCCAACGTGCAGGGCCAGCTCGACCCGGTGGGTGAGAACTGGCGCGTTACGTTGCATGTCTCACCCGGAACGCCGGTGACGGTGACGACGGTGAACATCAAGCTCGACCCGGTCGCAGCGAAGATCCCGGCCATCCGCCGTGCTCAGCGCGCCATCGAGAACCTCAAGGGCCAGACGCTTAACGACGGCGAGTACGACTCCTCGCGCGATGCACTCAGCGGAGCGCTCACTGCCAATGGCTTCCTTGACGCCAAGCTCGTCACTCATCGTGTGGAAGTGAATCGCGGCGAGCGCAGCGCTGTGATCCAGCTCGCGTGGGATGCCGGCTCGCGCTACAAGTTCGGCGACGTGCATTTCGACGGCTCGCAGTTCAAGGATGGCTTCCTGCAGCGCTACGTGCCTTTCAAGGCTGGCGACTACTTCGCGCAGGACAAGCTGTTGCAGCTTCAGCAGGCCTTGAACGGAGCGGATTACTTCTCCGTAGTGAACGTACTGCCCGACATCGATGACAAGAAGAACGGCGTAGTCGACGTAAAAGTGGAGCTGTCACCGGCCAAGCGCACCATCTACAGCGGCGGCCCGTTCATCGGCACCGACACCGGCGTCGGTGCACGCGCCAGCATGGAACGGCGTTGGGTGAACCGCAGCGGCCACAAGTGGAAGAACGAGATCATCCTTGCGCAGAAGCTCAAGACCGTGTCGACGCTGTACACGGTGCCCATGCCCGGCCCCAACCAGCGCAGCTTCAACTACGGCGCCACGTATCGCGACTCCAACACAGATACCTCCAAGTCCAAGACACTGGAGCTCGTGGCTAACGAAACGCGTGAATGGTACGGCTGGGTGCGCACTATCGGCGTGCACGCACTGGACGGCACGTTCACGGTGGGCCAAAAGGCCGGCGAATCGGACAGCACGCCGGGGCTCGAGCACGGTCGGAGCAACCTGTTCTATCCGGAGGCGACGCTGTCGCGCAAATCCGGCGACAACCCCATCTTCGTGCGCAACGGCTGGGCGCTGACCTTCACCGCCCGCAGCACCGTCGGTTCGCTGCTGTCCGATGCCAGCTTCAGCCAGGTCATCGCCGACGGCAAATGGATCAACTCGTTCTGGGGCAACAACCGCCTCATCCTGCGCGCATCGGCCGGCGCCACCTGGACCAACAACTTCGATGACCTGCCGCCGCAATTGCGCTTCTTCGCCGGCGGTGACCGCTCAGTGCGCGGCTACGGCTACCAGAGCATCGGTCCCGAGAACTCCTATGGTCGCGTAATCGGCGGCAAAAACCTGCTGGTGGGCAGCACCGAGGTCGAACACTACTTCACCCGCCAATGGGGCATGGCAGCCTTCGTGGACGCGGGCAATGCGTTCAACGGTACCGACTATCGTCCGAAGATCGGCGCGGGCCTGGGCGTTCGCTGGCTCTCGCCCGTGGGTATGATCCGGGTGGATCTGGGCACGCCGGTGCACAACGCGGATGACCATGGCGTGGAACTGCACGTCGTGATCGGCCCGGATCTGTGAGCAACGATGTCATGACTGATACCGCAGCCGTCCCCACACCGCGCCCACGCCGCCGCTGGCTGCGCTGGACATTGCTGTCGCTACTCACACTGCTGCTGTTGCTGCTGGCCTTCTTCGCATGGTTGCTCGGTACCTCGTCGGGCCTGCGTTTCGCGCTGGCGCGCGCGGAGGGCTTTACCAACGGCCAGCTCAGCGTGCAATCAGCCGATGGACGTCTGGTCGGTCCGCTTGATCTCGCCGGCCTGCGCTACGCGGACGGCAAGGGATTGGACGTCAAGGTAGCCAAGGCCCATCTGGACTTGCGCGTGCCTGCCCTGCTGCGCAAGCGACTGCATGTGCTCGACCTCAACGTCGATGGCGTGGACGTTGCGTTGCCGCCAAGCGAGCCCGACCAGCCGGAAAACCAAAGCAGTTTCTCCTGGCAGCCCCCGCTCGACATGGTGCTCGACCGCGCGCACGTGGGTACGGTGAAGATCACGCAGGCGGGGCAACCCGTGTTCGCCTCCGATTCGCTCGACCTCGCTGGCAGTTGGACGAGCCGCAGCGGCATCGAATTGCGGCAACTCGCTTTGCGCGCGCCGGATGGGCATGCCGATCTCACCGGCAACATCGTCGTCGGCAGCACCTACCGCGGCGACAGCAAGGCCAGCTTCGCCTGGACAGCCGGCGGCACCGAGTATGCCGGCGAGCTGGTCGGGCACGGCGATGGCAAGCAGGCACACCTGGATCTTCAGCTCACGCTACCCATGCCCGCCCGCCTGCAGTTGGATATGGCCCAGGCTGGCGATTACGCGTGGAATGCAGCGCTTGACGCACCGCGCTTCGATCCCAAGCCGTTCCTCGGTGATAGCCCGCTCACGGGCCTGTCCGTCGCACTCACCGGCAAGGGTGATCGCCGCAGCGGCACCGTCACCGGACAACTGGGACTCAACGACTACCAAGTAAAACTGCAGCCGCTGAGCGCGCGCTTTAGCGACGACCTCAACACGCTGACACTGGACCAGCTCGGCATCGCCTCCCCGCAGTTCCAGGGCAGCGTCAACGCGCATGGCGTCGTGCAGCTCTCGGCCAAGCCGTTGAGCGCCGACCTTACGCTCGACTGGAAGGATGTCGTGCTTCCACAGGAGTTGGCGGGGCAACCCCTGATGAGCCATGGCACGCTCACCGCCAAGGGTTCAGCCGAGCAGTTCCATGCGGAAAGCGCGCTTGCACTGGGCCCGGAAGGAAAGCTCGCAGACGTCACACTCGATCTCGACGGTACGCAGAAGCTCATCAACCTGCATGCTTTGACCGTCAAGCAACCGCAGGGCGACTTGCAGGCCAAGGGCACGCTGACGCTGCAGCCGGCGTTGGGTTGGCAGCTCGAAGCCGTCGCCAACAAATTCGACCCCGGACATCTGCTGGCCAAGTGGAACGGTTCGCTGGATTTCGACATCGCCTCGCAAGGCACGCTACCGCAGGGCCATCCGGACGTCACACTGGAGATCCGCAAGCTCGACGGCCATCTGCGCGACCGCACCGTGCACGGCGACGGCAAGCTGCACTTGCCGCCCGAGGGCGTGGTGGATGGCAAGTTACATCTCGTTTCCGGCGGCAGTGATGCCCTTATCGATGCAAAGCCCGGCAAGGCGAACGACGTCACCATCAAGCTCGCGGTTGCTTCGTTGGGCGACTGGCTGCCGGAAGCAGCCGGCAAACTGCAGGGCACCATCCAGCTACGCGGCATCTACCCCAAGCTTGCCGTCGACACGAACCTGCAAGGCAACGCACTGAGCTATGCCGGCCAGCATGTGGAGACGCTTCACCTGCTCGCCAACGTGCCGGATATCAGCCATCCAGGCGGCAAGCTGGATCTACAGGCAGGCGGTGTCAACGCTGGCGGGCTGGCCTTCACGCAGGTCAGCGTGCGGGGTGACGGCACGGCGGAGCGGCACAACCTCACCTTGGCCGCGCATGGCTCGCCACTCTCCACTGATCTGGCGCTGAGCGGCGGCCTCAAGGGTTCGGCATGGAACGGCTCGTTGTCCACGCTCAACATCGATCTCGCTGGCCTGCCCCGCTGGCGACTGCAACAGTCAACGCAGCTCTCGTATAACGACGGCGCACTCAACCTGTCCGAGCTGTGCCTCACTGCCGGCGAGCCGCTGCTGTGCGCCGCTGCCAAGCAGGACAAGGCCGGCAATCTCGATGCCAGCTATCGGCTGCACGGCCTGCCCATTGCGTTGATCATGAGCGCGGTGAGCACCAGCAAAGTGCCCATGCGCGTGGAGGGTTCGCTCGACGGCAACGGCAGCATTCGCCGCAATACGGCGGGCGCGCTCACAGGCAACGCATCGATCACTTCGCCCCACGGCTCTGTCGCCTACGCTGACCGCACTGACCAGCCGCTCGTCACTTACGACAATCTGGCACTCACCGCTCAGCTCAGTCCGTCCAGCCAGCAGATCGAACTGCACGCAGGACTGACCAACACGGGTCGCGTGGACGGCAACGTCACCATCAGCGGCGCGCAGAAATCGCTCGGCGGTCACGTCGGCATCCATGTGAGCAATCTTCGCCTGCTGGAGATCTTCACCACCGAAGTGGTGAACCCCAAGGGCGCTATGAACGGCGACTTCAATCTCGCCGGCACACTGTCTGCTCCCGCCATCAGCGGCCAGGCCAACCTGACGGATTTCGCGGCAGAGATCCCCGCGATGGGGCTGAAACTGAGCCAGGGGCACGTGAGTATCGGCACCACCGATGCACAGCATTTCCGCATCGACGGCACGCTGCATTCCGGTGACGGCAGCGTTGCGCTGGCGGGTACGGCGTCGCTTGGCGCGGACGCGCAGAGCGTGCTGACCGTCAAGGGCAGCAACTTCCGGGCGGTCGACATTCCTGCCGCGAAGGTCGCGATCTCTCCAGATCTCGCGGTAACTCACAACGACAAGGGTCTGGACATCACTGGCAGCGTCGCGCTCGACAATGCCGACGTGAATCTCGACAAGCTACCCGGCGCGGGAGCTACCAAGGCCTCGCCCGACGTGGTGGTGGTGGACGACAAGCAGCCGCAGGAAGCCGCCAGCCAGATGCCGCTTTCCGCCACGGTGACAGTCAACCTAGGCAACAAGACCCACCTCGTAGGCATGGGGCTCGACGGTCGCCTGCAAGGCCAACTGGTGGTCAGTGAACGCCCCGGCCGCGCAACCACCGGCCAGGGCCAGATCGACGTGAGTGGCACCTATAAAGCGTACGGGCAGAACCTGCAGATCGATCGCGGCCAGCTGCTGTTCGCCAGCACGCCCATCGACAACCCCGGCCTGAACATCCGCGCGATTCGCAAGCTCAACCCCAACGCCACCATCGACGACGGTCAACAGGTTGGCCTCAATATCGCAGGCACGGCGCAACGACCGGTGCTCACGGTGTTCTCGCAGCCGCCGATGGAACAGTCCGATGCCCTCTCCTACCTCATCACTGGCAAGCCGCTGTCACAGGTAAAGGGTGGCGAAGGCAACATGGTGGGCGCGGCGGCACAAGCGTTGGGTTCGGCTACCGGCAACCTGCTCGCCAAGAGCATCGGCTCGCGCTTGGGTCTGGACGATGTCGGCGTCAGCAGCAGCGATGCGCTCAACGGCAGCTCCGCCTTCACGATGGGCAAATACCTCTCGCCGCGTCTGTACATCAGCTATGGCGTGGGCCTGTTCGATCCAGGCCAGGTCATTACCCTGCGCTACCACTTCAACGCGCGCTGGAATTTCGAGGCGCAGAGCGCAACGGACTTCAATCGTGCGTCGCTCAACTACCGCATCGAGCGCTGAGTCCATCGGAGCAAGGGAGGCACCGTCCCCCCCGGAATCAGCGGCGATAGCGCACGTACAAGCGCTTGAGCAGATACAGCAAGTGACCGCCAAAGCCTTGGTCCTGAGCCTGCAAAAGCTTCGAGTTCTCTGCGTAGAGCCCTCGCAATTGTTCGTCGCGTTGTGCAATCAGCAGCTTGAGCGTCGACACGTCGGAGTCAGCTAGCGTATGGCCCGGCAGCAGGTGCTCTGGCAACTGCGCGTTGACATAGTGCGTGGTGTGGCGGCCCGCTGTTTCCAAAGCAGGGCGTTCAGCGCTGTAGAAGTACAAAGCGATCGATTTGCGGCTGAGGTCACGCCTGTCCTCCGGCAGGAGGATCGTGTCAAAGCCATGCCAGCTATGTTCGTTGGTCTCGAAGATCACGCAACGATTGAACAACGGCGCCACGCGAACCAGGGGTGCAGGGTCCGCATAGGGATCGCGGTAAAGATCAAACATGCCGCCCCAGCTCTCGTCCCATTCGTGATTGAGGTACACGATGAGATTGAGCCGGCGATGCCAGCGTTCACTGGGGTGATAGTTGAAATCGATATGCGCCTGCAGACCCTGCCCATGACGATTCTCATGCGTCCCGCCGCCAAGATAGAACGGGTCGTAGATCAGGTCTGGGATAGCCGTGATATTGCCGACAAAATCAAGAAACTGGCGTGTCTGGATCACCTCGTCGAGGCGCCGGTAGGCGTCCCCGAGGCCACGCACGCGGTCCATCGTGGATTTTCCGCCGGGGCGACCGTCGTCGCCCACATAGTTTCCCTGTTCGAAATCGGGAAACTGGGTCAGCAGGGCTTCCACAAACGCAGGCTCGAGGAAGTCGTCGATGATCACATGACGAAACGGCTCTGCCGACGCAAAAGCATCTCGCCACTGCGCCACTTGCGCGAGCACGTGCGAATTTACGATCGAACCGGAGTTCGCCATGAGCGGCCTTCCTTGGCTGGTGTCAGGGCCTAGCAGGCCCAGGGGGAACGCAAAGAATAACCCATCACCAGCAAGTTCTTGCAGGGCTGGAAACTCCATTCCTAGGCCAAAGGTCATGCCCTGCCAGGTGCCCGTTGGGACTATCGTTGTTATTTTCCCCACCCAGGAGACCGCCCATGCGGCAACTTCGTTGGATTTTCACGGCGGCTGCCATGGCCACCACCTGCGCCGCAGCGGGCACGGCGACCCAGCCGGCCCCGGCCCACACGGCGGCGCGCAGCGCCAGCGGCATCGACTTGGCTGGCATCGACCACAGCGTGTTGCCGGGCAATGACTTCGACAACTACGCCAGCGGCAACTGGAAGAAGACGGCAGAGATTCCTGCCGACCGTTCCAGCACGGGCATCTTTCTGGAAGTGTTCCAGAAGGCCGAGAAGCGCAACGCTGACCTGATCCAGGCGGCGGGCAAGAGCAAGCCGGCAGCGGGCAGCAACGAGCGCAAGATTGCCGATTACTACGCTGCGTTTATGGACGAAGGCACTATCGAGAAGCGCGGCCTCGAACCGCTGCAGCCCGAACTGAAGGCCATCGACGCCATCAACAGCAAGGCCGACCTCGCCCGCGTGCTGGGTGATGGCCTGCGTGCCGACGTGGATCCGGTGAATGCCACCAACTTCCACACCGAGCACCTGTTTGGCCTGTTCATCTCGCACGGCCTGCAAGACGCCTCGCGCAACATCCCGTACCTGTTGCAGGGCGGTCTGGGCATGCCCACGCGCGACTATTACCTGTCCGACGACAAGGCGATGGTGGAAACGCGCGGCAAGTACCAGGCATACATCACTGCCCTGCTGAAGCAGGCAGGCGTGGCCGATGCCGACGCGAAGGCCAAGACCATCCTCGATCTCGAAACCAAGATCGCCAAGGCCCAGGTCGATATCGTCGACAGCCAGGACATCCACAAGGCAAACAACCCGTGGGCGCTGGCCTCGTTCGCCAAGAACGCGCCGGGCCTGGACTGGGCCGCCTACTTCAAGGCAGCCGGCCTCGATCAGCAGAAGATCGTCGACGTATGGCAGGTGCCGGCCATCAAGGCACTCTCCGCGCTGACCGCCAGCGAGCCGCTGCAGGCATGGAAGGATTACCTCACCTTCCACGAACTCAACGAGAGCGCGTCGCTGCTACCCAAGGCGTATGCCGATCTCAGCTTCGGCTTCTACGGCCAGACCCTGTCCGGTACGCCCAAGCAACGTGATCGCTGGAAGCGCGCCGTGGCCAGCACCAACGGCGCACTGGGCGACGCGGTCGGCCAGATCTACGTGAAGGAGTACTTCCCCGCCTCGTCCAAGCAGCAGGTCGAGCAGATGGTGAAGAACATCCTCGCCGCGTTCGACGAGCGTGTGGACCGTCTCGATTGGATGACGCCGGCCACCCGCCAGAAGGCCAAGGCCAAGATCGCCAGCATCCGAGTGAGTGTGGGCTACCCGGAAACATGGCGTGATTACACCAAGCTCGACATCCGCGCCGATGACGCACTGGGCAATCAGCAGCGCGCCGAAAAGTACGAGTACGACCATCAGCTCGCCAAGCTCGGCCAGCCCGTGGATCGCGGCGAATGGTGGATGACACCGCAGACGGTCAACGCCGTGAACCTGCCGCTGCAGAATGCGCTGAACTTCCCCGCGGCCATCCTCGAAGCACCGTTCTTCGATCCGAAGGCCGACGCCGCAGCGAACTACGGTTCCATCGGTGCAGTGATCGGACACGAGATCAGCCACAGCTTCGATAACCTCGGCGCCGAGTTCGACGCGCAGGGCAATCTGGCCAACTGGTGGACGCCGGAAGACCAAGCGCACTTCAAGGCCGCCGGCGACAAGCTGGTCGCGCAGTACAACGCGTATGAGGCATTGCCGGGCCTGCATGTGAACGGCCAGCAGACGCTGGGCGAGAACATCGCCGACGTATCGGGCCTGACCGTCGCGTACATCGCCTATCACAAGTCCCTTGGCGGCAAGCCGGCTCCGGTAGTCGACGGCCTGACCGGCGACCAGCGCTTCTTCCTCGCCTTCGGCCAGAGCTGGCGCGAGAAGGTCCGCGACGCCGCCATGCGCCAGCGCGTGATCGGCAACGAGCATTCGCCGGGCCGCTTCCGCGCGCAGACCGTGCGTAATCTCGACGGCTGGTACGACGCATTCCAGCCCAAGCCGGGTGAAACGTTGTACCTCGCACCGACGGATCGCGTGAAGATCTGGTAACAGGTTATCGGCACGACGAAAACGAAAAGCCACGCTTCGCAAGAAGCGTGGCTTTTTTGTAACTCCGAATACGTGACGTCCTGTGTGGGAGCGGCTCCGGTCCCGCTAGCTACGCTGGATCACCCGTGTCATGAACACGCTGTACGCGTCCTCCACGTAATCCCCGAACGGTCCGCAATACGTGAAGCCGAACCGCGCATACAACTGCCTCGCCGGTTCAAAGGCAGCAGGCGAGCCGGTTTCCAGACTCAGGCGTTGATAGCCGCGCTGCGCGGCTTCATCGAGGATGTGCTGCAACATCACGGCAGCCACGCCCTTGCGGCGATGCCGGTACGACGTTCGCATGGATTTGATCTCGCCATGCGTGGGATCGAGTTCACGGATGGCGCCGCAGCCCATCAGGCCGCCGTCCTGCCAGATCGTCCAGAAGGTGATTTCCGGTCGACGGAGCCTATCCAGATCGAGCGCGTGAATGCTTTCCGGTGGCGAGTATTCGGCCATCTCATCAAGATGTTCTTGCAACAGGGCCGCCACTTCACGGCTCGTCAGGTCATCTCGTCGGATCTCGAGCACGTGGTCAGCTCCGCGCAGTTTGTGCAGGTCATTTCATATTTCATCGGTTCAAGCGCATGGTGCCCGGCCACGCACGTCCAACCCACTCAGCTCACACCGAGCCCTTCGATGCCAACGATCTCATGCGCATCAAAACCAGCCATCTCAGCGAAATGGCGACCGCGATCGGCATAGTCGTGGAACTGGTCGAAGCTGGGAGCACCGGGTGACAACAAGATGGTTCCCCCGGCAGGCGTCAATGCCCGTGCGCGTGCAACGGCCGCTGCAAGATCGCTTACCTCTTCCACTGCCACAGCGGCCTCACGCAACGCTCGCGCGATGCGCGGACCATTGGCGCCTTGCGCCAGGAGTGCATGCGGCGCTTGCCCCTTCATCGCCGTAACGAACTCGCTCCAGTCCAGCCCACGATCATGCCCGCCCACGATGAGGGTCACGGCCTGTCCCTTCAGGCTATCTAGTGCAGCCAGTGCGGCCTGGGGCATGGTGCTGATGGAGTCGTTGATCCAGTGGAAACCGTCGTGTTCACCCAGCGGTTGCAATCGATGCGGCAACGGGCGGAAGGTCGCAAGCGACGGTGCGGCTTGTAGTGCATCGAAGCCCATGGTTTCCAGCGCTGCGAGCGCCGCACAGGCGTTGAGTGCGTTGTGCTCGCCCGGCGCGCGCAGCTTAGCTATATCGAACACGCGCTGCGCGCCGCGGCGAATGAAACCGTCCGCAACATGCCAGCCCTCTGGATTGCCGAACACGACGCGATGGGGATGACTCGATGTGCGCTCGAGCAGCGCCGGTTGCGTGGTATTGACCAACAACTGCTTCGATACGTCGGTGAGCTTGAGCTTGTCTTCGATGTAGCGCTCACGCGTACCGTGCCAGTCGAGGTGTTCTTCGTAGAGGCTGGTGATGACACCGAGCTCCACCGGACCGGCCTCGCCTGTCTGAAAACTCGACAGCTCGATAGCCCAGAGATCGGCGGACTCATCGACCAATTCCAGCAGTGGCATGCCGATATTGCCCGCCAGCGCGGTACGCACGCCTAGGCTGCGGGCGAGATGCGCAAGCAGGGCCGTCGTCGTGCTCTTGCCCTTGGTGCCCGTCACGGCGACGACGCGCGCGTCCGGCTTCTCCGCGAACCATAGGGCGGTTCCCGACGTCACGCGAATGCCCGCCTCGCGCGCGGCCAGCAGTGCGGGCTTGTACGCCGAAATGCCAGGGGACTTCACCACCACGTCGAACACGGCGAGGGCCGCCGCGTCGGGCTCTTCACCGCGCACCGTCAGCGTCGCATCGAACGCCTTCGCTGCAGCGACTTCCGCATCACTGCAGAACAACGTCAGCGGCAACGCGGGGAGACGTGAGCGAATGGCGGCGATAGCCGCCTTGCCCTCGCGCCCGAATCCCCAGATCGCCACTCGCTTGCCGGCGAGATCGGCGATACGCAACGGCGACGAATGGGTCACGCGAAGAACACCAGCGCCGATTGTAGACGCGTGGGAATGCGTTGTTCAGTGGATGGCTCCAGCCACGGCTCCAGCGCCAACTCGCTCACGTCGAGCTGCGGAAGGATGTCACGGATGAAACGTGCCACCAGCGTATCTTCCTGCCATTCCGAACGCTGGCTCAGTGCATACATCGCCGCACGCGCTTCTGCGCCCTCGCCCACGCACTCGAACGGCTTGTGGTTCTGATACTCGAGCAACGCATCGAAACCGGGCGCGAGGTTCTCGTCGTCCAGCAGGTTGCGGCCGAAGATCGACAGCAGGCGCGGCTTGGCAAGGAATGGCGCCAGCGCCAGGAACACGAAGTGGCACTTCGGGCACTGACCGCACCAGCGATCCGCCGGCTTGGGGCCAAGAATCTTGAAGTTGCGGTTGCAGCTGGAGAACACGTCGAAATACGGCGTCAGCTTCGAGAACGCGCGGGTCACGGCTAGTTCGGAGAACGGACGCAGCAGGGAGCAGTAATCGAGATCGGCCGCGACGTGCTGGTGCAGCCAGTCACTGAGCAACTGCTCGAAGGTGTAGCCCTTGCTCCATTGGTGGTTCACCTGCTGGCCTTCGTATTCCAACGTGGCGGCGGAAGCGGAACGCTCGTTGGCGAAAGCAATGCTGTCGAAACCGTAGAGGATCGCCGCCACCGCGAGGATGGCGGAATTGACCGCCGTCACCGGGATATGGCCGTTCCACGCGCCAAGGCGATTGAGCTCGAACAGGCCGGGCGCCAGTTCGCGCTGGATGTTGAGCATGGGCAGACCGGTGCGCTCGGCACAGGCGGCGATCAGCGGCGAATTGCCGACCCATACGGCCGTCGCGTCACCGCTGATGGACTTGATCGCTTCCACCGCGGCCAGCGAATCCTTGCCGCCGCCGATGGGCACCAGCGTGCGATGCGGCAGACCCAGTGCCTTGGCCTCGGGCTGCACTGCACCGCCGCGCGGGAAATTGATCCGACCACGCAGGTCCAGCCCGTTGCGATACGCAAACTCGGCGAGGCCATGCAGATACAGCGCATCGAGCAGGTCAGCCGTGGCGTCATCGAGCGGACCACTGGCCACGTCGATGCGCGGCGGCACACCGGCCTTGTAGTAGCTCACGCCCGCGATCAGGTGAAGCAGCTTCAGCGCCTGGTCGAACGCGGCCTGATGGCTGACCGGCAGCGCGGGTGCGTTCGGAAAACGCACGCGCTCGATCAGCTCCTCGTCGTGGTCGAAGGCATACACCAGCTCAGCCACGCCGTCGGCGTAGCTGCACCGCACGAAGCGGAATACCTGGGTCAGGCGGGGGTTGATGTTAGTGGTCACGCCTCAGTCTCCATTGCATGCTCCCTCTCCCCTCCGGGGAGAGGGTCGGGGTGAGGGGTCGGGCTGGCCAAAGCCTCCAGAATCGCCTCGAGCACGCTATCAGTGTTCTTTAGTACGTCATTGTTCCAGAAACGCAGTACGCGATAACCCATCCCGGATAGCTTTTTCGATCGTGCGTCGTCATAAGCCATCTGATCGCCATGCTGCCCACCGTCCAACTCCACAATCAGGCCCGCATCCGGACACAAAAAATCGACGATGTACTGGTCAATCTGATGTTGGCGGCGAAATTTCCAGCCTTGCAAACGACGATTACGCAGACGATGCCAGAGCAACTGCTCCGCGTCTGTTTGACCGACCCGCAAGCTTCGGGCGCGATCCAGATTCATACGCTTCATCCGTAAGCGTCCCAGTTTTATACGTCGCCGCGAGCACCCGCCCCTGACCCCAACCCTCTCCCCGGAGGGGAGAGGGAGAAAAGCGAGGCTCACTCCAGGATGATCTCTTCCGCCTCATCCCGCAGGTTGTACGGCGAGGACATCACCTTGCCGTACGCGCCCGCCTGTGCCACGAGTACGACGTCGCCTTCCTGCGGCTCCGGCAGGCGGCGGTCGGTGCCCAGCACGTCGCCGCTTTCGCAGATCGGGCCAACCACCTGGAACAGCGAGGTGGCGGGCTCGTCCAGGCGCGTGAGGTTCACGATCTCGTGCCAGGCCTCGTACAGCGCGGGGCGGATCAGGCTGTTCATGCCGGTATCCACGCCGAGGTAGCGGATCTGGCCGTTACCTTTGCCCTTGGTCTGGGTGACCTTGGTGATCAGCACGCCGGCATCGGCCACGAGGTAACGACCGGGCTCCATCCACAGCTTGTAGTGCGGATAGGCCGCCTTGACCTCGCGCAGCACTTTGTCGAGTGCTCCGATATCGAGCCGCGCCTCGCCCGGATGCGACGGCACGCCAAGGCCACCGCCGATATCCAGGAAAGTCACACTGCCGATGCGTTCGGCCAGACTGGCCAGCTGACCGTAGACCTCACCCCAATGCGCGTCATCGAGGATGCCCGAGCCAAGGTGCGCATGCAGACCGCGCACGGTAACACCGTGCGTATCGGCAAGGCGCAGGAACGCGTCCAGCTGTTCCACCGGCAGGCCAAACTTGCTGCCACTGCCGCCTGTGCGCACCTTCTCGTGATGGCCCAGACCGCGACCGAGGTCGAGTCGAAGCACCACTTCCTTGCCGCGGAAAAGCTCGCCCCACTGTTCCAACTGATAGAGCGAATCCAGTGACAGCGTGGCGCGCGTGGTGAGTGCCCACGCGTAATCGTCCTTCGGTGCAAAGTTGGGCGTGAACAACAGTGGTGCCGACTCGGGCACTACGGCCATGACGGCTTTCAGTTCGCCCGGCGACACGCACTCAAAGCCAAAGCCCTCTTCCGCCAACGCCTTAAGAATGGCCGGATGCGTATTGGCCTTCACCGCGTAGTGCAGACGATCCACGGCGTCCAGCGTCTTCAATTCACGCGCCTGCTGGCGAACGGTGGGCAGGTAGTAAACGTAACGCGGCGTGGCTCCCGCGCCGATCTTCAGCAGATCGGCACGACGCTCTTCGCGCCACCACGACGCAGCCGGCGGCAATACCTCGCCGGTGCCATACAGCGCCTGCCAGCTTGGACCGAACAGGGCGCTGTCATCGGTACGCAGTGCGCCCGCCGTGATCAGCAACTCGTGCAGATGCGGCAACAGTTCGTCGACCACATTCTCATCCACCACGAAGGTGAGATTGAGGTTGTTGGACGACTGCGAAATCATGTGCACGCGCAGCTGGCCGAACTCGGCCAACACGGCAGACAGCGTATGCAGCATCGAACGCATGCCGCGACCGACCAGCGTGATCGCCGCGCACGGCGCGATCACCTTCACCCGACACACCTTGGCCAGGTCGCTGGCCAATGCGGCGAGCGCATCGGAATCGAGCAGGTTTTCGGTGGGGTCCAGCGACACCGTTACGTTGGTCTCGGCCGAGCCGATCATGTCTACCGACAGGCCGTGTTGCTTGAACTGCGCAAACACGTCAGCAAGGAAACCGACCTGCTGCCACATGCCCACCGATTCCATCGACACCAGCGTGATGCCCTTGCGCGCACTGATCGCCTTGACGCTGGGTGCATGCTCACGCACTTCCGGGCCGATCAGCGTGCCTTCCAGCTCAGGCCGGTTGGTATCCTTGATCAACAACGGGACACGTGGCTCGCGCAGTGGCGAAAGGCAACGCGGATGCAGCACCTTGGCGCCAGTGGAGGCGATTTCCTGGGCCTCTTCGTAATCCAGTCGCTGTAGCAGGCGGGCGCTGGGCACCTGGCGGGGGTTGGCGGTGAACATGCCCGCCACGTCGGTCCAGATTTCCACGCGCTGCGCCTTCAGCAACGCGCCGAAGTACGAGGCCGAGGTATCCGAACCGCCGCGGCCGAGCAGCACCGTGCGCCCCTGCGATTCACGCGCGATGAAGCCCTGGGTGATGAAGACATCGCCCAGCGCGGCGAGGCGCGCGTTCAGTGCCGGATCCGGTTTGGCCTCGACCATGGCGGAGAGCAGCTTGGTGCGCTCGTTCTGGTTGGGCAGCGCAATCGCCGAGAGGCAATCGCGCGCGTCCACCCACTGCGTGCTCAAGCCGCTGTGGGAAAGGAACGCCGCGCCGAGCGCGCTGGACATCAGCTCACCGTGCGCCTGCACCAGCGCCGACCAGGCCAGTTCGCCGAGCAGCGAGGGGCCTTCGTTGGCCAGCTTTGCCAGCTCGGAAAGCCGAGCACCGAGGGTATCCGGAACCGCCAGCTGCATGTGATCGAGCAGGTCGTAATGACGCTGTGCGATCACCTTGGCAGCCTCGATGCGTTTGCCCTTGTCTTCCTGCGCGCACATTTGTTTGAGTGCGTCGGTGATGCCGGTGAGCGCGGACACCACCACCAGCACGCGGGCGCCTTCGGCGCGGCGGCTGGCAACGAGCTCACGGATGTTCTGCCAGCGTGGCAGGGTAGCGACACTGGTGCCGCCAAACTTCATCACGATCCAGGATGCGTCAGCAGGAAGCGACGCGGGGCTTTGCGGGTTCACGAGTACCTACGTTGGTGGTTGGGGAAAACAATCTGGCCAGTGTTGCGCCGCAGCAGGCGGAATGCAACCGCTGCGCCGCGATGGGCGTTTGGATGGCTAAATGCGGATGCGTATGGGATAGCACGAATAGCTCCCTCTCCCCGGAGGGGAGAAGGAGAAGTGTGGTTCTTACGCGACAACCACAGGGATTTTGCCAATACGAGCCTGCCATTCCTTCGGGCCCGTCTGGTGCACGGAGGTGCCAGCCGAGTCGACCGCCACAGTCACCGGCATGTCCTGCACTTCGAACTCATAGATGGCTTCCATGCCCAGGTCGGCAAAGCCCACGACACGCGAGGCCTTGATCGCCTTGGACACAAGATAGGCGGCGCCACCCACAGCCATCAAATACACCGACTGGTGCTTCTTGATCGCCTCGATGGCGGCCGGGCCGCGCTCGGCCTTGCCGACCATGCCCAGCAGGCCGGTCTGCGCCAGCACCTGCTCGGTGAACTTGTCCATGCGGGTGGCCGTGGTCGGGCCGGCCGGACCAACCACTTCGTCACGCACGGGATCAACCGGGCCGACGTAGTAGATGAAGCGGTTCTTGAAGTCGACCGGCAGCGGCTCGCCCTTGTTGAGCATGTCGACCATGCGCTTATGCGCGGCGTCGCGGCCGGTGAGCAGCTTGCCGTTGAGCAGCAGCACCTCGCCCGGCTTCCAGCTCGCGACGTCCTCGCGGGTGACGGTGTCGAGGTTCACGCGACGACCCTTGCTCGAGTCATACGTGAGCTTCGGCCAATGTTCCAGCGACGGCGGATCCAGTGCGACCGGGCCCGAACCATCCAGCGTGAAGTGCGCATGGCGGGTGGCGGCGCAATTGGGGATCATCGCCACCGGCAGATTGGCCGCGTGAGTCGGGTAATCCTTGATCTTGATGTCAAGCACGGTGGTCAGGCCACCCAGGCCCTGCGCGCCGATGCCCAGCGCATTGACCTTCTCGTACAGCTCGATGCGCAGCTCTTCCGCGCGATTCTGCGGGCCGCGGGCGATCAGCTCCTGGATGTCGATATGTTCCATCAACGATTCCTTGGCCAGCAGCATCGCCTTTTCGGCGGTGCCGCCGATGCCAATACCCAGCATGCCCGGCGGGCACCAGCCAGCGCCCATGGTCGGCACGGTCTTGAGCACCCAGTCCACGATGGAGTCGGACGGGTTGAGCATGGCGAACTTGGACTTGGCTTCCGAACCGCCGCCCTTGGCGGCGACGATCACTTCGACGGTGTCGCCCGGCACGATGGAGACGTTGATGACGGCCGGCGTGTTGTCCTTGGTATTGGTGCGCTTGCCGGCCGGATCGGCCAGCACGCTGGCGCGCAGCTTGTTGTCCGGGTCGTTGTAGGCGCGGCGCACGCCCTCGTTGACCATATCGTCCAGCGACATGGTGGCGTCCCAGCGGACGTTCATGCCGACCTTGAGGAAGACGGTGACGATGCCGGTGTCCTGGCAGAGCGGACGGTGGCCTTCGGCGGCCATGCGCGAATTGATCAGGATCTGCGCCATCGCGTCCTTGGCCGCCGGCGACTCCTCGCGCTCGTAGGCGGCGGCGAGGTTGGTGATGTAGTCGACGGGGTGGTAGTAGCTGATGTACTGCAGGGCGTCCGCTACGGACTGGATCAGGTCGTCTTGCTTGATGGTGGTCATGGCGATGGCTTCGACTCCGGGGAAACGGGGCGTCGAAAACAGGGCTGTCCACGACGCACAACCCTTTTATTGTGCCGCAAATGGCTCTCCGGCCCAAAAAGACGGCCGCTCACGCGGCCGCCCGAGGTTAGAAGCGAAACTCAGCAGTAGCCGAATACGTATTAACGTGCGCGTCCGAGTACCTGCCGCCCAGGTCGTAATAGTCGTAGCCCACTCCCAGGCTCCAGGACTTGGAGAAGTTGTAGCCCGCGCCCACACCCACATACCCGCGGGTGTCTGTCTGGGAGTAGCGCGCCCCGCTGAAACCCGTGGAGTCGACCGTACCGGTGGTCTTGGCCCGGAACCAACCACCGCGCGCCGACAGGTACCAGGACGATCCAAAGTTGTACTTGAGGTTGCCACCGAGCAACCAGCCCTTAGTGGACAACGACTGGCGATAGTTGGCCTGTGCCGGCGAGCCGTTGACATCCAGGTAGCTATAACTCCCGTGCGCTGTCACTTCGCCCAGATTGGCGTACCCCGTCTCTACCCCGTAATCGAGTGCACCGGCGTGCCAAAGGTAGCCAAAACGCAACGCGCCCTGGGTGTCCGTGTTGTCCCGATGACCACCACTCCACCCGGAAACGCTGTAGTTGGATTGACCGGCACTTCCGTTGACGAAGAATTGCCCGTCCTGCGCTTCTGCCAAAACCGGGACAACGGTGAAGACCACGGCAGCCGCGGCTAACTTGATGCTTTTCATGAACGACTCTTCCTTGTGCAATGGGTTGGGCGCGCCTGTGGCGCACAACGGCGCAGATTGTTGCGTCTCAGCCCCGTCGATTCGAAGGACTTCACGATATCGGGCTAGTTCCTGACAGACCAGGGCTTGACGTTAGCTACGATTCAGACACGCAGATGCCCCTTCGGCTTCAAACGGGCGTTCTTTCCGGCTAAGACAGGCATATAGGCCAAAAGGTGTAGGCGCATTTTTTTGCGGCTCACATTGAGCTGCCGTGCGGCTTTCGCCAATTCCTACGAATCGCTGGACACTTCACGGAATGACGTCGACGGCGCTAAGTTCGAAACGCCAGTGCGGATGTATTTCCAGGGGGCGCACTGGGTTTTGGGGAGTCCAATGTCGTCCGTCTATGGCCATGCCGAAAAGCGTGCCGACGCACAGGGCCGTCGTCACAGCGCCGCGGTCAGGGCCCTTTCCACCCTGGAGAAAACACAATGCTCTCGACGTTGCAACGCAAGTCGCTCGCAGCCTCTCTCGGCTTACTGTTCTTCGGCGGCGCCACCTCAGTGGCGATGGCCGCGGGCAATTCGCCATCAGCAGACCTTGGACCCAGCAACACGAACGAGACGGTCAACGTCACGCTTGTGCTGGGACTTCGCAATCAGGACGCGTTAGAGAATTTCGTCTACAGCACGGTCACCCAGGGTAATCCTTCCTTCCGCCGCTTCCTCACCACGGCGCAGTTCGCGGACCGCTTCGGCGCGTCGGCCGACGACATCGCCAAGGTGCAGGCATTCGCCAAGCAGCAAGGTTTGCAGCAGGTGGAACTGCTGCCCAACCATTTGGCCATCAAGGTGAGCGGCACGGTTGGCCAGTTCAATAAGGCCTTCCAGACGTCTATTCACGATTATCGCAATGCCGATGGCACCACGTTCCATCGACCGAACGCCACGCCAACGCTGCCCTCGTCCCTGTCGAGCACGCTGATCGTCGCTTCCGGCCTCAGCACCGAGGCGCGTTATCACTCGCGTCGCGTGTCGGCGTTCAAGCCGTCGGCTCCCGCTTCCGCCTCCACCATGAGCCCCATGGCCAGGACGGCCGCGGCCACCGCGCCAGCGACGACACCCTGCACCGGCAACCCGACGGCGACCTGCACACCCGGCTCGTTTACCGTGGGTGATGTGGCCAACCGCTACAACATCAACCCGCTCTACAAGGCGGGCGTGAACGGCAAGGGCTCCACCATCGGTATCGCCACGCTGGCGGATTTCGTGCCGGCCGACGCGTATACGTACTGGAGCACCATCGGGCTCCCGGTCAAACCCAACCGCATTACCCAGGTACACGTGGACGGCGGCGGCGTGCTCGGCTCCGCTGCGGGCTCGGGCGAAACCTCGCTGGACGTGGAACAGTCAGGCGGCCTGGCGCCGTGGGCGGACATCATCGTCTATGACGCACCAAACACCAGCGCCGGTTTCTTCGACGTGTTCAATCAGGCCGTGTCCGATAACAAGGTCGATAGCCTGTCGGTGAGCTGGGGTGAGCCGGAGATCTTCTACTTCCCGCAGTTGAATGGCGGCGTGGATTACACCGACGAGCTGCGCGCCTTCCACCAAGTGTTCCTGGAAGCGGCCGCACAGGGCATCTCGATGTTCGCCACAGCGGGCGATTCCGGCGCCTACGACACCGTGCGCGCCCTGGGTGGCCTGCCGACCGACGCCGTACCGCCGCCGCTGACGGCGGACGCACCAGGCTCCGATCCGCTCATCACCACGGCTGGTGGCACCACCGTGCCCTTCACCTATAGCTTCAGCGGCGGCCCCAAGGCCACGCTCGACAAGGAGCGCATCTGGGGTTGGGATTACATCGTCAGCTACTTCAAGACCAACTTCGGTGCGGATATCACCAGCGAAGTGTTCTCGACGGGCGGCGGTGGCGGTGTGAGCGTGTTCTGGTCGCGACCGCGCTACCAGGCATTTACCTCGGGCATCCGCAAGAGCGAGAAGCAGCAGACCCTGTACCAGCCGGCCAACGGCTTCAACTACACGCTGCCGGCGAACTTCAAAGGTCGCAACGTACCGGACATCTCGCTCAATGCCGATCCGGAAACGGGCTACAGCTTCGTGTCGTCGACGGATGGCAGCGGCCTGCTGACCGGCGAAGGTGGCACCAGCTTCGTGGCGCCGCAGCTCAACGGCATCAGTGCTCTGCTGAAGCAGGCAACGTACGGCCGCGTCGGTCTGTGGAATCCGCAAATCTACGCATTCCAGAACATCTTCAGCTACGGACCGTTCTCGCCCTTCAATGACATCAAGGCGGGCGACAACTGGTTCTACCAGGGCGTACCTGGGTACGAGCCTGGCGCGGGCATCGGCACGCTCAACGTGACTAACCTGGCGCTATTCCTCACAGTGTTTTGATCGTGGGTGTGTAACTCGCACTGGAAGGGCCGGCCTCGCGCCGGCCCTTTCGTTTCCGGCCTCTAAAAGGCCTTCAGGGCTTGCTGCCGGCGCCCCCAGTTGCCATGCTCGCCGCACTTTCCTGCAGCGAAGCATCCATGAGCGACACCTCGACGTCCGGCGGCTACGTCCGTCGTCTCCGCCCGTGGGATGCAGCCCTGATCGTGGTCGGTGGACTGATCGGCGGCGGCATCTTCCTGAATCCCTATATCGCCGCAGGGCGCACGGAATCCGGCTTGGCTCTGCTGCTGGTGTGGGTGGGCGCTGGCGTGCTGACCCTTATCGGCGCCCTGTGTTACGCCGAACTGGGTGCCCGTCGCCCCCATGCGGGCGGCAGCTACGTCTACCTGCGTGAGGCCTTCGGGCCGTTGGCCGGGTTCCTGTTCGGCTGGACCATGCTGCTGGTGATCTATTCGGGCTCCAGCGCGGCGGTGGCCACCATCTTCGCCAGCTATGCCGCCGCGGTATTCGGGTTGCCGACCAGCATGATCACGCCGCTGGCCGCAGGCGCTCTGGCTTTCGTGGCGTTGATCAATCTGTTCGGCCTGAAGCTCGGCGCACAAGTACATAACCTGTTCACTGTGCTGAAGCTGCTGGCTGTCGCAGCGCTGGTGGTGTGCGGGCTATTCCTCGCCGGTGCCGGCAGTAAGGATGTACTGGCCCCGGATCCTGCATTCGCCGGCGTCGGTTTCATGGGTGCAGCCCTGCCGGTGCTGTTTGCGTATTCGGGCTTCACTTACCTCAACAATCTGGCGGGTGAAGTGGCCGAACCCCAGCGCACCCTGCCCCGGGCGCTCTTTATCGGCATGGTGCTGGTGATCACCGCATATGCGCTGGTGAACCTCGCCTACCTCGCCGTACTTGGCCATGACGGTCTCGCCGCCAGCCACACCCCGGCAGCCGACGTGATGCAGCGCGTGTTCGGCAGCATGGGCGCCAAGGTCATGGCCATCGGCATTGCGATTTCCACGCTCGGCTTCTGCAACATCACCCTGGTATCCGGTGCACGCGTGCTGCAGGTGATGGGCGACGATGGTCTGTTCTTCCGCAGCGTCGCGCGCCTGCACCCGGTGCACCGCACGCCCAACGTCGCCCTGTTGCTGCTCTCGGGCTGGGCCATCGTGCTGGTGCTGTCCGGCAGCTACGGCCAACTGCTCGATTACGCCACCTTTGGCGACTGGCTCGCCTGCGCGGTGGGTGTCGCCACGCTGTTCTGGTATCGCCGGCGCGAGGGTAACCAGGCCAGTTTCCGCGTGCCCGGCTACCCGGTGCTTCCGCTGATCTTCATCGGCACAGTGGGCCTGGTGGTGGTACAGAGCCTGCAGAACAGCCCCAAAAACACCGGTATCGGCCTGTTGATCATGGCCGCGGGCATCCCGGTCTACCTGGTGTGGCGACGCCTGTTCAGCCGGGCTGCCTCCTAAGGACCGCGCTGCAATGCCACAATGAGTGGATTCCGAAGGAGCTCCGAACCGATGGCGAACGCGCAAGACCAGATGCCGACACCCGGAACAAGCAACACCGTCGTGCCCGAGAAGGTGCGCGAGGGAGTCGACCTGGAGATCAACGGCAGGAGCTATCGCCACACCGGCGACGACCAGATGCCCTTGCTGTGGTATCTGCGCGATGTGCTGCGCCTCACCGGCACCAAGTACAGCGGCGAGCATGGCGAAGGTGGCTATGACCTCGTGCTGGTCGACGGCAAGCTCGCGTCAGCCACCAGCCTGCCGGTCGTCAAGTTGGCCGGCAAAAAGGTGACCACCGTCGAAGGCCTCGCCGCCGCCGACGGCAAGCTCCATCCGCTGCAGCAGGCCTTCGTCGACGAAGACGCCATCGGCTGCGGCTATTGCACACCAGGCTGGTTGATGGCCTCGCTCGATCTGCTCACTCGCCATCCGCAACCGAGCGACAACGACATCGACCAGTTGCCCAATCTTTGCCGCTGCGGCTGCCAGACCCGTGTGCGTCTCGCCATCAAGCGCGCCGCCAAGGGAGCCCAGGCATGAGCGACGCCAACGAATCCAAGATGCCGCTTTCGCGCCGCCATTTCCTCAAGGTGCTCGCCGGTACGGCCGGTGCGCTGATCGTCGGCATTCCGTTCGCAGAGGCCACCGACGCACCTGTTCCGCCATCGATGCTGGGCGATACGCTCTATGGCCTCGGCGCGTACGTCCGTATCGACGCGGACGGCAATGTGGTCATCGGTATTCGTGATCCGGACACCGGCACCGGCACCTCCACCTCGCTCGCGCGCATCATCGCCGACGAGCTGGATGCCGACTGGACGCGCGTCAGCGTGGTGCCGCTCGGCCTTGGTGTGGACGACGACAACGGCAAGCCGCGTTGGGTGTATGGCCACCAGACCAGCGGTCTGGGCGACTCCATCCCGGCCGCATGGGCCGACCTGCGCGGCGCTGGTGCGCTCGCACGCTGGCTGCTGATGCAGGCCGCCGCGCGTCGTCTCGGTGTGCCGGCCGATCGCCTGCGTTGCGAGGAAGGCAGCGTCGTCGCGCCGGACGGCCGCCGTTTTGGCTACGGCACCCTGGTCGATGCCGCGGCGAAGATCCAGCCGCCCGATTCACCCGTGCAGCCGAAGACGCCCGACCACTACACCCTGATTGGTCAGCCTGCCGGCGACATCAACGCACGCGCCATCGTCACCGGTCAGACCGCCTATGCGCTCGACACCTATGTGGCGGAAGCACTGGTGGCTGTACTGTCGCATTGCCCATGGCCCGATGGCAGCGTGGACAGCCTGGACACCACCGACACGCTCGCCGTGAAGGGCGTGGTCAAGGTGGTGCAGATCAAGCCCGAAGCGGGCGTTCCACTCGGCCAGACCGTGCGTTCGCCCGCCGTGGCCGTGCTCGCTGAAAATACCTGGGCCGCCTTGCAGGGCCGCGCCAAGCTGAAGTTGCACTGGAAGCCCGGCGCACAAAGCGAAAACAGCGCCTGGTTCGAGCAACAGGCTGCCGACGTGGTCAACGACAAGGACGCCCAACCGGCCGCACGTGTGCGCAACGACGGCGATGTCGATAGTGCTGCGAAGAAAGCGGCGCGGCGCATCGAAGCGACCTACGTGCAGCCATGGCTCGCCCATGCCACGCCTGAACCCATGAACTGCGTGGTGAAGATCGACAAGGACCGTGCTGTCCTCGTCGTGCCCACGCAGGCGCCACAGCAGGCATGGGCGGTCGTCCAGCGCCTTACGGGCCTGTCGCCCGCGCAGATCGACATCCGCGTTCCGCGTGTCGGCGGTGGCTATGGCCGCCGCCTGGACCACGACTACGTCGCCGAAGCCGTCATGCTCGCCAAGGCGGTGGAGAAGCCGGTCAAGCTGATGTGGACGCGTGACGAAGACCTGACGCAGGACTACTACCGCTCCGCCACTGTGCACAAGTTCAGCGCGGCGTTGGATGGCAAGCGCCAGATTCTCACTTGGAATCAGCGCATGGCCAGCGCCTCGGCACTGGCGCAGCGTGGCGTGCCCGACAATCGCCTGTGGACGTCTGAAGTGGACGCCCATCAGTTGCCGGCGGGGCTCGTGCCCAACCTGCGCAGCGACTGGTATTCCCTGCCTTCGGCCATGTTGCGCGGCCCCTCGCGTGGCACGTCGCACGTAAGCAACGCCTTCGCCGTCGAGAGCTTTGTCGACGAGATCGCCCACTCGCTCAAGGAAGACCCGCTGGTCACCCGGCTGCGCCTGATCGGTGAGCCGCGCATGATCCCGTTGGGTGATGGGCGCACGCTCGACACCGGTCGCCTGATCAACGTGCTTAAGTTGGTGGCCGATCGCATCGAGTGGAAGAACTGGCTGCGCACGGTGAACGGTCTTGGCATCGCCTGCTGGCACATTGACGGTGCCTACGTGGCGCATGCGGTGGAGGCATCGCTGCAAGGCGACAAGCTCAACATCGAACGCGTGGTGTGCGCGGTCGATGTCGGCCGCGTGGTTAACCCGACCGGTCTCGAAGGCCAGGTCGCTGGCGCCACGCTCGACGCATTGTCCACAGCGCTCAACCTGTCGGTGAGTTACAAGGACAGCCAGGTCCAGCAGCACAATTGGAAAGACTATCCGCTGGCGAGCATGGCACAGCTGCCCGACACCACCGACGTGATCCTCGTGCCCGGCGACCGCGCCCCGACCGGTGCAAGCTTCCTGGGCATGCCGACCGCGGCACCGGCCCTCGCCAACGCCGTGTTCCGCGTAAGTGCGGTGCGCGTGCGGCGACTGCCGCTGCTGAAAGAAATGCTGCGCATGCTGTAACAGACGGGGCCGACTCGGCCCCGTTTCTCTTTGGGCACCCATGCCTGGAGTGCCCTGTCGTTCCTCACATGCAGACAGCTTTGTGACGAAATCGTATAGACGTTTCATGCGGCGTCACGTCTGTGCGCTTGAGTAATTTCACCGACGCACAGATCCGCTTTCTGACTTAGGATGCCCTGACTTCGGCGCTACCCCACGGTAACGCCGTTCTCTTGACTGGGGGTGGTGATGCGTTGCGCGTTCGCGTTGGTCGTGCTGCTGTCTCTGTGCATCGCCGTGCCCGCCTTTGGGCAATCTGCGCCAGCCGCCTCCACTCCTCGTTGCATCGGCCTCGTTCTCGGCGGCGGTGGCGCACGCGGCGCGGCGCACATCGGCGTACTCGAAGTCCTCGAACGCGAGCACATACCCGTTTGTCGCATCTCCGGCACAAGCATGGGATCCATCGTCGGCGGCATGTACGCGGCGGGTTACACACCGGAGGAACTGGACCACATCGTTACCACGCTGGACTGGAGCGACCTGTTTTCGGACAACCCTGCGCGCCTGGAATTGCCCATGCGGCGCAAGGATGCCGACTATCGCTATCTGCTTAACTTCGAAGTCGGCTACAAGAATGGCCGCATCATCACGCCCGCCGGCGTGGTGCAGGGACAAAAGCTGCTATTGCTGCTGCGCCGCCTGCTGATTTCCACCTGGAACGTCCACGATTTCGACCAGCTGTCGATCCCGTTCCGGGCCGTAGCCACAGACATTGTGGCCGGGAAGCCCGTCGTGTTCGGCTCAGGCGACCTTGCGCTCTCGATTCGCTCGAGCATGTCGGTGCCCGGTGCCTTTGCGCCCACCAGCATTGATGACCAGTTACTGGTCGACGGCGGCCTGATGGACAACGTGCCCATCGACGTCGCCCGCAACATGGGCGCGCAGCAACTCATCGTCGTCAACGTCGGCTCCCCCCTCGCGACGAAGGCGGAGCTGAGCAATCCAGTGGCTGTGCTCAACCAAATGGTCAGTGCACTCATGGAAGAGAAGACCCAGCGACAGCTGGATACGCTGAGCCCTGACGACATCCTGATCACCCCGGCGCTGGGCAACATGAGTGCGGCGGAATTCAACCGTGGCGCGGAAGCCATCGCTATTGGCAACGCCGCTGCGGAGGCCGCACTGCCGCGCCTGAAGGCGTTGTCGGTCAGCCCGGCGCAATGGTCGGCATTCATCGCGCAACATCGTGTCCGCAACTTCGATCCTGGCCTGGTGGCTTTCCTCAAGGTGGATAGCACCCACACCGACACCGCTCAGTATGTCGGCGAACGTTTGGCGAAAGACGTGGATAAACCTTTCGATCCGACCAAACTGGAAGCGCAGATCGGCAGCATCTATGGACAAGGCAATTACCAACAGATCGACTATCGCCTTCAGGACGACAACGGCAATCGTGGCCTGCTGATCATTCCTCGCGATAAGCCCTGGGGGCCTGTCTATGGAAAGCTGGGTTTCGAGTTGGATGATGATTTTGCCGGGCGCAGCGAGTACCTCATTTCCGGCGAAGTAAACGCCACCAATATCAACAAACTTGGCGCCGAATGGCGCAGCACACTATGGATGGGCCGCATCGGTGGCTTGGCCTCCGAGTTCTACCAGCCGTTCGGCCAGGGCGCATCGACGTATGTGATGCCCTACGGCCTGGTGCGCAACGAAGATTTCCCCGTCTTCACGCCGGATGGTTCCAAGCAACTGGCCGAATACCGCGTCAAACGCAACTACCTGGGTTTCGAAACGGGCTGGTCGCCACTGCCGTACTGGCGTGTACTCGCCTCGTACACGCGAGGCACTGACAAGGGCGATCTGCGCATCGGCAATCCGGAAGCTTTCTTCAGCGAACAACAGCAGTACAGCCTCGCCAAGGTCGGCATGGACTGGGATAGCCTGGACGACGCGCAGTTCCCGTCAAAGGGTGCCCGCGTCAACTTCTCCTACAACATGTACCGTCCTTGGCTGGGCGGCAACCAGACGGGCGACGTGGCGCAACTGAAGGCCGACTGGGTACCGGATTTCGGACTGGCCGAGACCCGCTACCACCTGTTGCTTGGCATGTGGGCAAGCAGCGCGCTGGACCATGACAAGCAGATGGACCAGTTCTTCGAAGCGCAGAGCTTCCTGGGTGGGTTCCTGAACCTGTCGGGCTATCCGGAGAGATCTCTGCACGGTGATCAATCCTTCCTTGGCCGCGCTGTGCTGTACCGGCGCACAGGGCAGATGGATGCGATCTTCTCAACCCCCGTCTATATCGGCGCCAGCCTGGAGGCCGGTAATACCTGGCAGAGCAAGAGTCAGGTGCGGTTTGATTCGCTGATCTACGCCGGCAGCATGTTCCTGGGTATCCAGACCCCACTCGGTCCCTTGTTCCTGGGCTACGGCTACGCCCAGGGCGGCCACAGTTCGGTCTATCTGACGTTCGGCTCGCTGCTGCGGCCATCACCTTGAGGTGATTTCGCGGCTATCGCGAAGTCTCCACGATCGTCGCCGCACAATCCCTGTTGCCGCCCACCCGTCGGGGTGGGCCTTTCACCAGGGAGCCATCGCCATGAAAGCGTTGCGTCTGTTCGCCATCGCCACCGGTCTTGTGCTGTGTGCCTGTTCCAGCGTCAGCATTACTAATCAGTGGCGCGACCCGGCATGGCCGGGACCGCCGGCTACCAACGTGGTGGTTGTGGGCATCTCTCGCAGTGACACGATGCGCCACGTCTTCGAAGACACCTTCTCGCAGCAATTGCAGGCGGCTGGCATACAGGCCGCGCCGAGCTACACGCAGATCCCCGCTGGCACCACCGGCGCCATCGGGCTGCGTGATTTGGTCAAATCCAGCGGCGCGCAGGTTGTGCTCGTGACACGTGTGCAGCGCGTGGAGCAGAAGGTGAGCGTGACGCCCAGCGGTCCAATGTATGGCGGCTTCTATGGCTGGTATGGCGGCGCGTGGGCTTCGGTGCCCGATGTGCAGCAGTACGACGTGGTGACGCTGGAAACCAGCGTATGGGATCCACGTTCCGAGAAGCTCATCTGGACCGTGACCACGCAGGGCATTGGAACCAAGAACATCCCAAAGGCCACGACTGAATTGGCGCAGACGCTGATTCCGAAACTCAAGACTGACGGCATCCTGCGCTAAGCACAGGATGCCGCCGAGGGGTTCCGGCTTAGCGCCGGAACCCTCCTCCATGGAAACCGCCGCCGAAGTGACCTCCGCCGAAGGATGGGCGGAACCCACCCATCTGGCCGTGGAAACGATTGTCGTAGTTGCCTCGGTCGAACTGCTGATGCTGTGAGCGATCGAACGATTGACCATCCCCGCCCCGATCGCGCGCCATCCGGTCCTGCTCGGTATTGACGCTATCCGGCGTGGCGACGTGATCGAAGTTGCCGCCTTGGCCTGCCTTCTGCCAGCCCTGGCCCGGATCGTATCGGTAGACGTTGCCGTCGTGTCCCGCGTAGACATGATCGTCCGTATTGACCACGCCCCCGTGATTCACCTGCCCCGTCTCGCGGTTGTAGTTCGCATAACCCGCGCCATGTGCATCACCGCCGGCGCCCTGGGTGTTGAACGCACCCGCCGCACCCGCACCCTCATTGGTGCGACCCGCCACACCACCGGCCTGCGTGACACGACCAGTGTTCGTATTCACGGCCGTGTGCTGTCCGCCCGCTACGGCATTGCCCGTGTATGGATTCACCGCAGCGCCGCCCTGCCCGGCCACCACACGGCCGGTCTGCGGGTTGTAGCGAACGCCACCCGCCTGCCCTGTTGTGATACCCGTGTAAGCGTTGGTGTTGCGCCCCGCATAACCGTAACCATGACCGCCCGTTGCCGTGTTGTAGTAGCCGCCGCGCCCGGCTTCGCCATAGTTGCCCGTCCACGGGTTGGACCATGCCGCGCCGCGCCCCGCAACCACGCTGTTACCCCAGCGGCCGTACACGTTCGCCGCTGAGATGGCGCCGCCCCAGTAGCCGGGATAGAAACCGCCGTCCCAATTGCCCCACGGTCCCCACCACGGACCATACCAAGCCGATGCCCACGCCGCGCCCCAGGCATAACCGAATGCCCAGCCAGCCCACGGCGTCCAACCGAAGGACACGTCGAATCCGTAGGTGGCCGGACAGCCGTACCACACGTCGCCCACCCAGGAGTTGCATCCGTAACCCGTGCCGTAGACGACCACGCCGTCGCTGCTCACCGTGCCGTAGTAGCCCGGTGAGTAGCCCACGTAGACCTGATCGTCAGCGTGGCCGTAGACGTAAACATAAGTGACGTAGTGCAGGGGCGAGTTTGGCGGAATGGAATAAATCACCGATGGCACATCCAACGCCACCGACCACGGCCCGTTCGCCGTTGCCGCGGTGAACCACACGCCGTTCTGCACAGCGTAATACGCATCCGGGCTGACGCGTATCACAGGCACCGGCGTATTCCATGCGTACGACAGCGAGGTGCCGTCGATCGGCTTGAATTGCGGCGGGCCGTCATACGACAGATGCAACTGCGTGGAGCGTGTGTTCACCGTCGCCGTCTGGGGAATGCTGTTGGCGATCAGCGACTCGCGCGCCTCGGGCGTTCCCGGCACGGATGCGAGCACCGCACTCTTGGGACTGTCGGTCGGAATCTTGGCGAAATCCGCAGGCAGCTCCTTGCCTGCCACGTAACGCCAGGGGCCATTAGTCGAATTGGCGGTGAACCAGCGACCCGAGATCAGCACGTACCAGGTGGAGTCCTGGGTCTGGTCGACAAAGACGTCCTCCGAGGTATTCGTGACATACGCGAGCTGCGTGCCCGGGATGGCCTCGAACTGCGGATCACCGTCCACCATGATCAGCTCGGACGGCTGCGTGCGCACCACGATGTCCGGCAACTGGCCCGAAGCAAGCGCCTGCTTGAGCGCATCGGACGGGTTGTCCAGCGTATCGACCTGCTTGGCCTTCTCGGCGGCTTCGGCGGCCTGTAGCACCGACGAAGGAGGTGCCTTCATCGGCGTCCACGGGCCATCCAGCGCCGCTGACCTCATCCAATGGCTGGCGAACAAAAAGTAGTAATGGCCATTGTCCTGCAACAGCAGGGAGCGGGTGTTGACGATGCGGGTCACGCCGCCCTTACCGGTGGGACGCGTTACCGGCGTGCCGTCGATGAGCACCAGCAAGGCGGGCTTGAAGGAAAAGATGATCTGCGGTGGATCGTTGCTCACGGCGACGTTCTTCACCTCGCCTTGCGCACGACTGATCGCCAGCGATGCCTCCATGGTGTCCAGGTCGGCCACCTGATTGCCTCGACGGGAGATGTTCTGAAGCAACGATTGATAGCGCGCCTGCTGGTCCGTCGCGGTGGGGAACGACACCTTGTCGATGGTGACGTTCGACAGCGTCACCTGACGCAGCGTCTTGTCGACTACGGTGCGCGCAGTGAACCATGCCACGCCGTAGTCCAGCACATCATGCGACTTGCCGTCCGCATCCACCTGCGTACCGGTTTTCACCGAAACGGCGAGACGCCCCTTGAGCTGGTTGCCATTCCAACTTTCGAGCTGCGGATGATGGAGCACAAGATGCGTTCCATCGATGTCGAAACTGTGCGGCCATGCACGGGAGTCGCCCGTGGCCTGCGACGAGGAGGATGTGGCGGGGGTGTTCTGCTGGGCTTGGCCGGGGTCGTTCATGACCAGACCAAGCACGAGCACCAGACAGGACCAGCGTACTGCTTGCATAAATACCTCGAAGGGGGAGTGCTTTTGTCATCGCTGCGCGGCGCCATGTGAGCATGCGGTGCGATACGGAGGCTCGATAGCGAAAATCTTCGAGCAACGCTTAGGTAGATCTACCTAACGCCACTCATATCCACGTGCCACGCGAAAGGCAGGCATGTCACCGCGCATGTCTGCTGCTGGTGTGCCTATTCGTCCCTGCTGATGGTCAGCTCACCCACGGTGATGCCCATTTCCAAGCCGTGCCCGACGCCGGCAATGGCCAGCGACACCACTCCCTTGGTGAGCACCTGCGCATCACCACTTTTGAAGACCGAATGCGCATTGACGTCGGCATAGGTTCCGGGCACTTCGTTGATCGAATGCAGGGCGGTGAATTCGCCATTGCCGTCATCGACCCGCGAGCTGCCCACCGAAAGTCCGCCGCCACGGGCCTCCAGCTTCACTTTCATCGACTGCCCGTTGTTGCACGTAACCATGCCCTTGCCACTCACGTGCTTGTAGATCAACGACCAACTGCTCAGGTCGAAACGGAGCTTGCAGCTCAGTTCATCGCTGGCATGCGCGACGGTGCTCGCAGACGTCAGACTGGCTAGCAGCAGAAGGGCGATCAGATGGTTCTTCACTATGTGGGCTCTCGAACAAATAAGCCCAAAGCCTGATCATTGACGACAGGGGCCGCCAGCGAACTTCTACCGCGGCGACTGCCGACGAACTACGTAAGACAACAGCGCATGTCGATGGCGTCAGTGAAACTGGTCGCTCGCCGGAACCCACGTCGTACTGCTGCGCGCAGGCCCGGTGGGAATCGTGATGGTATCCGCCGGACAACCCGGTGGTAGCGGACCGCCTGCAACACGTGCTGCCGCACACTGAGCCGCATTGTCTAGTTTCACTGTCGCCATCGTAGGTGCGGCACTGACAGACGCAGGCGGAACCAGCGGATTGGTCGGCGCGAGTTTCATCTTGTCGTAGACGACATCGTCCACCGGCTGCGGCGGTGCATCCCCGTTGCCGCAACCAAACAGCGCCATGGGGAACAACGGCATTACCACGCACTCCACGCGCACGCCGCGTGGCAGGTGGAAGGTGTGCCGCATCGTGGTCTTCTCGACAGCATGACGAAGCGCCGTGTCGATGGAGCTCTCGCCTTCGGGCGTCCAGTCCTTTTCGAATCGGGTCGATTGGTAGCCGATATTGGGCGTGCCGTGCGACATGACCTCGGTATTGCCGTGCGGCTCGAGCTGCACGTAGGTACCCACCGCGCCCTCTTGCTCGCCCTGCCCCTTGCCACCTTGTCCGTTGCCATTCCCATTGCCCGGCGGCAGCGAAAGATTGAGGCCTTTGCCGCCCGCAACGCCGGGCGACTGGCTCACACCGCTGGGCTGCCCTGGCGTGCCGCTACGGCTGCCTTGCGGCGTTGCGTTCGGCGCGCTGCTTTCACCGCTTCCACTGGACGTTGGGCTGGACTCGTTACTTGCCGTGTTCGTCTGCGCGCTGGACGCGCTCTGGGACGATGCCTGCGCGCTCGATGCGGACGCTTCGCTCTGTGTTGGCGTCGACTCCGCCGGCGTCTCCGACAACTGCGGTCGCTCGATGGACGGCTTGTTGTCCAAGGCAACAGCCTTGGGCGCAACGACATCCAGATGTGGGGCTTGTGGATGCTCGACGGTCGGCTGAGGATTGGGCGGCAACGGCACCGCTTCCAACTGAGGCTCTTCCGCCACGCGGATGGCAGGCGACTCAATGGTCGGTTGCTCTTTCGGCACCACCGGTGCAATCGGGGTCGGCTGCGGCTGCAGATTCACGGTCGGTGCGGCCTGTGCTGGCAGGGGCACGGCCTGCAGTTCGGGCTCAGCGGGCGAAGCGGGGGCTTCCGGGCGTGGCACCGGCGCGATGCTCGGACGCGCTTCCGTCGGCACGGCCTTTTCCATCGCGATAGTCGGCGGTGTCACGACGGGGGCCGACTGCGCAGGCACCTCCGGAATGGCCAGCGACGCCGGCGGCGGCATAGGTTGGTTGCCCTCTGCCTGGGGCTTGCGCACCGGCTCGGGCTGGAACGTCGGCGGCACCGGCTTTTCGATGGCGGGCGTTTCCATCGCCACCTGCGGCGGTTCCGGCGCAACGGGCACGGGTTGCAACTGTTCGGCCGGCGCAGGCTTGGGCACGGTCACCGGCGGCAGCGGCGCGGCGGTGATCTCCGGCTTCGGCGCCGTCGCCTTGGGCATATCGGTCACCACCGGCGTCTGCATCGCAGGCACGGGTACGGGCGACAGGTCGTTGCTGGTGCGCGTGGAGGAGCGGCTCTGGCGTGCGGTGTGCGGCACATTGCTCGCATTGCCCTTGTGCACCGGCCCTACCTGCTTCGGCGGCGTACCGCGCACGGGCGGTGGCGGAGGCGGTTCCTCCTTGGGCTTTTCGATGAGGCGCACGACCAGCGGCGGCGACTCGTCGTTGACCTCTTCCATCTCGTAGGCCGAACCAAGGACGGCACCAAACAGGAACACGAGGTGCACCAGCAGCGCGCTGGCCAGCGCCAGAATGCGCAACCACCGATCGCGTGGACGCTCAGCACGACGCCGACGATAGACGGCCGCACTCTCCGCCGCCGACCTGGGCGATGGTAATGACACGGTCAGTCGGCCTGCGGATTCCCTCTCCATGGCGGAAGTGTAACGGGCGACACCGCCATTCTGAGAAGTCCGGCTCAGTGACTCTCTTGATTTGCCGGATGCGCCGCGCGCTCCTGCATTTCCGCATCGACCGAACGCGTCGGCGTATCGACAGGACAGCCATAGGGCAAAGGCTTTTCGGCGCGATAGATGGCGATGCACTCCTCCACGCTCGGCACCTTGGGCGCAGGAGAACCCGGTGCCAGCTGATTGGCGGGCGCCATGCTCATACGTATATCGCCGTCATTGGGCGGCGGTGGTGCCGGTGGATCGCCACCACAGCCACCGGAAAGCGCGGCGAAGGAGATCGAGCAGTGGATGCGCACACCGGGCGCGACGTGGAAGGTGTGCTTCACGGTGGTGTCGTCCTTGGCCCGCTTGAGCGCATCCTGGACGACGTTGCCGCTGGTCTTCTCCCAATCCTTGTCGAACCGCGTGGCCTTGTACGGCACCGATGTGGAGTGCTGCATGATCGCCGAATCACCCTGCGGCATCTTCTGCACGTAGCCCGCTTCCGGAACGGATGGTGCGGTGCTCGCCGTGGCAGGCAATGCGGCCTGCCCGTTCGGGTTGTAAAGAGTGGGCTGCGGCGCGGGCGGGCTGGACGTCGCAGGCGCGGGTGGTTCGGGCGGCAGGCTCACCGTCATGGCGTTCTTCGCCGGCGGCTCATGTATCACCGGCCGGTTGACCGGGCGCGGTGGCGGTGCAGGCTCCGGCGGTGGCGGCGGCACCAACTCCGCCGGCGCAGGCGGGCCGGAAGGGGTTACCGCACGCGGTATCAGACGCACCTGCAGTGCGCCCGCGCGCTCATAGCGGGCGATTTCAGACGCCGTCCTCACCTGCATTTCATGCCAGGTAAACCATCCGAACAACACGTGCAACGCCAGCACGATGCCCAAAGCCAGCCAGCGACGCCCACGGTTAGGTGGGGCTTTTCGCCAGCGCAACTGATGCAGCAACGCGCGCGTGGGTCCATCGAGTGGCGCCAGCCCACGCGACGTGGTGTCCGGTGGCGTCCAGCGATGGTGTTCGACCTGCTCGGTGTGCTCGATGGGGATTCCCTTCTCGGCTCGGGGAAATGCGCAGGCCGTATGCCGGCCCGCCTTGCGGGGTGGAGACTTCTGCAGACAAGCGGCGGCCCCTGGGGTTCCCGCAGACAGGGGTTTTCACCGCACTGCAACTTGACCCGCGAGGCCGATCGCGAAAGCCTAAGCGAACGGCCACCCCGGCCGTACCCGCCATGACCGCCCCCGCGTCCTGCACGCCTGGACGACCATGACGGCCCGCCATCGTCAGCCGCTTGCGCGGCTTCGTGCGGCGCCGCAGGTCACGTCGGCACGATTCCGCGCCCAGCCATGGGAGGGTCGCATCGTGTCGTACACCACGGAAAACATCCGCAACATCGCGCTCGCCGGACATGCCGGCGTCGGTAAGACCACGCTGTTCGAAGCACTGCTGCACACGGGCGGCGTCATCCAGAACCAAGGCTCGGTAGAGCGCGGCTCCACGCAGTCCGACACCGATGAGCAGGAGAAGGCCCGTCGCCATTCGATCGACACGGCCATCGCCAGCATTCCGTTCGACAAGAGCCACATCAACCTGATCGACACCGCAGGCTACGCGGATTTCCGCGGCCCCACGCTGTCCGCCTTCGCCGCCGTAGAAACCGTGGCCATCGTGATCAACGCCGCCAACGGCATTGAGTACGGCACGCGCCGCATGATGGAGCGCGCAGCCGAACGCAAACTCGCGCGTGTGCTGGTGATCAACAAGATCGACACCGAAGGTGCGCGGCTAGCCGGGCTGGTCGACGCGCTGCGCGAGGAATTCGGCACGCAGTGCTTGCCGGTGAATCTGCCAGCCGATGGCGGAAAGCAGGTGCTCGACTGTTTCTTCCATAGCGAAGGTGTCACTGACATCTCATCGCTGACCGAAGCGCACCAGCGCATTCTTGACCAGGTGGTAGAGATCAACGAAACCGTGATGGGTCACTACCTCGACTCGGGCGAAGGGGAACTGAGCCCGCAGGAATTGCATGACGCCTTCGAGCAGTGCCTGCGCGAAGGTCACCTAGTACCCATCTGTTTCGTGAGCGCCCGCACCGGCGCAGGCACCAAGGAATTCCTCGAACTGGCGGACCGTCTGCTGCCCAATCCAGCCGAAGGCAACCCGCCGCCGTTTCTCAATGGCGATGGCGAAGAGATCACCGTCAACGCTGATCCGTCGCAACACGTCATCGCGGACGTATTCAAGATCGTCAACGACCCATTCGTGGGCAAGCTCGGCGTATTCCGTGTATGGCAAGGCACCGTGCGACGCGACACGCAGTTGTTCATCGACGACACCAAGAAGCCGTTCAAGGTGGGGCATCTGTTCCGATTGCGCGGCAAGACGCATGAGGAAATCGATCAAGCCATTCCCGGCGACATTGCCGCAGTGGCGAAAGTGGAGGAGATCCATTTCGACGCCGTGCTGCACGATTCGCACGACGAGGATCGCATTCACCTGACGCCTGTGCGCTTCCCGCAACCCATGTTTGGCTTGGCGCTGGAACCCAAGCACAAGGGGCAGGAACAGAAACTCTCGCAGGCCATCGGTCGGTTGGCAGAGGAAGACCCCTGCTTTCGCCTGGAGCACCACAAGGAACTCAACGAAACCGTGGTGCGCGGTTTGTCCGACCTACACCTGAAGATCATGCTCGAACGCATGAAGGACCGTTACAGCGTTGAGGTGACCACGCATCCGCCGCGCATCGCCTATCGAGAAACCGTTGCGGGGCGTGCGGAAGGCCATCACCGCCACAAGAAGCAGACGGGCGGTGCTGGGCAGTTCGGCGAGGTCTTCTTGCGCGTGGAGCCGCTGGATCGCGGCGCGGGTTTCGAATTCGTCGATGCGGTGAAGGGTGGCGTCATTCCCGGCCAGTTCTTGCCGGCCATCGAGAAGGGTGTCCGGCAGGCCTTGGAAGCGGGCGCGGTTGCGGGCTATCCGATTCAGGACGTACGCGTCACCGTCTACGACGGCAAGTACCACCCGGTCGACTCCAAGGAAGTCGCCTTTATCAGCGCAGGCAAGAAGGCTTTTCTCGACGCCGTAGGCAAGGCCAGACCGGTCGTGCTGGAGCCTATCGTTGACGTGGAGGTGGCCATACCCGAGGCCAACGTGGGCGATGTGACCGGTGGGCTGGCAGGCAAGCGCGCACGCATCATGGGCACCGACTCCCTGCGTGGCGGCGAAATCGTCATCAAGGCGCAGGCGCCGCTGGCGGAGCTGACCGACTATCCCACTGAGCTCAAGGCAATGACCGGAGGGCGTGGCCGCTACAGTCTGGACTTGAGCCACTACGAGCCCGTGCCTGCGCCGGTGCAGAAGCAGCTTAGCGAAGCATGGAAGCCTCACGTTGACGACGACTGATCCGGTTCGTCCATCGCCTGAACGGGTGCGACCGGCGTCGCGCCCGTGCGCCTGCACTTGAGGCGCGGCAGACACGCCGCCATGTATTTCCGCGTAGACGCGCCGAAACGACGGCGCGCTGGAGGCATGCGATGAGCCGCTCCTTCGTGAAGGATGCGGACGAATCCGTCGGCGAACGGCTGCCGGATATCCCGCTGAGCGAACACCCCAACTACGTGACGCCACGCGGCATCGTGCAGCTGCGTGAGCGACTCGTGGCGCTACGTGAGCGACGCGACGCGTTGCGCACGGCAACGGACACGCTGCTGCAGCAACGCGAACTGGCCGAGGTAGAGCGTGAGCTCAAATGGATCAACGCACGCGTGGGCAGCGCCATCGAGGTGGACCCGGCGCAGCAATCGCGTGAACGTGTCGCCTTCGGCGCGCTGGTGACCGTCGACAGCAACGAAGGACAAGCCCGCTACCGCATCGTCGGCGAAGACGAAGCCGACGTGGAACACGGGCGAGTCAGCTATGTCTCGCCGGTGGCCAAGGCTCTGCTCGGCGCGCGCGTGGGCGACGAGGTGGTTTGGCAAAGGCCAGCAGGGGATCTCAATGTCGAGGTGGTCGGGATCGATTATCCCGACGATGCCTGACGAACACGGCGATGCGCCGTGGAGCGTCTGTAGGAGCGCAGGCGCGCGCTCCTACAGGGCGACGACGACACGCCTCAGCGCTTCGCCTTCAACAACGTGCCTGTGCAGTTCTTCGACCCGCACAGGCACTTCCACAGCTTTTTCAGGCGCGCGGTGTGCGGCATGTCCAGCGTGATGCCGTAGTCGTAGGTCAGCTCTTCGCCGGGCTTGATGTTGCGGATGGCTTCGATCAGCACGCGATCTTTGCGCGGATTGCCGTTGGCGCTTTCTTCGATCACCGCCTGGCAGTTCGGATCGCAGCTGTGGTTGATCCAGCGCGCCGTGTTGCCCTTGCGGTTGGCGTCGATCAAGTACTCGTCGTTGAGCGTGAACAGAAACGTATGCCCCGTCTCGCCGCCATCGCCATACATGACATCGGCTTCGTCATGGGTCGTCAGCGTGCCCTTGTACTCGATGATTTCCTCACCCTTCTTGATCGGGGTAACGGCGAACACGCCATTGCCATGGATGGGGGAACGGCGGGCAACGATACGTCGGGTCATGAGCAGCATGCTGTAGGGAACGAGCCCGCGATGATGCCTGCTGCGCTGCGCAATGGGAACCTCCTGCCCAAACAGAACTCTGTCACGCAGGCGTGATCGCATACACGTTGAGATCTCGGTGTCGGCATCTGCCCCGTGGACAGACGCTGGCGTCCTCCTGCTAATATTCAAACAATCGTTTGAGGTGCATCCATGAAACGACTGCTCGGTGGTTTGGCGCTACTCGTGCTGGTGGCGGGCCTGGTGGCCTGCGGGCCGCCGAAGAAGAGCGTGTTCCCGCCAACCGTCAGCATCCAGGAAATGACCACCCGGCCCGATGGCCAGTGGCGCATGACCTTGCGCATTCAGAACAACAGCTACGGCTCGATGGATTTCCACTCCATCGACGGCCAGCTGAAGGTCGGGGACAGCGTGCCGGTGCGCCTGCACACCCGCTTCGACCTCGATATCCCGGCCTTTGCGGCTGACGTCACCCAGATCGACATCCTGCCCACACCCGACATGACGGCGGCGATCAAGGCGGCTGCCGTGAAAGGCAGCGCAGGCAGCGTGCCCTATAGCGTGATCGGCAGCGCAAACGCCAAGCCCGAGCAGGAAAAGGAAGTCCGCGATTTCAGTTTCCACGGCAATGACTGGCTGTCGCCGGTGCCGGGAATTCCCAATACCTGGCGCTGACCCCAGCGCCTGCATGACCCACGAAGGAACTTCGCCATGACGATCTACAAGGCTCCCCTCGACGACCAGCGTTTTGCCCTCTTCGACGTGCTGGGCGCAGAAGCCGTGCTCACCAAGCTGCAGGGTGGCGATGGCCACACTCGTGACCTGCTGGACGCCGTGCTGGAGGAAGCCGGTCGACTGAGCGAAGCAGTGCTGGCACCGTTCAACGCCAGCGGTGACGAGGAAGGCTGCCATTTCGACAAGGACACCCACGCGGTGACTACGCCGAAGGGTTTCAAGGAAGCCTTCAAGGCGTTTGCGGAAGGCGGCTGGACCGGCCTGACCCAGCCTGAGCACTTCGGCGGCCAGGCGCTGCCGAACCTGATGGGTACGGCGACCACCGAGATTTTCCAGTCCGGCAACCTGTCGTGGAGCCTGTACCCGCTGCTGTCCGAAGGCGCCTGCCACGCGATGGAGCTGCACGGCACCGAGGAGCAGCAGAACACCTACCTCAAGCCGATCGTCGAAGGCCGCTGGACGGGCACCATGTGCCTGACCGAGCCGCAGGCCGGCTCGGACCTCGGCCTGCTGAAGACCCGCGCCGAACCCGGCGAGAACGGCAGCTACAAGATCACCGGCACCAAGATCTTCATCAGCGCCGGCGAGCATGATCTGGCCGAAAACATCATCCATCTCGTGCTGGCTCGCCTGCCCGATGCGCCGGCCGGTAGCCGTGGCATCTCCATGTTCATCGTGCCGAAGTTCAAGGTGAACGCCGACGGCTCGCTGGGCGCGCGCAACGCGGCCGCGGCCGGCGCCATCGAGCACAAGATGGGCCTGAAGGGCTCGGCTACCTGCGTGATGAACTTCGACGCCGCCGAGGGCTACCTGATCGGCGCGCCGCACAAGGGCCTGGCCGCCATGTTCACCATGATGAATGCCGCGCGCCTGGGCGTGGGCGTGCAGGGTCTGGCGCTGTCCGAGCGCGCGCTGCAGAACAGCCTGAACTATGCGCGCGAGCGCCTGCAGGGTCGTTCGCTGTCGGGCCCGAAATTCCCGGAGAAGCCGGCCGACAATCTGCTGGTGCAGCCGGACGTGCGCCGCATGCTGCTCACTCAGCGCGCCTTTGTCGAAGGCTCGCGCACGCTGCTGTTCTACACCGCGCTGCAGACCGACGTGGAAGCGCGCGGTGCCGACGAAGCAGCCCGCAAGCAGGCCAGCGACCTCGTCGCGTTCCTGATCCCGATCGCCAAGGGCGTGGTCACCGAACTGGCGCAGGAATGCACCAAGGAAGCGCTGCAGGTGTACGGCGGCCACGGCTACATCGGTGAGAACGGCGTGGAACAGTTCGTGCGCGACGCCCGCATCATCACGCTGTACGAAGGCACCACCGGCATCCAGGCCGCGGACCTCCTGGGCCGCAAGATCCTCCAGTTGCAGGGCGTTGGCTTCAAGGTGTTCCTGCAGGAAATCCAGGCCTTCTGCCAGCAGCACGCGCAGGACGCTGCCATGGCCAGCCTGATCGCTCCGCTCGCCAAGCAGACCAAGGAATGGGCCGACCTCACCCTGGCCCTGGCCCAGCGCGTGCTGGCCAATCCGGAAGAGCTGGGCGCCGCCGCGATGGACTACCTGTACTACTCCGGTTACGTCACCCTCGCCTACATGTGGGCCCGCAACGTGGCTGCGCTGGCCAACAGCAGCCAGCAGGAAGCGTTCAAGCAGGCCAAGCGCGACACGGCAAAGTTCTACTTCGCCCGCATCCTGCCGCGCAGCCTGACCCACAAGGCCGCCATTGAGGCCGGCGTGGATACCCTCCCCGCCATTGCGTGATGTGATGCACCGAAAAGGCCCCTCCTGACGGAGGGGCCTTTTTCTTTGGGGCAAGCACTCCCCGCGCCCAACATTTTTCGCGTCTCCGGGACTACCACTGCTCTGCAACTGGGTGTAGAAACGACAAACTTCTCTCACTAAGCCGGCTGTTTCCGCATGAGCGATGCCACGTACATGATTCGTCTGGCCGAGGACGACGACGACTTCATTCTCAGCCTGGTGCCCCGCTTCGTGGATTTCACCCTGCCTCCGTGGCGACGACGCCACGAGTGCATCGAAGGCATTCGCAACGAGCTCCGCCGCCATCTGGACGAACAACCGGCGAACAGCTTTCTGTTCGTGGCCGAGGATGATGATGGCGAGCCGGTCGGCTTCGTTCACCTGCAAAAAACGCAGGACTATTTCACCGGCCGCAGCAACTGCCATATCTCGGATCTTGCCGTCGCCCAAGCCTACGAAGGGCGCGGCGTGGGTCGGGCGCTGCTCGATCACACGGAAAGCTGGGCGCGCGAACATCGCTGCCAGTTGGTAACGCTGGCCGTGTTTCCAGGTAACGAGCGCGCACGGGCCGTCTACGAAAGCGCGGGCTACGCCGCGGACCTGTTGCGACTGGCCAAGCCTGTACGTTGAGACACATCTTCGGCCGCACGGAGCGCGGCCACCGCATGACGGGAGACAGTCATGACTGAGTCATTGCACAACGTGCGATTTCCCGGCGAAAGCCATGCCTATCGCGTCGCGCGGAACCGGCTGCTGCGAGCCGAAATGGAGCTGCGCAGGCAAACGGAAGCCACCGCCGCCCTGCGGCGCGCGCTACCCCTGGGCGGCGTGATTCCGGTGGACTATCACTTCGACGACGAAGGCGACACGCCGCTGGACACCGATATCGAGCGCCAGACGCGCCTGTCGGATCTGTTCGCCGAGGGAAAGGACACGTTGGTCATCTATAGCTTCATGTTTGGCCCCGCAATGTCGGCGCCCTGCCCGTCGTGCTCGTCGATCCTCGATGCGCTCGACGGCGAGATGCCACACCTGCGCCAACGCGTGAACGTGGCAGTAGTTGCCAAGTCGCCCATCCAACGCATCCGCCATTTCGCACGCGAACGCGGCTGGCGCTACCTGCACCTGCTGTCGTCCGCGCACAACACGTACAACGCGGACTATCACGGCGAGACCGCGGATGGCAGCCAGCTACCCGCGCTCAACGTCTTCCTGCGGCGCGATGGACAGATCCACCACACCTGGTGCAGTGAGTTGATGTTCGTACCCGCCGAGGAGGGCCAGGATCAACGCCATGTCGATCCGATCTGGCCGTTGTGGAACGTGCTGGACTGCTTGCCCGAAGGCCGTGGCGCCGACTGGCGCCCCCACCTCACTTACGAGGACTAAATGGCTGCGCTCAAGGCAGCGGTAAGCCCATCTGTCGAAACATCGCCGCTGTATCGCGAACGCCCCAACGGCGTTCGATGTGGCCTTCTTTCACCACGAACCATTCCATGGTCGGCAACTCATAGTCCCTGCCGGTGACGGGGCCGCCGAGAAACGACTGCACCGAGCGGCCACGCTCGGTGTAACGCACCACCACGTGGTCACCTTCGGCGGCAACCGCATCCACTTCCAGGCTCATCTGAAAGCAACGCATCAACTGATCCCATACCGGGCGCGCCCGCTCGAGGCCACCCCAACCCAACGCTCCGTAGATCAGCGCGTCTGGCGCAAACATGGCGCACACGCCATCGAGGTCGGCGCGATTGAACGCGTCGACATAGGACAACACTACGCGTTTGTTCTGCTCGGACATGCTTGCCCCGGCATGGAGGATTGCACCCATGACGGTGCACACCCGGCGCCACGTTCAAGCATATCGCTCGCCCCTGCGTGGGCTACGTGAGGATGTCCGGGCCTGCCGGACCATGGGGGAAGGGAGCCGCCCGACGCTGGCGCGCCGGCGAAGGACGCCACGGCACCTGTCGGCGCCGTGACGTCAAGACCATCAGTTCTTCAAAGCGGGGATCGCTTCCAGGCTCTGCTCGCGCTCGCTAAGGCGCTGCGACACGCGATCAATGTTGGCCAGCGACAACAGGTGCGCATAGATCCAGCCGTACACGCCTTCACGCAGGAATTCGAGCGCGGTCTTCTCGTCGAGCTGGCGCAGCTTTTCCTCGTTGACCACGAACAGGCCATTGAGGTTGATGCTCTTGCCGTCCTTCTCGAGGCGGATGTTCCGCGGCTCAAGCAGGTTGTGCTTACGCAGCTGCTCCATGAACCACTGCGTGCGCGACACATGCTGCTGGTACTCACCGAGGAAACGCACGGCGTTGTTCAGCACTTCGGTCTCGCTGCCGTCGTCCTTGAAGAGGGCTTCGCCTTCGGCCGTGTTGAAACCTTCATAGGCTTCGTCGAGGAACACGGTGAAATCGTCGCCTTCCGCGCCAGCCGGCTTTTCGGCCAACACGAACGGATAGCGGCGCACGAAGGCCGGGATGTACGCATTCGCTTCCCAGTGGCCATCGGCATTGATAAACAGGTTCTCGTTCTCGCGCAGGCCAAGCAGGGCCAGCGGACCGGCGCTGTCGACCGTCAGGCCGCCGAACAGGATCGGCAAGTCGCGCGCGGCTGCAGGAAACTCGACACCGGTCAGCGGCACCGAATGCACGGTGCTCGCGAACTTCAGGTTCGGGATCGGCTTGATGCGCAGATCCTTATGTTCCGTGCGGTTGAGCGGAACAGGACGCTCGTAGAAAAGTACTTCAGCCACGTTGACTACCTCTGCCCAGCCGCGCCGGGGTAGCCACCTAGGCTCCCCCTCCCAAACCCGGCCTCGGGTCTACAGATGAACGACCACTATATCAGCGCTCCCGCTGGCGCGAGAACACCCGAAAGTCTGTCCCTATCTCCTGCCCCGACAGTCATTTGCGTGTGTTCTGTCATGGATTTGGTCTATCCTCGGCCTTGTTACGAGCATTTGCTGCGCCCGCACGTTCATTCCCCTGGGTTGAAGGACGGTTTTGCATGCTGATGGAAGTACCTAGCCGCGTTGTCGACCTACATTCGACCCGCGTGCTGTCGTTGGATGCCGCCGGCCGAATTCTTGACTGGATCAGCTGGCAGGAAGCGGTTTGCCTCTACGTCCGCGACGCCGTCGCCTGGACGCTGGGCGATCCCTGCATCACCGTCCACGGCGGGCAGAACCGTCTGAGCGGCCTGCAAAGCATGCTTTCGCTGCACCCCATCGTCGCCAGCACCGGCCACTGCCGCGACCATGCGATCGATCCCTCGCCAGCGTTGACCAATAGCGCTCTTTTCGCCCGCGACCGCTATCTGTGCATGTATTGCGGGCAGCGCTTCAGCCGGGGCGATCTGACTCGCGACCATGTCCTGCCCATTTCCAAGCATGGCAAGGACACCTGGGAAAACGTGGTCAGCGCCTGCCTCGCCTGCAACCTGCGGAAGAGCAACCGCACGCCCCAGCAAGCCAACATGCCGCTGCTGGCGGTGCCCTACCGCCCAAGCTGGGTGGAGCACCTGATCCTGTCCAACCGCAACATCCTGGCCGACCAGATGGAATTCCTGGTCAACCATCTGCCGCGCGACCGCCGCGAGCATATGACCTGACCGTGACACGTCCTGCGTATCACCGCGCGACGATACTCACCGATACCGCAGCCGCCCCGTCCATCGGCAGGCGAGCGGCAATCCACCTGAGCTGCAAGTAGACAAAAGCCTTGCCTTCACTTGCGTGAGGGCCCTGGCTGAACCATCGTGATGTAGCACTCCCACAACCATGTCGGCGCCACGGCACGAACGGGTCCGCAAGTTTTCATCCGGCCGCCCTTGCTCCGCCTCCTGACAGGGCCAACAATACGCAAATGAACGACCTGTCCCGCTACCCCCATCTGGCGCCCATCGAGACGCCAGCCGACCTGCGCAAAGTTGCCGACGACGACCTACCAGCCGTCGCCGAAGAGCTGCGCCAGTACCTGATTGAAGCCGTTGCCAGTTCTGGCGGCCATTTCGGCGCCGGGCTGGGCGTGGTGGAACTGACGGTGGCCTTGCACCACGTATTCGATACGCCGCACGACCGCCTGGTGTGGGACGTGGGCCACCAGTGCTACCCGCACAAGATTCTCACCGGTCGCCGTGACCGCATCACGACGATCAAGAAAAAGGACGGCCTGGCACCGTTTCCGCGTCGTGAGGAAAGCGAGTACGACACGTTCGGCGTGGGCCACTCGTCCACCTCGATCTCGGCCGCGCTCGGCATGGCCATCGCTGCGCAACGCAAGGGCGACCACCGCAAGGTTGTCGCCGTGATCGGCGATGGCGCGATGACCGCCGGCATGGCCTTCGAAGCGCTCAACCACGGCGGCGACGTAGAACCGGACATGCTGGTCGTGTTCAACGACAACGGCATGTCGATCAGCGAGAACGTCGGCGCGCTGACCAAGATGGCCGCACGCGCCATGTCCAGCCGTCGCCTCAACGCGCTGCGCGAGCGCGCGAAAAAGGCGATTCCCCGGCAATCGTTCTTTGGCCGCTTCTTCAAGCGCTGGGAGGAACATGCCAAGGGCATGATCGTGCCCAGCACGCTGTTCGAGGAACTGGGCTTCCACTACACCGGCCCGATCGACGGCCACAACATCCCGCAATTGCTCGCGGCGCTGCGTACGGTGAAGGGCCTGCCCGGCCCGCAACTGCTGCACGTGATCACCACCAAGGGCAAGGGTTACGCGCCCGCCGAGCAAGCGCAGATCGAATACCACGCCGTCGGTCCGTTC
The DNA here is from genome assembly GCF_002878475.1 of Dyella sp. AD56. Classification (NCBI taxonomy): domain Bacteria; kingdom Pseudomonadati; phylum Pseudomonadota; class Gammaproteobacteria; order Lysobacterales; family Rhodanobacteraceae; genus Dyella; species Dyella sp. AD56. The sequence goes on from NZ_NRDP01000001.1 coordinate 167,756, forward strand.
GATCCGCAGGCCGGCCTGACGAAAAAGTCCGGCCCGTCCAAGCCGACCTATACCGACATTTTCAGCGACTGGCTGTGCGACCAGGCTGCCGCCGACGAGCGCCTGCTGGGCATCACCCCGGCGATGCGCGAAGGCTCGGGCCTGGTGCGCTTCTCCAAGGAATACCCGCAACGCTACTTCGACGTGGCGATTGCCGAGCAGCACGCGGTGACGCTGGCCGCCGGCATGGCCTGCGAAGGTGCCAAGCCGGTAGTGGCGATCTATTCCACCTTCCTGCAGCGTGCCTTTGACCAGGCCATCCACGACGTATCGATCCAGAACCTGGACGTGACGTTCGCCATCGACCGCGCTGGCGTGGTCGGCCCGGACGGTGCGACGCACTCCGGCAGCTTCGACCTCACCTACCTGCGCTGCCTGCCGAACATGGTGATCATGGCGCCGTCGGACGAGAACGAGTGCCGCATGATGCTCACCACAGGCTTCGAGCATCCTGGCCCGGCAGCCATCCGCTATCCGCGCGGTACCGGCCCCGGTGTGCCGCTACAGCAAGAGCTGGAAACGCTGCCCATCGGCAAGGCCGAGCTGCGCCGTCGCGGCCATGGCCTCGCTCTGCTGAGCTTCGGCGCCATGCTCGCCCCGGCTGCGGAAATCGCCGCCGAGATGGATGCCACGCTGGTAAACATGCGCTTCGTGAAGCCGCTGGACGAGGCGATGATCCTCGAGCTGGCGCGCACACACGATGCGTTCGTCACGCTGGAAGACAACGCTGTCGCCGGCGGTGCGGGCAGTGGTGTGGCGGAGTGCCTGGCTGCGCACGGCATCGTCAAGCCGATCCTGCACCTGGGCCTGCCGGACGTATACCTGGAGCACGGCAGCCGCGAGCAAGTGCTCACCATGGCCGGTCTGGACCTGCCCAGCATTCGCAGCGCCATCCATGCCCGTTTTCCGCAGGTGGAAACGCAAACGCGCAGTCAGGTCACGGCCTGATTTGCCAGAATCCTGAAGCTCTATGAAAACGCCGCGCTCAGCGCGGCGTTTTTGTTTGGAGCCTGCTCAAAATCTCGCTTGAGCACTCATTTCCCTCATCGTCATTCCGGCGTAGGCCGGAATGACGAGTCGCAAGATTGAAGGCTTTACTTCAAGCAGACGCAAAGACGTCACGAACCCCAGATGCCACCACTCACGCGATCGCGCTGCTCCAGATCCTGCACAGTGAGCACGTCGCGATAGCCCGCTGACGAAAGTATTTCGCGCACGGCAGCGCCCTGATTCCAGCCATGCTCCATCAACAACCACCCGTCCGGCGCCAGATGATCACGCGCCTGCGCGACGATGCGGCGAATATCCTCCAGGCCGTCCACACCGGACGCCAACGCAGACGACGGCTCAAAGCGAAGATCGCCCTGTCCCAAATGAGGATCGTCCGCCTCGATGTAGGGCGGGTTGGATACGATCAACTCAAAGTGCTCGCCAGCCAATGGCGCGAGCCAATTGCCCTGCACAAAACGCACGTTGCGAATGCCATGACGCTCACCGTTGCGCTGCGCCACGGCGAGCGCGTCGGCACTCGCGTCAGTGGCGACGACGCTCGCCGCAGGGCTTTCGCGCGCAATGGACAACGCGATGGCGCCACTGCCTGTGCCCAGGTCCGCGACGCGTGCGCGCGGCGTCATCCGCGCCAGCGCGAGCTCTACTAACAGTTCGGTTTCGGGGCGCGGAATCAGCGTGGCAGGCGTGACCTCCAGCTCCAGCGTCCAGAAGCCACGATGCCCGGTGATATACGCCACCGGCTCGCCATCACGACGGCGCCCCACCAGCGCGGAAAAAGCGGAAGACTGGGCTTCATCCAATACATCGTCGGCATGCGCAATCAACCAGCTACGCGGCTTGTCCAGAACGTGGACGAGCAGCAACTCCGCCTCCAGTCGATCGCCCAGTACACGCGCAGCGTCCAGGATGGCCTCACGCACTTCAGCCATGCGCGCAGCGCCCTGCACGGCAAACGACAACCGATGGAAACGACTGAAGCGACATCGCTGCTTTCCGCTGATAGAAAGCCACAGTGTAGGGCCAAGGACACGCTCCTTGCCGTCCTTAGGCACCCACTTAAACCGGCGTCGGCACCAGATAGTGATGGACCGCCTGGACCACCACCGAACCTTCGCCCACGCTCGACGCCACGCGCTTGACCGAGCCGGAACGCACGTCGCCCACCGCAAAGATGCCGGGCTTGGTGGTGGCATAAGGTGATTCGAGCAAATGACCCTGAGTACAGCGGCCGGTGAGTACGAAGCCTTTGTCATCCAGCGCTAGGCAATCCTTCAGCCAATCGGTATTCGGTTCCGCGCCGATCATCACGAAGACGTTGTTGACGTGGCGCGTGGTCAGCTCGCCAGTGTCGCGCTGCTGCCATGTCACCTGGCCCAGGCGCCCCTCTCCTTCGAGCCCGACGATCTCACTATGCGTATGCAAGCTGATCGACGAAGACCGCAGGATGCGCTGCACAAGGTAATCGGACATGGTGGCCGCCAATCCTGACGATCGGACCAACACATGCACATGCGAGGCGATGCGCGACAGAAATACCGCCGCCTGCCCCGCCGAGTTGCCGCCGCCGACCACCACCACTTCGCCACCCTTGCATAGCTGGCCCTCCATCGCCGTACAGGCGTAGTGGATGCCCGCACCTTCGAACTGTGCATAACCGGGAACATCCAGCTTGCGATACCGCGCCCCCGTCGCCACGATGACGACGCGCGCCTGCACGCTCTGGCCGTCGTCCAGAGCAATGCGATACGGCTGCACCGAACAGTCGATACCGGATGCCTGTCGCGAAATCGCCAGCCGCGCACCAAACTTCTGTGCCTGCGCCTGTGCGCGACCTGCCAGCGCCTGTCCCGAGATGCCCGTGGGAAAGCCCAGGTAGTTCTCGATTCTGGACGAGGTGCCCGCCTGCCCGCCCGGTGCTACGCCTTCCACCACGAGGGTCGATAGCCCTTCCGACGCCGCGTATACGGCAGCGGCCAGCCCCGCGGGGCCCGCACCGGCCACCACTACGTCATAGACAAAATCCGGATCGATGGTTTCGGTAATTCCCAGTTCGTCGGCAAGCTCCGCAGTGGTCGGGTTTTGCAGGAAGCAGCGCTCCGGGCAAATCACCACGGGAAGCTGCTCGTGGGCGAGTTGGAAACACTCGATAAAGCCGTCGGCTTCGGGCTCGCTCTCCGTGTCGATCAGGCGATGCGGATAACCGTTGCGCACAAGAAAGCGCTCCAGCCGCAAGGTATCGGCACTGTGTCCCGGCCCAACCAGCACCACGCCGCCGAAGCCAGCGCGGATCAAACCCACGCGCCGCAGGATGAAGGCACGCATGATGATTTCGCTGATGTCCGCTTCCGCGGCCACCATGCGGCGAAAATCATCCGAGTGCACGCGCAGTATGTGGCTGTCCATGGCCACACGCGCGGACGCCATCACGGCGCGGCGGTTGAACATGTTCATCTCGCCGCTGAACTGCCGCGACGAGTACATCGTGAAGACATTGGACTGACCGTACTTGTCGACATCGAAGATCTCGACGATGCCGTCCAGTACAAGGAAGAAGTCGATGCCGCGCTGGCCGCGCTCGAACAGCACCGTGCCAGCCGGTACGTGTTCCTCCTGCCCGTAGGCGGCAATACGCCGGACCATGGAGGGGTCCAGGCGCGGGAACATCTGCTCCTTGCGGTTCATCGGATCCGTCGGGTCGTAGACGACCTCAGGGGCTGGCAACTGCTCGGACATGCAAGAGCACCTCGTCATGGGGACCGCCCGGCGGAAAGCCGCCGGGCGTGTCTTGGAGTCAGATCAGCGTGGGTCGCAGGGAAGGCGCCCCGCCGTACTGCTCATCCTGCGCTCCCTGCCGTGGCACCCGCAAGTCATCGTGGCGTCGATTGCATCGCGCCGGTGATCGACTTGACGAGACGTTCACGAAACCAGCGATGGGGCTGGTCGTCGTCCTTGGAATCGTGCCAATAGGCAAGGATGGGAATGGCACGGATGCGAACCGGCAACGGCTGTAGCGCAATGGGAAGCAGCACCGCGAGATGGTCGGCGTACGCCTTGGGCACCGTTAGCAGCAAGTCGCTGGCGGCAGCGATCTGGCATGCCGAAAAGTAGTGCTGCGCCACCATGCGCACCTCGCGGAACATACCGTTCTGGCCAAGCAGCGTATCCAGCGCGCTCGACTCACCCAGCGGCGACACGGTGACGTGCTGCGCCGCCAGGTAGTCGCTTCGTCGCAGTTGATTCGCCAGTGGGTGGTCGCGTCGCATCACCACCGCCAGCGTCTCATCCAGCAGGCGCCGATGTGAGATGCGTTCGCCTGCGCGCAAGGGGCGATCCACCGCTAGGTCCAGCGCACCCGTGCCCAGGTCGCGTTCCACATCTTCGGCCGCCACGCGCCGGCTCACCACACGCACGCCTGGTGCTTCGCTCCCGATACTCGCCATCAATCGCGGCAGCGCAATCGACTCGAGGATGTCGCGAAAGCCGATGACGAATTCCATCTGCAACTGCGACGGGTCGAATACGGGCTGCGCATGCGTACTGGCCAGCAACCCTTTCAGGTGCGCCTGCACCGCGGGCATCATCGCGCGCACTTTATCCGTGGGCAGCAGGCGATTGCCCTGCCGGACGAACAATGGATCGCCCAGTTGGTCGCGCAGGCGACGCAAGGCATGCGTCACCGCTGGCTGGGTCAGGTGCAGCACGCGTGCCGCTGCGCTGACGCCGCCCTGCGTGTAGATCGCGTCCAGGACGCGGAACAGATTCAGGTCGATGCGACTGTCGCGTTCCATGGTTCACACCCATTAGCCAGGTTAATGCCAACCCATAAAGCATATTCATTTCAATTATCGGATACCTGAGGCGTACCCTCCATAGGAATCGAGGAGACCCACTATGGATTTCGCCCCTTCCGAGCGCACCCGCGCACTTGCCGAACGCCTGGAACGTTTCATGCGCGAGGAGGTGCTCCCCGCCGAGTCGGTCTACACCTCGCAACTCGTCGGTGGCGCCGATCATCGCCAATGGCGCCAGCCGGCCGTGATGGAGCAGTTGAAGACGCGAGCGCGCGACGCGGGTCTGTGGAACCTGTTCCTGCCCGATCTGGAAGGTGGCCCCGGCCTGAGCAACGTGGAGTACGCGCCGCTCGCGGAAATCATGGGCCATTCGTTTATCGCGCCCGAGGTGTTCAACTGCAGCGCGCCAGACACCGGCAACATGGAGGTGCTGCATCGCTACGGCTCTGCCCAACAACGCGAGCAATGGCTGGAGCCCTTGCTGCGTGGCGACATCCGCTCAGGGTTCGCCATGACGGAGCCTGAGGTGGCCTCCTCCGACGCCACCAATATGCGGGCAACCGCCATGCTGGAAGGCGACGAGATCGTGCTGAACGGCCGCAAGTGGTGGACGACCGGCCTTGGTCATCCGCACTGCCGCTTCGTGATCTTCATGGGGCTGAGCGACCCGGACGCCGAGCCGCACCGGCGCCACAGCATGGTGATCTGTCCTCTCGACGCGCCGGGTGTGCACATCGAGCGCATGCTTCCGGTGTTCCACGACTACGACGAGCCCTCTGGCCACGGCGAATTGCATTTCGCCAACGTACGGCTGCCCGCATCCAACGTGATCCTGGGCCCTGGGCGCGGCTTCGAGATCGCGCAGGGGCGACTGGGGCCTGGGCGCGTACATCACTGCATGCGCGCACTGGGTGCGGCCGAACGGGCGTTGTCGTTGCTGTGCAACCGCGCGCAGTCGCGCGTGGCATTCGGGCAGCCCCTGATCAAGCTAGGCGGCAACGCCGACATCGTCGCCAACCTGCGCATGGCCATCGAGCAAGCACGGCTGCTTACGCTGAAAACTGCCTGGACGTTGGACCAATACGGCCCCAAGGCCGCGCTCAGCCTGATCTCCCAGATCAAGGTCGTGGTGCCATCCGTCGCTCAGCAGGCCGCCGAGGCGGCCATCCAGATCCATGGCGGCGCCGGGCTCACCGACGACTTCCCACTGGCGCGGCTCTACGCCTATGCACGCGTGCTGCGTCTGGCCGATGGTCCTGACGAAGTGCATCGCGCCGTGGTCGCCAAACTCGAAGCCAAAGCACAGTTGTCCACGGAGAATCACGCATGACGGCTATCCCCGATCAGGCACGCGCCGTGCGCGATGAAGATGCTTTCGATGTCGCCCATGTTGATGCCTTCCTGAAGCAGCACATCGCCGGGCTGGAGGGCACGCCCGCCGTGAAGCAGTTCCCCGGCGGGGCATCCAACCTCACTTATCTCCTGCACTACCCCCATCGCGAACTCGTGTTGCGTCGCCCGCCGCGTGGTGCCAAGGCAAAGTCCGCGCACGACATGATGCGTGAAGCACGCATCATGGGCGCCCTCAAGGCCAGCTATCCCTACGTACCGGCCATCCTCGCGCGTTGCGACGACGAGAGCGTGATCGGGCAGGATTTCTACGTGATGGAGCGATTGAATGGCACCATCCTGCGCCGCGACCTACCGCCCGAGTTAGGCCTCGACCGCGATGGCGTTCGCGCGTTGTGCCTGGGCTTTATCGACCGACTGATCGAACTGCATCAGGTCGATGCCACGCAACCGGAGCTCAAGGACTTCGGCAAGGGCGAGGGCTATATCGCTCGACAGCTCGCCGGCTGGAGCGAACGCTGGCGGCAGGCCGCAACGGAAGGCTCAGATCCCTGCGACGACGTTATCGCCTGGCTCGACGCCCAGCAGCCAGCACACGACAACGGCAGTTGCGTCATCCACAACGACTTCCGCTTCGACAACGTCGTGCTCGCGGCGGACAACCCGCTCGATATCGTCGGTGTGCTCGACTGGGAACTGGCAACCATCGGCGATCCATTGATGGATCTGGGCAGTTCGCTCGCTTACTGGGTGCAAGCCGACGACGATCCGGTGTTCCAGTCATTCCGCCGCCAACCCACGCACGAAGCGGGCATGCTCACCCGTCGCGAGGTAGTGGATTACTACGGCGAACGCACTGGCATCGATGTCTCGTGCTGGCGCTTCTACGAAGTCTTCGGCCTGTTCCGCCTGATGGTGATCATCCAGCAGATCTATCGCCGCTACGCGCTGGGACAGACCACTAACCCGCAGTTTGCGGGTTTCGGTGATGCAGCGAAGTACATGGGCATGCGTTGCCGCCGACTCATGCGCGCCAAGGACTGATGCATGCGCGAACTACTGTTGATCCGGCACGGACAGGCCAGCTTCCATGCCGAGGACTACGACCAGTTGTCGCCACTGGGCGAACGGCAATCCACACTGCTGGGCGAATGGTTTGCCGAGTGCGGCGCCAAGCCCGACCTCGTCACCATGGGGCCGCGCGTCCGTCATCGCGACACGGCGTTACCTTGCCTACGGGCCGCAGGCGTGGACGCACAACCCATCGTGCTACCCGGCCTGGACGAAGTCGATCATCTCGAACTGCTGGCCCGTCTGCGGCCCGAACTCGCAGCACCCGGCGCCCTACGTGACGCCATGAAGCAGGAAGCTGATCCCTACCGTTCCTTCCAGCAACTGTTCGTCGATGCGCTCGATCGATGGACCAGCGGCAAACACGATGCGGACTACACCCAAAGCTGGGACAGCTTTCGCCAGCGCTCACTGGATGCTCTACGGCAACTGACCGAAAGCGACGCGAACACGATCTGGGCGTTCACCTCGGGAGGCCCCATCGCCGTGATGGCCAGCGCGCTGCTGCAAGCGCATCCGTCGAAGGCGTTTGAACTCAGCTGGTCGCTCGTGAACACGGGCGTGACGCGGCTCCGGCTAGGCTCGCGCGGGCCAAGCCTGATGACCTACAACGCGTGGCCACATCTTGAACGCGTGCGCGACGAACAGCTGGTGACGTTGCGGTAAGCCCGCGTCCCAAGCCGCCACTTGAAGCCCATATGACCGTGCCGAACTTCCACTCCACCGGACTCTGTTATCCATGAGCAAACCCGTCACTTTCGACCTTACCGGCAAGCTCGCCATCGTCACCGGCGCCAGCCGTGGCATTGGCGCCGAGATCGCCAAGCTGCTCGCCACGCACGGCGCCCACGTCATCGTCTCCAGCCGCAAGCAGGCCGACTGCCAGGCCGTGGTCGACGGCATTGTTGCCGAGGGTGGCTCAGCTGAAGCCATCGCCTGCCATATTGGCGAGATGGAACAGATCGAATCGCTCTATGCACAGGTGGAAGGCAAGCATGGCCGCCTCGACATCCTGGTCAACAACGCGGCCACCAATCCGTACTTCGGGCACATCACCGACACGGAACCCTCGATATTCCAGAAGACAGTCGATGTGAACATCCGCGGCTACTTCTACATGTCCTCCTATGGCGCGAAGCTCATGGCGAAAAGCGGTGGTGGCTCCATCGTCAACGTGGCATCGGTGAACGGCGTGGTGCCGGGGTTCCAGCAAGGCATCTACTCGATCACCAAGGCCGCCGTGATCTCCATGACCAAGGCGTTTGCCGTTGAATGCGCCGAACAAGGCGTGCGTTGCAACGCACTGCTTCCTGGCCTGACCGATACCAAGTTCGCCTCGGTGCTGGTGAACACGCCGGCGATCCTCAAGCAGGCGCTGGCACACGTGCCGATGCGCCGCGTGGCCCAACCGTCGGAAATGGCGGGCGCAGTGCTGTATCTGGCATCCGACGCCGCGTCGTACACCACCGGCGCGATCTTGAACGCCGATGGCGGCTATCTCAGTGTCTGATCCCGGAGAACACGGCATGACGTCAACTCTTGCTCCACGCGTCGCCGGCAAGCGCGCATTCGTCACCGGCGCTGCGGGCGGCCTCGGCGCTGCATCGGCCCGCATGCTTGCGCGCCATGGCGCCAAGGTGTTCCTCACCGATATCGACGGCGATGGCGCGGCTGCCGTCGCCGCTGAAATCAACCGCGAGAACGGCGCCACGGTGGCGTGGTCTGCCGTGCAGGATGTAAGTGACGAGGCCACCTGGCAGCGCACGCTGGCCGATGCGGCGAAAGCGATGGATGGCCTGTCCGTGCTGGTCAACAACGCGGGTATCGGCTCGCTCGGCGGTGTGGAGCGCATCGAGCTGAAGGAATGGCACCGTGTGATGGCCGTCAACGTGGACAGCGTGATGCTGGGTTGCAAACACGCCCTGCCCTATCTGCGCGACGCCCAGCCCGCCTCCATCGTGAATATCTCGTCGCTCGCCGCGTTCAAGATCGATCCGGACTACACCGCGTACAACACCTCGAAAGCCGCCGTCGCGAGCCTGAGCAAATCGGTAGCGATGGACTGCACGCGGCAGCGGATCGACGTGCGTTGTAACTCGATCCATCCCGCCTTTATCCGCACCGGCATCGTCAAGCCGTTCTTCGACAAGCTGGGCGAAGAAGAGGCCACGAAGAAACTCACACGCGGCATTCCCATGCACCGCTTGGGCGACCCGGAAGATATCGCCTACGCCGTGCTCTATCTTGCTTCCGATGAAAGCCGCTTCGTCACCGCGGCGGAACTCGTCATTGACGGCGGCGCGCGCGCCGTCTGATCCGGAGAACACCATGAGCGTCATGAATCGCCAACTGCTGCTGAAAACACGCCCAGAAGGGCTTGTCAGTCTGGATAACTTCGACCTGCGCGAAACACCCGTAGCCGAACTGGCTGACGGCCAGGCGCTGGTGCGCGTGCTGTACATCTCCATGGATCCCACCAATCGAGTGTGGATGAGCGATATACCGCAGTACATGCCGCCCGTCGCCATTGGTGAAGTGATGCGTGGCATAGGCATCGGCCGTGTGGTGGCGTCGAAGTCGACGCACTATGCGGTGGGTGATCTCGTGCAAGGTCTGGTGGGTTGGCAGGACTACGCCCTGATTGACGAGAAGAAGATGGGTTACTGGGTGAAGCTGCCACCCAAGCCGCCCGTCGCGCTGCCCACGCTGCTGGGCGCCTGCGGTTTCAGTGGCATCACGGCGTATTACGGCCTCACCGAGATTGCCCCCGTCGAAGCCGGTGAAACACTCGTCGTGTCGGCAGCCGCCGGTTCGGTGGGCTCCATCGCGGGGCAGATCGGCAAGCTGCGCGGCGCGCGCGTCGTGGGCATCGCAGGCGGTGCAGAGAAGTGTCGCCATCTGGTCGATGATCTCGGCTTCGATGCCGCCGTCGATTACAAGGCCGACGACTTCAAGCAGAAACTCGCCGAAGCGACACCCGATGGCGTACACGTGAACTTCGAGAATGTCGGCGGCCCCGTGATGCGTGCAGTGTTGTCACGCATGGTCAATGGCGGGCGCGTCGCGCTGTGCGGACTCATCGCCAACTATGCGAGCGGCAGCAAGTCTTCCGACGATTACGGCGTGATCATCGTCAAGCGCCTCACCGTGCGCGGCTTCCTCGCCTTCGACTACAAGGACCAGGCACGCGCCGTGCAGGATCTGGTCGGCTGGGTCATAAGCGGCAAGGTGAAAGCCGGCGAAACCGTGGCGGATGGCCTGGAAAACGCACCACTCGTGCTCAACCGCCTGTTCGACGGCAGCCACACCGGCAAGCTGGTGTTGAAGGTGGCGGACGACGCCTGACCTGACGACGTCCAATCCATAAAAAAACCGGGCGACTTGCGTCGCCGGCCGGGGGTTCCACTGCCTTTGAGGAGCCCTTAACTCAACGCAGGATCGCTGCGGCGTCCTGCTTCTGTACTAGCGCGTGGCAGAGCACGGTGGTTTCGCTTGCCTGCGCGAGACCACGCTCGGCGCCGCTCACCTGCTTGGCGCGGTCCTTGAAGAAGGCCTGCAGGCGGTCGGCTTCGTCCTGCGAGCAACCGCCACCGCCGACGAGATCGGGAAGCCTGCCGCCGGAGAAGCTGCCGGTGCGATCCACGATCTTGTCGTAGTTGGTGGTAGCCCACTGCCATGCCGCATCGCGTTCGGTGCGGGTATCGCGGCCGCCGCGCAGCAGCATGCCCATCTCACCCACCTTCACCTTCTTGTCGAGGGCGAAGTTGCGCACCTGCAGAGTCAGCGCCGGATCGTTCGCTTCCGAGAGACCGTCGAGGATGGCGTTGCGCTGCGCCGGGTCGCTGGTCTGCGGCAGTTCGGCGATGAGTGCGTCCACCGCCGGCTTACCACGCTCCTGCACGGCCACGGCAAGCGCGCTGCCGATCAGGTCAGGGTCGGCGGCGGCGAGGTCGAGGCGGCCATCGGCCTTGCGCTTCAGTGCGGCGTCACCCTGCTTGAGCAGTTCGGCGCGCACTTCCGGCAGCTTGACCACCAACGCGAGTTCGTCGGCGAGGGTGTTGCGCAGCAGGGAGTCGCTGTCCGCCTCGTTCGCCTTGCGGTGATAGCCGAGCTGGGTCATGCGCGGCAGGTAGGCGGCCTTGGCCCATGCGGTGAGCTTGGCGCGCTGCGCATCGGTCTGTGCAAGGTTGCGGTAGATCCAGTTGAAGCTGCCCAGCGGCGCGACAGCCACTTCGCGCGTCTTGGACGCCGTCAGCGGCTTGAGCGCGACAAGCATGTCGCCCGCATCCAGGTCACCGTGCTTGAAGCTGGCGTAGACAGCGTCGGCGTAGGCGAGCTGTTCGGCATCGTCGAGCTTGCCGATCTGCTTGCCGAGGTTGGTGAGGTCGCTCTTCGCCATGGCGAAGCGGTAGTAGCCGCTGCCATTGGCGTTGGGCAGCACCCACGTGCCCTTGCTCGCGTCCGTGAGCACCATGGAACCGGTGGCCTTGTCGAGCAGCTCGCAGCTCACCTTGCTGCCGTTGGCCGTGCCGTAACGCACGCACATCGGCACACCCCATACCTGGCTCGTATCGCCCTTGCTGCCCACTGGCAGGTAGCGACTCTGGCTGAGCTTGAGCACGGTCTTGCCACCGTCCTGGCTCAGCTCGGTCTGCACGTAGGGCACGCCCGGCTGGTTGAGGAAGCTCTTGAAGGCCTGCTTGAAGTCGTCGCCCTTGTCGGCGGCTTTCGCGATGGCGTCGATCAGGTCATCAGCGGTGGCGTTGCCAAACTTGTGATCCTGGATGTACGCGCGCATGCCCTTCTGGAACGTGGCTTCACCCACGTAGCCTTCGAACATGCCGAGCACTGCGGCGCCCTTCTGATAGGTGATGCCGTCGAACGCGGTTTCGATGTCACCGTTGCCGGTGATCGGCTGACGGATTTTGCGCGTGGTAACCAGGCTGTCGCCGTTCATCGCACCCTGCGCACCGCGCACGCGGTCGAGGTCAGCGCGGTATTCCGGATGCACCTTCTGCGTCACCTTCTGCTGCATCCAGGTGGCGAAGGCTTCGTTGAGCCACAGGTCGTCCCACCAGGCGAGCGTGACGGTATCGCCCGTCCACTGGTGCGCCAGCTCATGTGCAGTGACGTTGAACGAACCGCGCACGTAGCTGGCCGAGGAGTCCGGATCGATCAACAGCAGCCAGTCGCGGAAGGTGACCAGGCCGGGGTTTTCCATCGCGCCTGCAGAGAAATCCGGTGCGGCGAGCAGGTCGAGCTTGTCCCACGGATAACCGAAGCCGTAATAGTCCTCCAGCGTGTGGATGATGCTCGGCGTTTCACCCAGCACGTGCTGCATGCGATGGCCTTCGCCCTTGGCAGCGATACCACGCAATTCCAGCGTATCGGTGCGGTCCGCGGTCGGCGAAATGTCGGGGCCCTTCACCACGTCCCACGGACCCACGCCAAAGGCGACAAGGTAGGTCGGCAGCGGCTTGGTGGTGGAGAAGGTGAGCTTCTTCCAGCCCTTACCGGCGGCTTCTTCCTTCACCTGCTTGGTGTTGGCCACGCCCACTTCGTCGTCGGGAATGGTCAGGCGGATGTCGAACGGCGTCTTGAAGCCGGGCTCGTCGAAGCCGGGAAAGGCGAAGCGCGCGCTGATGGGTTCCATCTGCGTCATCGCGTAGGGCTGGCCCTCGTGGCTGACCTTGTACAAACCCTGCAACTGCTGGTTGAGCGGCGCGGTGTAGTCAAAGGCGAGCGTCAGCTCCTGCGGCTTGAGCGTGCTGCCGAAATCGATGCGCACCACGCCTTCCTGCGGGGCCACTTCCACGTACTTCGCCGCGTGCGCCTTACCGCCTGCATCGGTCACGGTGACCTTGCCGATCTTCAGCTCGCGCCCATGCAGCCACAGATGATCCGACGCCTGCGTCAGCTTGACCTTGATGACGGTGGTGCCGGAGAAATCCTGCTGGCGCGGATCGACTTTGAAGTCGAGCTGATAGGACTCGGGCTGCGCCCAAGCCGGCAACCGGCCGTGGGGCTGATCATCGGCGGCGGGAGCGGCCAGGGCGGCGCCACAGCAGGCGGCCAGCGCGGTGAGAACGAGTGGGCGGACGAAACGACGCATGCGAGGGAGCTCCCCTGGGGAAAGACAAACCTCCACGCTAGGTGCAGCCATGACTTTGGACACAGTGCCAGAAGGCATGAGCGCGCCCTTTTGCGACCCGGCTGAGCACGCCAATCGCTTTACATTGCCCTGATCGATGAATAGCCCCATGATGATAGGCATCAACTATCAATCTGATGGAAGGTTCCACCCATGAACCTGCGCGACCTGCACTACCTCGTGGCTCTGGCCGAACACCGCCATTTCGGCCGCGCAGCCGAAGCGAGCTTCGTCAGCCAGCCTACGTTGTCCACCCAGATCAAGAAGCTGGAAGACGAACTGGGCGTGGCGCTGGTCGAACGCACGCCGCGCAAGGTGCTGCTGACGGAAACGGGACGCGAGATCGCCCGCCGCGCTCGCGGCGTGTTGTCGGAGATCGAAGAGATCAAGGCGATTGCGCAACGCACGCGCGATCCGGAATCGGGCACGTTGCGCCTGGGGATTTTCCCTACGCTGGGGCCTTACCTGTTGCCGCATCTGGTGCCGCAGGTCCGCAAGCAGTTCCCGAGGCTCGAGCTGCTGTTGGTCGAAGAAAAGACCGAACAGGTCATCCGCCTGCTGCGCGAAGGTTCGTTGGACGTGGGCATCCTCGCACTGCCGCTGCACGAAGAAAGTCTGCACACGGAATTCCTGTTCGAAGAGCCCTTCGTGCTTGCCGTGCCGGAGAATCACCCTCTCGCGCACAAGCAGAAGCGGCTGAAGCTCGACGACTTGGAAGACGAGAGCCTGCTGTTGCTCGAAGACGGCCATTGCATGCGTGACCAGGCGCTGGAAGTCTGCCAGCTTGCCGGCGCAGGCGAGCGCTCGGGCTTTCGCGCCACCAGCCTGGAAACGTTGCGCCAGATGGTGGCCGCGAACGTGGGCATTACGCTCTTGCCGACACTCGCCATCAAGCCGCCGGTGGCCCGTACGGACAACGTGCACCTGCTGGAATTCGCGGGCCATCCGCCCAGCCGCCGTATCGCCCTGGCCTGGCGCAAGAGCTCGTCGATGGGGACGTTCCTGCAGCGTTTTGCGGAGGTGATCCGCGACTTGCCCGCCGGCCTGCTGCAGCCGAATATCACCGACGCCAAACCTGCACGCTCATCGGGGCGCTGACGCGTCCATGCAGCGCGCTGTCCTGATCGGGTTACTGCTGATCGCCCTGCTGGGCGGCGTGCACTGGTGGCACCACCGCCCGATCGCGCATGGTCCCGGTGTGCTCGCGCCAGACGCGCCCACACAGGTCGACCTGGATGAAGGCACCACTCTCCAACGCGGCGACATCACGCTGGTCACGCGCGCCCGTTTCGAGCTCACCGCGCGCGTACTGTCTCGCGAGGATTACCACTTCGACGCCGGTGCTTCACTTGCTCCGCTTGATCTGGCGCTGGGCTGGGGGCGTATGTCCGACAGCGCGGTGCTATCGCAAGTGCAGATCAGCCAGGAGAACCGGTTCTATCACTGGCACGTGGATCACTTTCCCATTCCCCGACGCGAGATCGAGCAGTCGAGCGCCAACATGCACATGATTCCCGCCGACGACACCGCGCGTCGCGAGCTGGAGCGCGTGCGCTCCGGTGAAGTCATCCACCTGGAGGGCTTTCTGGTCGATGCCAGCCGGCCCGGCGGCTGGCGCTGGCGCACGTCGATGACGCGCGACGACACCGGCGATGGCGCCTGTGAGCTGGTTTACGTGGAAAGCGTGGAACCTGCGCAGTGACACGACAGGTGCCCGCCGCCATCGCCTAGAGCCTGGGATACGTCACGCCGGTACCGCCCAGCCCGCAGTCACCCTCCGGGTGCTTGGATAGATACTGCTGATGCTGATCTTCGGCAAAATAGAACGGGCCGGTTAGTGCGATTTCCGTGGTGATCAGGCCGTAACCGGCACGCGCCAACTCTCTCTGAAAGCGCTGTGCCGACGCTTCGGCCTCGGCCAACTCCCGCACGTCGCAGACATAAATAACGGAACGGAAGGGCGTGCCCACGTCTCTGCCCTGGCGCATGCCTTGCGTGGGGTCGTGGTTTTCCCAGAACACGCGTAGCAAGGCGTCGCGATCGACGTTATGTGGGTCGTACACCACACGCACCACCTCGGCGTGCCCGGTTCGCCCCGAGCACACGTCGTCGTAAGTAGGATGGGCGGTATAGCCACCCGCATAACCGGCTGACGTGCTCAACACGCCGGGGACGGTCCAGAACCGGCGCTCCGCACCCCAGAAGCACCCCATGCCGACGACAAGCACGTATGCACCCGGAAAGGCCTCGGGCTGCAACGATGTGTGCAGCACATGATGCGACGCGGAGGGCACGATGGACTGGGCACGGCTGGGCAAGGCATCGGCGTGCTGCGGCATCCGTTGCTTGAAGGTGCCTGTACCGAGCATGCGACCCCCGTGGCGGTTCGACTTGCCCGCGATGGCGGCCCGCGAGCAAATCAACGAGGCGTGGAGCCTCTTGCGTTAGTAACGCAGCAAGGCGTGCAGCGGTGTACTGTCCTGCTGCCAGCGTTCGCGCCCCTGCAGTTCGGCCAGCTCAATCACCACGCTCGCGCCCACCAACTGCGCGCCCAGTTTGAGCACCAGAGCGCGCGCGGCGGCGAGCGTTCCGCCTGTCGCCAGTACGTCATCGACGATCAATACCCTTTCACCGGGGCGCAACGCGTCATTGCGCGCTTCCAGGCGATCCATGCCGTATTCGAGCTGGTAATCCACCGACACGACCGGTGGCGGGAGCTTGTTGGGTTTGCGTAATGGAACAAAGCCGGCGTGCAGCTTCTGCGCCAGCGCAGCGCCAAAGATGAACCCGCGCGATTCGATGCCACACACGGCCTGCACCCCACTACCCTGCCAAGGCTCGGCCAGCGCGTCGATGCATCGCGCGAAACCGCCCGCATCGGCCAGCAAAGGCGTGATGTCGCGAAACATCACCCCCGGCTTAGGGAAATCCGGAACGGCGCGGATAAGCGAGGCAATCGGTTGCAGTGAGGCGTCCAAAGTCGGTGCTCCGATAAGTCGAGGACAATACGGCAGGATAACGCGCATCCCCGGACGTACCGGCGACAGGCGTGGATCCATGCAGGGGGATGGCTACCGGGCGACGTTGCTCAGCAAAAGGCCGGTTGCAGCGCGTCGGGATCTTCGTCGGGATCGTTGAGCGCCAGCCGGGCCTCCCGGAGGTCCTGCTCGACCTCGCGCACGACCTGCTCCGCCGCAGCCAGGCTGGACTCCGGAACCAACACGGCAACGTAGTCCAGGGCGGGCAGTTGCCCCACGGCCCCGGTCAGATACTCGCCTGAGACGAAGGCCGGGATCTCAGCGCGCTCCAGCGCATCCTTCACCAGATGGGCGTCGATCAGGCTTTCGGCTCGGTAGGCGATGCGCATGGGCTCAAGCTAGCTCCACGGAGGCACATGGGCAAGTTCTTGTTTGAGGTGTGTTGGCGGGGTGAAGACAGCCGTTCGCAGCCATTTGCCGTCCAGTTCCTGCCCGATCAGACAACTGAAAAGTCGACGGGACACCCCCACCTAAGGAAAGGGTAAACTCACCTGTTTCCACTACCGCGCACGAGCCTAGCTCCGATGTCTACCGAAAACGCCGCCGTTGAACCCATCGCCTCGCCCGCTGCCCCGCAGGCCGACGGACAACGCGCCGATGTTCAAAGGGATTTCATCCGCCAGATCATCCGCGAGGACCTGGCTGCCGGTAAGCATCACGCCATCCGCACGCGCTTCCCGCCCGAGCCCAACGGCTACCTGCACATTGGCCACGCCAAGGCGATCTGCCTGAACTTCGGCATCGCCCGCGAGTTCACCGGCTGGTGCAATCTGCGCCTGGACGACACCAATCCCGGCAAGGAAGACCCGGAGTTCGTCGAGGGCATCAAGGACGACGTGCGCTGGCTCGGTTACGAGTGGCACGACCTGCGCCACGCCTCCGACTATTTCGAGGTGTTCTACGACGCCGCCGTCAAGCTCATCAAGGATGGCGTGGCCTACGTGGACGATCTGAGCCCGGAAGACATGCGCGCCTATCGCGGCACCCTCACTGAGGCCGGCCGCAACTCGCCGTTCCGCGATCGCAGCGTGGAGGAAAACCTCGATCTGTTCCAGCGCATGCGCGCGGGCGAATTCGCTGACGGCGCCAAGACGCTGCGCGCGAAGATCGACATGACGTCGGGCAACATGAACATGCGCGACCCGGCCATCTATCGCATCCGCAAGGTGACCCATCAGAACACCGGCGACGCCTGGCCGATCTATCCGATGTACGACTACGCGCACTGCTTGTCTGACGCGCTGGAAGGCATCACGCACTCGCTGTGCACGCTGGAATTCGAAGACCATCGCCCGCTGTACGACTGGTTCGTCGACAAGGTCGACCTGGTCAATCATCCGGAGCTGTGGACGCACCTGCGCGAAGGCGGTTTCCGCACGGAACCGGCCAAGCCGCGACAGATCGAATTCTCGCGCCTCAACCTCTCCTACTCGATTACCAGCAAGCGCAAGCTCGCGCAGTTGGTGAACGAGAATCTGGTGGACGGCTGGGACGATCCGCGCATGAACACGCTGCGCGGCCTGCGTCGCCGTGGCTTCACGCCGGGTGGCCTGCGCTTGCTCATTGAACGACTGGGTGTGAGCAAGCAGAACAGCATCATCGATTACTCGATTCTTGAGAACTGCGTGCGCGAAGACCTCGACGCCATCGCCGCGCGTCGCATGGCTGTGCTCGATCCGCTCAAGCTGGTGATCACCAACCTGCCGGAAGGTCTCGAAGAACAGCTCACGTTCTCCAATCATCCGAAGGACGAGAGCTTCGGTACGCGCAGCGTGCCGTTCTCGCGCGAGCTGTGGATCGAGCGCGAGGATTTCGCCGAAGTGCCGCCGAAGGGCTTCCACCGTCTCAAACCCGAAGGCGAAGTACGCCTGCGTGGCGTCGGCATCGCGAAGTGCGAGGAGATGGTGAAGGATGCCGACGGCAACGTCGTCGAACTGCGCTGCTCGCTGGATCTCGAATCGCGCCAGGGTATGCCGGGCGCCGATCGCAAAGTGAAGGGCACCATTCACTGGGTCAGCGCCAAGCATGGCGTGTCCACCGAAGTGCGCGTGTACGACCGCCTGTTCAACGTGCCGGACCCGGACGACGAGACCGACGGCAAGACGTGGATCGAGCACATCAACCCGGAGGCCAAGCGCATCGTCACGGCGTGGCTGGAGCCGGCAGCGTCGAACGTCGACCCGGAACAGCGATTCCAGTTCGAGCGCCTGGGTTATTTTGTCGCCGACCGTATCGATCACACCGCCGGCAAGCCTGTTTTCAACCGCACCGTCACGCTGCGTGACGCGTGGACCAAGCAGGCCGGCTGACATCTGCACCACAAGGAAGGCTGCATGCTCCCTCAACAAATTCACCTGACCCTGCCGCCGTGGATCGGCGATGTGGTCGACACCAACAAGCGCTACGTCACTGACGAGGAACGCGTGGCTCTCGCTATCGAACTTTCGCGCCTGAACGTCGAGCGGAGCCACGGCGGCCCGTTCGGTGCGGCGGTGTTCGATGGACAGGGACGTGTCGTGTCCGTGGGAGTCAATCGCGTGGTGCCTCAGACGTGCTCCGTCGCGCACGCGGAAATGATGGCCTACATGAGCGCCCAACAGCGCCTCGCAGCGTTCCGCCTCAATGCGGACGGTGGCCACTATTCCCTGGCCACCAGCGCGCAGCCGTGCTGCCAGTGCTACGGCGCCACCGTATGGGCCGGCGTGGATGAACTGCTGATCGGCGCGCGCGCCGAGGACGTGGAAGAACTCACGGAGTTTGACGAAGGTCCGCTGCCCGCAGACTGGATCGGCGAACTCGAGAAGCGCGGCATTGCTGTGCGGCGCGACATCCTGCGCGAGCAGGCGCGCGCCGTGCTGGCGGCCTATGGCCAGAGCGGACAGCACTATTGAGCCGCCTGCGTGCCGCCCTGCCGCTGATTCTGCTGGTCATCGCCGGCATCGCTTTGTTCAGCTCAGGCCTGATGGATCGCCTGCACCCCGAGCAATTGGTGCAGCATCAGGCCCAGATGCGCGCCAACATCGCCACCGCCCCGTGGCTTAGCCGGATCACCTTCATCGGCCTGCTGACGCTAGCCATGTCCACCGGCGTGCCGGGCACCGTCATCATCATCATGGCCGGCGGCTTTGCTTTCGGGGTGGTGGAAGGCAGCATCTACTCGTCCATCGGGCTGACGCTGGGCACGCTGATCCTGTTCCTGGCCAGCCGCTACGCCTTCGGTGCGGGCAGCAAGCACCCTCCTGCCCTGGTGGACAAACTGCATCACGGCTTTGAGCGGCATCCGGTGGCCTACACCATGTTCCTGCGCTTCGTGCCTGTGGCGCCGTTCGGCCTCATCACGGTGGCACTGGCCTGGCTACGTTGCCCGCTGTGGCTATTCCTGGGCGCCAGTTGGCTGGGCGGTACGGTCTCCCTGATCTTCGAGACATCGATCGGTGCAGGTCTTGGGGACGCGCTGGCGCAAAGCCATGGGCACTTCGGGCTGGGCCTGCTGATGCAACCCCGCGTATGGATGCCGATCTCCGCCATCGCGCTGCTGGCCCTGCTCCCGCTGCTGGTGGAGCGCATTGTGCGTCGTCGGCATCGGAACTCACCGGCCAACGCACCGACCCACTCCACATCGGAGCCCTAGCCTACGGGCTACACCAGTCGGCCTGCTGCCTGGCCCGGTGAATCGCGCTAGGCTGACCACGCCTGACGCTTGATGGGTGTAAGGGATGCTCTGATCTATCCAACGCGGGTGGCATGATGTCCAGAAAGCCCGCAGGGTGCAGGGCGTGACGCAGCCCAGGCTGGTTTGCCTGGGCAAGTTGCGCACTGCGGCATGGGGGCTTTCTGGACATCACCCGCAGGGCCGGCTCTGTTTGCCCGCCGCTGCGCGCCGCGCTGTATCGACAGGTCACCAGCCTGCCCTCAACAACGCAGCACACAGCGGCAGGCAAACAGAACCGGTGACACCCACGTTGAATAGATCAGAGCATCCCTAGGGGATCCAATGGGTACAGGGGCCAATTCCCGTACGGTGCAATGGTGGCGTCGCACTTCGCTGATGCAGCGGCTTGCGCTTGTCGCCCTCGTGCCCACCCTGGCGACGGCAACACTGCTGGTCGCGATGCTTGCGCCGCAGCAGTTGATGACCCTGCGCGGCATGGCGCAAAACACCGCCGATGCCATTGCGACCCAGGCGGCTTCTGTCACTGCCGCGCCGCTGCGTGACATGCAACGACGCGAACTCGTGCGCATCGCTGAATCCATCGGTGACCTGCCCCACGTCGCCCGCGTGCAGATCCGCGCCGCTGACGGCGAAATCCTGGCTGACAGCCTGGGACGCAGCGGCGCCGACAACAGCGAAAGCCTGACCGTGGTGCGTGACGTCGTGGATACGGATCGCCCGGGCCAACCCGTGCTGGGGTCCGTCGTGGTGGACGTCAGCCTGCGCGACGCCATCGCCATGCAGCAGGCCAGCCTGCGTCACGCCATGGTGGCGCTGGCAATCAGCCTGCTCTTGGCGGCGATCATTGCCTGGCAGGCCGCTCGCTGGATCAGCGCCCCGCTAAGGCGGCTGGTGGATGCCGTGCACCAGCTCGGTCGCGGCGACCGCCACGTCGAAGTGGAAGTTACTGACCTGACCGAGATTGGCGAACTGCAACGGGGCTTCAACAGCGCGGCGATGGCCTTGTTCGACGTGCAGCGCGGCATGGAGAGCGAGATCGAACATGCCACCGTTGAACTAGCGCGCAAGAATGCCGCGCTCGAAGCTGCAAGCGTCGCCAAGGCACGCTTCCTCGCCGCCGCATCGCACGACCTGCGCCAGCCGCTCTATGCCTTGACGCTGTTCTCCTCGGCGCTCGCTGAGGACGAACGCGACCCCATCCGCCTGGACCGCATCGCGCATATCCAGGAGTGCGTGGAAGCACTGGACCACCTCTTCAGCGAACTGCTCGACCTGTCACGCCTGGAAACCGGCGCCATGCAGATCGAGATCGCCGAGTTCCCACTGGATCAAGTCTTCCAGGAAGTCAGCCGCAATTTCCGCATGATCGCCGAACAGCATGGCCTGCGCCTGATCATGCGCACGACCGACCTGTGGGTGCGCAGCGACCGCACGATGCTCTCGCGCATTCTCAACAACCTGGTGAGCAACGCCTTGCGCTATACCAGCCGCGGTGGCGTGTTGGTGGTGGCGCGCCGCCGCGAAGACGGCACGGTGCGGGTGGACATCTGGGATACCGGCATCGGCATCGCGCCGGAGCACCAGGTACGCGTGTTCGATGAGTTCTACCGCGTGGAGTGCCACGGCAACGAACACGATGTCAGCCGGCGCCGGGGCCTAGGCTTGGGCTTGGCCACGGTGCAGCGACTGGCCGAACTGCTCGACACGCGCGTGCAGCTGAAGTCCAAACCGCGGCGTGGCAGCGTGTTCAGTTTTCACCTGCCGGAAGTCCCCGCGCAGCAAATCGTGGCGGCAACTGCCACGCCATCGTCGCCCGACGTGTCCGGCATGCGCGTGCTGGTGATCGACGACGAACCTGCCATCCTTTCCGGCATTCGCTATCTGCTTACCAGTTGGGGATGCAAAGTAGCGGTCGCGGAGGATCGCATACAGGCGCTACAGGCGGCGGAGGAATGGAATGAACCGCCGGATATAGTGATCTCCGACTTGCGTCTGCGTGACGGTGAAAGCGGCCTTGATGTGCTCGCCGCCCTGGACGCGCATTACCAGATCGACGGCAATCCACCCTTCCCGCGCCTGCTCATCACCGGCGAAACGCGCAGCGATCGGCTGCGTGAAATCATGGCGGCGCGCATTCCCGTGCTTTACAAACCCGTGTCGCCGGAGCAGTTGCGCGAAGCGCTGATGGATGCCTGGAGCGGATCACGCGCCACGGCCTGAACGGCTCAGCTTTTCGGAGCGACGCGCCGGGCAAGTACGCGGTCAGCCGGCAGGAAGCGATTGAAGAGATCGTCGACGAAATCGCCGCCCGGTGCGTCGTTGCGCGAGCCACCCGTAACGTACAGGCCCTGCCAGTGCAGGCGACGCTCGCCACCGGCTTCGTTGGCCTGCAAGCGCTCGACGAAGCCGCGTAGCCCACGCTGCACGCCATGCAGCGACTGCAGGAAGGCAAACGCCTCGCGCCGCTTGTGCGGATCACGCTCCATCGCCAGCACGGCGAGCGCCGCGGATATCAGTCGCTCAGTCACCGCGTCTGCTTGCACCTCCATGCGTCCATCCAGCACACCATCACGCACAGGGCTGGCATGCCGCCATCCAAGCACGCGACGGAATACCGAAGCAGGCAGCATGGAACGAAAGGCAGCATGACCAGGCAATGCCTCCAGGCCGGTCACCACCACGTAGACCGGAAGCTGCAGTTGGAGACGCCGCGTGGCCTCGACCGCCAGTCGATGCAGGCGATCCGCGTATATAGCGACAGCAGCCTCCGATTCGCGCAGGCTCTGTGCCGCCATGCAGATGACCAAACCATCCAGCGGCAACTTGCGACGCTCCTTCGCCAGCAGCAACAGAGCCTTCGACCAGGGCGCATCACCGTCGCCGATGGCCGCATGGGGAGAAGACAGGCGCGGGCCAGGCTCGATCGCCACCAGCGAGCGAAACACCCACCAATGCCACGGTCGCGTGTCATTGGCGCGCGACAGTTCGCGCGCGTGGGGTGAAGCAGCAGCGGCCTGCAACAACGAGCGTACGTCGGCGGCGCTGTCACCAACGAACAGCAACCAGGGATGGCGGGACAACTGACGCCATCGGCCGCGGCGACGAAACGGATGGAGAATCGCGCCGCGCAGACGGCGGGCGGCATCCTTCACCGCGGCGGAAAAACTGCCGATGCCATAGCCGGAGTCGGTGCTGTCCGCCACGCGTGTATGCGCCCGCATCATCACCAGCGATTGCCAGGCAAGCGCGCCTATCCAGCCGACCACACCGAGGACGGCCACGATGATGCCGCCCATGAACCATGCCTGCTCCGATACACCCTGGCTGAAAACAGGCGCCACGAAAGCGACGAATACCAACAACACGACGAGCGTGGCCACCAGTTGCGCCAGCCGACGCCCCAGCCAGGTTCCCGGCAGGCGCAGCACTGGCGACCCTGGCGTCATGTAGGGCTGCGGCGTCACCGACTCGCGCTGTAGCGATTGCAACACGGCCAGTGCACTCGCGCCCGCCGGGCAATACAGCGCCTTGATGCGGCCGAGTTCGCCGCCGTCACCTTGTTCGTAGTAGTACTGACCAGAGAACCCGAGCAGCAAGGCCATGCTGAAGACCTCGCGCACTTCTTCCTCGCCGCTGTCCAGCCGGCCAAGCTGATCGAAGAATTCCGTGGCCGCACTTCCCGTGCGGAATAGCACCTGCTGCAACGGGCCAACCCCACTGCCCCACCCGCCGCGCCGGGCCGCGATCTCGTCCAGCCAAGCCACGGCGGCGAACGCCGCCAACTCCACTTCGGCCAACGGCTTACCGCGTGCGAAGGCCGCGCCACGCCCCTGGTCCACCAGCGCGAGTGCGCGAGCGTGTACGGACGGCCATTCGTCGTCGGAGAGATTCTGGCTTGCCGCCTGCTCGTCGATCAGTAAGCCATAGGCGAACAAAGGTGCGAAACATTCCAGCAGCCGCATGGCGTCGATAGCCGTCAAAGCCTGTTGCATGTTGCTCCATGGCCCCGAGCGGAACTCCCTGTGCCGATCGGGGATGCCCGCCGAAGTCTACGACGATATACGCCGTCGTGCCGACCTGGGAGCATGCGGGCGCCAACCCGCATGGAAATGGGGAACCCGCTCCGTGCGGGGAAGAAGAGGCCATCCATGGCAAACCGCCGACCGGCACGAGCATCATGCCCGGCATGCCAGAGGCTCCAAAACGTTGGAAAGGAGCTAAGTGCAGTACGCCGCCGGCACAGGCCGGTTGGTCGCACGTAGCGCAACGCGCATATCGTGCCGGGATAATCGGTGTTCGGTATGCGACACGTCAGCCTGCACGCTCCACCCGTTTTTCACCTTCACCGAAGCACGACGCCCGTTGAGCAACACCCCCATCGCGGTAAGTAAATTTTCGCGATCGACCGTCAGGCCGGCCATATCTCGTTGAGACTATGTCGTTCGTACGCTCTTTGAGGTTGCCGCGCACACAGCGTGGGGCTATGTTGCGCAAGCCGGATGTGCGGCAATGGAAGAGCCGCGGGCGCCATGGGGAACGACATGCGTATATTGATCGCAGACGACCATCGACTGATTGTCGAAGGTGTCAAGCTCAAGCTGACCGAGCTTGGGCCGGATACGTCCTTTGTCACTGCCATGGACATGGCGGAACTTCGCGCAGCGATTCATGCGCCGGAGGCCTCGTCGCTATCCCTCGCGCTCATCGACTTGGCCATGCCCGGCGTGCAGGGCAGCGAGCATCTGGCCGAGGTGATCGAGCACCTCCCGCAGGTTCCCGTGATGGTGCTCTCCGGTTCCGAAGACGGCGCGCTGATGAAAAGCCTGCTGGCCATGGGCGTGCAGGGCTTCATTCCCAAGGCCTATTCGCCGGATATCATGCTATCCGCCGTACGCTTGGTGCTGTCGGGCGGCGTCTACGTGCCTCCGCTGCTCTTGCAGGAGCGCGCCGATGGACCGGTCTCCACACCCGCAGCCGTGGCCGCGCAAACAGCGTCCAGCGCTGCCGACTCACTGGAAGAACGGCTGCGCAAATTGCTCACGGAGCGGCAGATCGATGTGCTGCGCCTGCTTTCGCAAGGCAAGCCAAACAAGCTCATCGCACGGGATCTCGGCATCAGCGAGGGCACGGTGAAAATTCACCTTGCTGCCATTTTCCGGGCGCTCAATGTACGCAACCGGGTCGAAGCCGTGGTCGCTTCGCGACGCATCAGCGGCCTCTGACCGGGTACTCCCACCTTACGGACTATCGCTAGCGCCAGCCCATGTTCGCCGGGATGCTCTGATCTATTCGGGGATCACGCCGTGTCAAAGGAAAGGATCGCAAGCTATCGCAGAAACGCCAGCCGCGTGCGCTTGGCCTGCGCGCGGGTCGCGGTGTTGCTCCTGCTCAATCTGTTTGGCGGTACGGCCGCCTGTGCCGATCCGGCGCATGCCACCGGGCACATCAACGGGCTGACCTTCGGCATCCTGCCCATCGGCGGCCCCTCCGAGTCGTTGGCCGCCTGGCGCCCGATGCTCGACGACCTGAGCCACACGCTGCACTTGCCCATCCGCAGCCTGTCGGTAAGCACATATGAAGGACTGGGCGAGGCCATGGCCGAGGAGCGCGTGGACTTCGCCTTTGTCTCCGGCCGACTCGCGTTGGACGCGGTGATCCACGATCGCATGCAGGTGATCGCCCAGCTCACGCGCAGCAACGGTTCGCGTGGCTACTACTCGGTGCTGCTCGTGCCCAGGGACTCGCCGCTGCGCAGCCTGGACGACCTGTTCAAGCAGCCGGGCAAGCTGCGCTATGCACGCGGCGAAGTATTGTCGGTCTCCGGCTATCTCGTGCCCGAAACCCAGGTGTTCGCCAACCGCCGGCTGGATTCGGACACGTTCTTCGCCAACGTCACCGTCGACAACCACCAGAACAATGCACTCGCCGTCGCCAACAACGAGGCCGACGTCGCCACCAACAATACCGCTGATCTCGAACGATTCGCGGAACGGTTTCCCGACCAGTACGCGCGCCTGCGCGTGCTATGGACGTCCAGCCTGATTCCCCATGCCGTGGTGGTAATTCGCACGGACCTTCCCGCCGATCTGCGCCAGCGCGTCGCCGCGGCGCTCACCTCCTATGCCAAGGGCAAGAACGCCCAGGCCGAGCTGGCGAAGCTGCACCTCATCCACGACATCAGCGGCTTCACACCCACCGGCAACGAGACGCTGGTGCCTTTCGCCGATATCGAATTCAACCTCGACCGCCGGCGCGCTTATAGCGCGCAATGGGTCAGCGACGCCGCCATGCAGGCTCGCCTCAAGAAGATCGATGCCGAGCACGAGGCGCTGGTGCGCCAGTTGATGGCGCCCAGCTCTCCGTGACTGCCGCGCCCCTTAGTGGCCCGGCATGTCCTTGATGTTGAGGGTCTGGCCGTTGGCCATGATCATGTCACCCGGCTTCTGGCCAGCCGCACACTGGCCCACCCAGCGGCCCGTGCTGGTCACGGTCATGTCGGCGTGGCCCATGATGGCGGGGTCGTAGGTGATGTGGCCCTGGGTCGAATAGGCGCTATCACCCTGGTAGGTGGTTTCGCTATGGCTGGTCATGTTGACCGCGCCGTTGGGCGTATTGATCTTGCAGACAGCGTCCGTCACGACCTTGTTGCTGCCCTGCACGTCGATCTTGAACTTGCTGCACATCTGGCCGCTCATGTGCGTGCCCATCTTGTACATCGCCGTGTCGGTGTCCGCGTCAAGGCAGAACTTGGTGGTCTGGGGCTGGCCGCCCATGCCGGAGGTCTGCATGTCCCACAGACCCGGCTTGCGCTTGGGCATGTTGGCGGGGATATCCTGCGCCAGAACGACACTGGCCATACCCAGCAAGGAAACGGCGACCAACCAGCGACAACGTGAGGACATGGGGTTCTCCAATTCGCCCAGGGGTGGGCATGCGGGTGGCAAGGTAGCGCCAAATGCGTCCGGCGTCATGCCGGCGCATTTCGCATCGCAACATGTCCCCTCGTTCAGGGCCCCATAGACCATTCGCACTATGGCGCCTCGCGCTAGAACGAAGTGGGTATCGAAGGGTTCGCAGCGTTTCTTTACAGTGCCAATCAGGGCGACTCCGCGCTGCGGCGCGCCTCATGGTTTTTTTCATCCCCTGACTGCCGGAATTCCGCGCGATCATGTCTTCAATCTGCATTTGCCAGCACCGAAGGCCCCAGGAGCGATGTACGCCCCTGCCGCCGGCGTGCGGCTGTGTCGGGGAGGGATGACGCATGGAACCGCGCGCACATGTGTTGCCCCGCCTGTTCATCGATGTGGTTTTGCCCAGCACCATCGCCGCCCTGGCGCTGATCCTGGCGCTGTGCGTGCAGCAGACCCACAACCTGGCCGAACGCGTCGATGCCACGGCCAGCCTGCGGCTGGCACGGCTTGCGGGCGAACTGGATGCCACCAGCGGCGCCCCATCCCAGGCCGCGCTGGACCGGACCCTGCAGGAGGGCAAGGAAGATCGGGTCGTGCGAGTGGAGTGGCACGGTTCGGATGGCACCCTGTGGAGCAGCGGCACCGCCGGCAACGGCGCTACCTACCGCAGTGAGGTTCAACCCCATGGCAGCGCCTCGTCATGGGTGAGCATGCAGGTGGATACGCACCCCCTGCACCAGGCACAGGCCATGGTCTGGCTGCTAGGCGCGCTATGCGCGACAGGTGTACTGGTGCTCGCCTGGCTGGCGCGTGTATCCATTCGCCATCGCGTACTCGAGCCGCTGTCACAGGTGCGCTACGCGGTGCACGAGTTGGTCAATGCACGTCACCCGCAGCTCGACAATACGCCGGCCGCCACCGAGTTCATTGAATTACGCAAAAGCCTGCAGCGTCTATCTGAACTGCAGGAGGAACAACGCCGTGACTGGAGCGCGATGCAGCACGACAACGCCGTGGAGGCGCTGGATCGCCTGCGCCAGAGCCAGGCCGCCACGCGCAGCAAATCGCAGTTTATCGCCCTGGTCAGCCATCATTTCCGGCAGCCGCTGCAGGCGCTGGAACTGTTCGCCGCTGGCCTCGACCAGAATGCCAGCCAGGAGCAGCAGTCACTGTTCCAGCAGATGCGCGGCAGCATTGCATCGATGACGCGCCTGCTGGATGCGCTTCTGGAAATCTCCCGGCTCGACGCCGGCGTGATCGCAGTGAAACCTGTCGGCTTCACCGCCGCCGAGCTGTTCATGCGCGATCGCACCTCGCTCAATCACGAAGCCGTGCAGCAGCAAGTCACGCTCACATGGCGAGGCAGCCGTCACCAGTTGCACGGTGACGCAGACGTCGCAGCCAGCCTGCTCTATCAGTTGGCCAGCAATGCCATTGCCAATGCCCCGGCAGGACGCGTACTCATCGCCGCGCGCCGCCGCGGCCAATCCATCCGTATTGAAGTGCGCGATAACGGCCCAGGCATCGCCGTGATCCACCAGCAGCGCATCTTCGAGGAATTCGTGCAATTGCAGGCCGGTGAAAGCGAACGGCGCGGCGGTTACGGGCTTGGCCTCGCCATCGCTGAACGCCTCGCCCGATTGCTGGGCACTCGCATCGGCCTGCGCTCGGAACCCGGACGCGGCAGCACCTTCTGGTTCGACCTGCCACGCATGCCGGTCATGGAACGCCACTCCACCAGCCCGCAGAAACAGGCACCCGCCACCTGGCGGCAAGCGAGCTGAGCTACGCCCACGCTATCTCGGAACAAAAAAAAGACCCGCGTTTCCGCGGGTCTTTTCGTTTATTTGGTGGGCCGTGATGGATTCGAACCATCGACCAATAGATTAAAAGTCTACTGCTCTACCAACTGAGCTAACGGCCCACACTTCAAAAGCTAGCCCGATATTTTATGGGCTGGAGGCTCACGGCACAAGCGAGGCCCGTTCAGGCATAGCGCGTGGGGTCGGGCAGACCGGCGACGCTGAATCCCTGGGCCCTGAGGTGGCAGGCGTCGCAGTGGCCACAGGCGCGGCCCTCGGCATCCGCCTGATAGCAGCTGACCGTCTCGGAGAAATCCACGCCCAGTCGCTGGCCTTCGCGGGCAATATCAGCCTTGCTCATGCGCATCAGCGGCGCATGGATGCGGATGCCCGCCCCTTCCACACCGGCCTTGGTCGCGACGTTCGCCAGCTGCTCGAAGGCTTCGATGAAGGCGGGACGGCAGTCGGGATAGCCCGAATAGTCCACCGCGTTCACACCGCACCAGATATCGGCGGAACCCAGCACTTCAGCCCAGCCCAGGGCGATGGACAGCATGATGGTGTTGCGGGCAGGCACGTAGGTCACCGGGATGCCCTGCTCGCCCGTCTGATCGAGCGGCACGTCGATGTCCGCGGTGAGCGCGGAACCACCGATGGTGCGCAGGTCCACGAACACCGTCTTGTGCTCGACGGCGCCCAGTAGGCCGGACACCCGCTCAGAAGCCGCCAACTCGGCGTTGTGCCGCTGGCCATAGGCCACGCTAAGCGCATGCACCTGATAGCCCTGTTCGCGGGCGATGGCGATGGTGACCGCCGAGTCCATGCCGCCGGAAACGAGCACGACGGCCTTGCGGGGAGAGGTTTCAGACATGGGATGACTTCCACTCAAAGGTTCAGGCCGGTGATCCGGCCGACAAGCGCCACCAGCAACACAGGCCGGCACGCGGAAATTCTAGGGGGACGTCAGCGACGGGGCCAAGCAGCCCCGTGCTGCGCGCAGATGCGCGTCAGTGCCCCGGCTCGTCGTTCCAAAGCAGCTTGTGGAGCTGCAATTGGAAACGCACGTCGAGCTTGTCTTCAATGATCCATTCCGCCAGCTCACGGGGCTTGATGGCGCCGTGCACGGGTGAAAACAACACCATGCAGCGCTCGGTGACCCGGTGTTCGGCGACGACGTCGCACGCCCATTCGTAATCCGCGCGGCTGGCGATGACGATCTTCACCTGGTCGTGCGGCAACAGATGCTCGAGGTTCGACCACAGGTTGCGAGCGGCCTCGCCCGAATCCGGGGCCTTGAGGTCCATCACTTTGCGAACGCGTGGATCCACCGGCGACACGTCCAGCGCACCGGAGGTTTCCAGCGATACGTCGTGGCCGGCGTCGCACAACCGCTTCAACAGGATCAGACAGCGCTTCTGCGCCAGCGGCTCGCCGCCCGTCACACACACGTGCTTGGCGCCATGCGAGGCCACATCGGCCACGATGTCGTCGATCGCGCGCCAGTCGCCACCGTAGAAAGAATATTCGGTATCGCACCACACGCAACGCAGCGGGCAGCCGGTCAAACGCACGAAGACAGTGCGCCAGCCGATGGCATCCGCCTCGCCCTGGATGGAGTGGAAGATCTCGGTAATGCGCAGGCGCTCAGCGGGCGCCTGCGTCGACGTGGTGGGAGCCACGTTCGTGTTACTGCCAGTCACGACAACAGCCTCAGTTGGCCGGCTGGGCCTGCAGGCGGCGCAAGCGCTCCTGGGCTAGGCCTGCAGCCCGGGAGCCGGGGTACTTCGCAGTCACGTTCTTCAGCGTGGTCTTACCGGCATCGAGCTGCTTGAGTTCGATCTGGCTGTAGCCCACCTTGAGCAGCGCGTCGGGCACCTTCTCGCTCTGCGGGAATTGGCTGACCAGATGCTGGAACGCTTCCATCGCCACCTGGTAATTGCTGGTGGCGTAATACGACTCGCCCAGCCAGTAGAACGCATTCGGCAGCAGCGAGCTGTCCGGATACTGCTGGATGAAATTGCGAAAATCACGCGAGGACTTCACGTAGTCGCCGGCGCGCAGCGACTTGAAGGCGTCGTCGTAGGCGGCCTGCACCGCGGCATTGTTGGCACCCGCGGCGCCCTTGCCCGTCGCAACCGGTGGCGCGCCTGCAGCAGCCTTGCCTGTGCCTGCCGCTGGCGGCGGCGGAGCAACCGGGGCGGCAATGACTGTGGGTGCAGAGGTATTCGGCGCAACGGCATTCCCCGGATTGGCGCCCGCAGCACCGGCACCGCTTTCAAGGCGGCCCAGGCGCGAATCGAAATCCGTGGATTGCGCTTTGTTCTTGTCGTTGGCTTCCTGCAACTGGTGCTGCAGTTCCTCGATCTGGCCTTGCATCTGCTGCACTTGTGACTGCAGCGCCTGCACTTGGTTGACCAGCGTGGTGCCGTTCTGATTCTGTGCCTGCTGCTCTAGCCGCGACACGCGATCGGCGAGGCTGAGGCGGGAATCCTGTGCGTGGACCGGGACACTAAAAAGCATGGCGGACGCGATTGCGCCCGCCATGCCCATCCTGGCCGTGAAGCTATTAGCCAGTCGCTTCTTCATTACTTCGCCGTGTAGACGATCTCGACGCGACGGTTCTTGCTCCAGCAGTCTTCGTTGTGCTCACGGCACACCGGCTTTTCTTTGCCATACGAGATCACGTTGATCTGGCTGGCCGAGCCGCCGTTCGACTGCAGGGCGCTGGACACCGCGTTACCACGGCGCTCGCCGAGGCCGAGGTTGTACTCGCGGGTGCCGCGCTCGTCAGCATTACCTTCCAAACGGATCTGCGCCATCGGGCGATCCTGCAGGTACTTGGCGTGGCACGCCATGATCTGCTGGAACTCCGGCTTGATTTCGTCCTTGTCGAAATCGAAGTACACAACGCGCTGACGCAGGCAGGCATCGGTATCGAGATCAGCCGGGGTGTACTTGCCAGCGGTCGACGGAGCCGGGGTGGTCATCGGCGCTTCCGGCTGCGGCTGCGGCTTGACTTCCTGCTTCTTCGAGCATGCGGCCGCGCCAACGCAGAGCAGGGCGACCAGGGCGACGCGAACGGTCTTATTCATGGTGGACGTTCCTTCAAACAGGTTTGAGTTCCGACAGTCAATGATGATTGCGGTTTCGGGACAGTGTTCGCCGGTGAACCGGCTGTTATTTTGACATTTTGCTGCCGGCAGTGCGCTGTCTCGCAACCGCCTGCCCCGCCTACCGCGACGGATTGCCGCGGCGGGCAAGCTGTTTGATCCGGCGTGAGGCCTAGACCTTCACGCTCGGATCACATTGCCGTGACGCTTTCGCGCCTCGACATGAACTGCTTATCGCTGACGATAGGGACCCCAAGCCGGTTCGCGAACGTCACCGTCGGCCAGTACCAAGCGCTGACGGACGAGACCATCTGCGGACACTGCGTACAGCACGCCACGTCTTCCTTCGGATGCGGCGTACAGCAACATACTCGCGTTCGGCGCGAAACTCGGTGTTTCGTCGATCGGACCCGGCGAGATGAAGCGCACCTGCCCACCCAGACTGCGATCCATGATAGCAATACGATACACGTTCCCGTTGCCCTGCACCATCGCGATCTGCTTGCCGTCGTAGCTGATCGAGGCGTTGGCGTTGAACTGGCCCTGGAAGGTGATGCGTTCGGCACCGCCGCCGCCCGCCGACATCTGGTAGAGCTGGGGCTTACCGCCACGGTCAGAGGTAAAGATGATGCTCTGGCCGTCCGGGGTCCAACGCGGCTCGGTGTCGATGGCCAGGTTGTTGGTCAGGCGGGTCTCCGCGCGGGAGCCCAGGTCCATCGAATAGATCTCGGGGTTGCCCTGATAGGAAAGGGCCAACGCCAGCTTCGAGCCGTCCGGGGAGAAGTTCGGCGCACCATTGATGCCCTTGGCGCGGGCCGAGACCAATTGGCGCGAACCGGTGGTGATGTCCTGCACGTAGATGGCCGAGTTGCCGCTTTCGAACGACACGTAGGCGATCTTGCGACCGTCTGGCGACCAGGAGGGGGACAACAGCGACTCGCGCGAACGGGCCACGACCTGCGGGTTGTAACCGTCCGAGTCGGCGACGATCAGCGAGTAGGTGGTGTTATTGCCCAGGCCCACAGCGGTGATATACGCGATGCGGGTCCAGAACGCGCCACGCACGCCGGTGATCTTTTCGTAGATTGCATCGGCAATCTGATGGGCCACGCCACGCAGGTCACCGGCCGGTGCGGTGTACGCCTGGGCAAGCAGGCTCTGCTGACGGTTGACGTCCCATAGCTCGTACTCGATGCGCATCATGCCGCCGCCAGCGTCACTAATGCGGCCGACGGTGATGTAGTCCTGCTTGAGCAGGCGCCAGGTGGCGAAGTTGATGTCCGCACCCTTCGACGGCGTTTCCACGATTTCGCTCTTGGCGAGCGAGCGGAATTTGCCGGAACGGTTGAAGTCGTTGCGCATGACATCGGCGATGTCGGTGGGCAGCGGTGCCCCACCCGCCTGAGCGAACGGCACGACGACAATCGGCGTAGCCGACTTGGTCACGCCTTCCACTGTGCCGGTGAGGGTGGAGGTCTGCGCGGACACCAGACCCGCGAACAGCAGGCCCAGGATGCCAAGCAAGAAGACCAGATAACGGGAAGTCTTTTTCATCAGGTCATCACCTATGGCTTGAAGTACATATCAACGGTGCGGCTAAAGACACTTTCAAATCCCTTGTATGGCAACTCGTTGGCCCTCATGGCCGCGTCTTCGACGGATTTGCGGCCTGCGTCGTCAAACGGGCAGCTCGAGTCGACCTTGGCACTGACGACCTGACCACCCGGCAACTGCACGATATGCAGCAGGCATTGCTGATTGGTCGGCATGTTATCCGGGCCGACCCAGTTCTGTTTGAGCGAATTCTGAATCGCCGCGAGATATTGCGCGCGCAACCCGGCGTCCGGACCGTTGCTGCCGGTCTGCTTCTGGGCTGCATAAGGCACGTTGTCGACGCCGTTGTCCTGCGCGTTCTTCAGATCTTGCATCTGCTGCTTGGCCTGGTTGGCCTTGCTTTGCGCCTGCTTCACGGATTTGTCCGCCGCGTCCATCTTGGCGAACAGTTCGTCGACCTTCTTCTGCTCTTCTTCCTTGTGCTTGGCCGCCTGGGCGTCCAATTCGGCGGCGCGCTGGCGCTGCTTCTCTTCCTGTTCCTTCTTGGCGTCCTCTGCCTTCTGGATACCTTCGGCGACGACCTTTTCCTGATCCTTCGTATCCGGATGCTCTGGCGGAGGCGGCAAGGTCTTGATCTTGGGCGTTTCTTCCGACGGCGGTGGTGGCACGCTCGGCGGCGGCGGCACGGTGACCGGCACGGGCTTATTGACCTTCGCCGACTTCGGGGGCGGCGCGCCAGTGACGCCCACCAGCTCGGCCTCGATGATTTCACCCTGCAGGGACACCGGCTTGGTGCAGGTGATCGGGTTCCAGTCGGCCGGCAGGTGCAGCGTCTCGAACAGGCTTTCGTAGAACGAGCACGGCACCACCGCGAGGGCCAGGAAGCCCACGATGCCTAGATGGAGAACGGCGGAAAGGACAACCGCCTTGGACGTGCCCTTGGGGGAGTCGGCCCTCATTTCTTGGTGCCCGACTCCGGCGCGCTCATCAGACCGACCTTGGCCACGCCGGCCTGCTGCAACTGGGCCAGCACTTGGTACACGCCTTCGTACTTGCCATCACGATCGCCAGCCACGAGCACGCTGACCTCCGGGTTGGCCTTCACGAACGCGCCAACCTTGGTCTGCATGGTGGCGGCATCGACAGGCTGACGCTTCTCCGTGCCCATGGTCAGGTACAACTGGCCGTTCTGGTCGACCACGACGATCACCGGATCTTTCTTGTCCTGCAGCGACTTCGCGTTCGCTTGCGGCAGATTGACGTCGACGTTCTTGTTGATCATGGGCGCGGTGACCATGAAGATGATCAACAGCACCAGCATCACGTCGATGTAGGGAACGACGTTGATCTCGGATTTCAGCTTGAAGCGCTTGTGGCGCATAGAGCTACGCATCGCTTAGCTCCTCTGCTCAGGCCGCTTCGTCGGTCTGGATCTGGCGCTGCAGCACCGAAGAGAACTCTTCCTGGAACACTTCGTAGCGCGAGGCCACACGCTCGACCTTGTTGGCGAAACGGTTGTACGCCCACACCGCAGGAATGGCCGCGAACAGACCCATAGCGGTCGCAATCAGCGCTTCGGAAATGTGCGGGGCGACCACAGCGATGGTCACGTCCTTCATTTCACCCAGGCCCTGGAAGGCGCCCATGATGCCGATGACGGTGCCGAACAGGCCGACGTACGGGCTGATCGAACCCACGTTGGCGAGGAATTCCAGGTTGCGCTCCAGGCGACCAATCTCGCGGGTACCAGCCACGCGCATGGCGCGCTCGGAGCCTTCGATAACGATGCGCAGGTCATGCACGCGGCGCTGACGTTGACGCACGAACTCGCGGAAACCCGACTCGAACACGTTCTCCATCCCGCCGTTTTCCGCGCCGCGGTTGCTGACTTCGCGGAACAGCTGGGCGAGATCGGCGCCGGACCAGAAGCGCTCCTCGAAGCCCTCCGCCTCTTCCATCGCCTTCTTCAGCTGCTGGTGTTTGCGGATGATGATCACCCAGGAGAGGAAGGAGAACACCAGCAAGACCAGCAGGACGGCCTGTACCAGAACGCTCGCTTCCGCGATCAGTTTGAAAATGTTCAGTCCACCGTTCATTGCTTGAAGGTTCTCCAGCGCACGTGCTTAATTTTTAGGGGGAAGGCCGGGGATGAGGTCGGCCGGAATCTGCACCGGACGCATGCGGTGGATGTCGACGCACGCCACGCGTACTTTCGCGCGGATCAGCTCCGCACCGTCCGCCCGGCGGATCGTCTGGGCGAAAAGGATACTGGCTGCCCGCCGTTCTTTGATTTCCACGCTTACCGACAGTTCATCATCCAGCAGGGCCGCCCTGAGGAAATCGATCTGCATTTCCCGGACCAGGAAGGCCAACCCCGTGCTTTCCTTGACCAGGGATTGGTTGATACCCATGGCGCGCAGCCATTCGCTGCGGGCGCGCTCCATGAAACGCAGATAGCTGGCGTGGTAGACCACCCCGCCCGCGTCGGTATCTTCCCAGTAGACGCGCACCGGCCACTGGAACGGGTTGCCGGCGTTGGCTGGCATAGCGTCAGACATCGGAGCTGTCACCGATGAAAAGGTCGGCGGCCACGGGCTGCCGCGGCGGTGGGGTCAGGCCCAGGTGACGCCAAGCCTTGGCGCTGGCCATGCGACCGCGCGCGGTACGCACCAGGAAGCCTTGCTGGATCAGGTAGGGCTCGACCACGTCCTCGAGGGTGCCGCGGTCTTCGCTGAGGGCAGCCGCGAGCGACTCGACGCCCACCGGGCCACCGTCGAAGTTTTCGATGATGATGGACAGCAGGCGACGATCCAGCTCGTCGAACCCTTCGGCGTCGACCTTGAGCATGTTCGTCGCCGCACGCGCGGCGTCATGGGTGATCTGACCATCCGCCCGCACCTCGGCGTAATCACGCACGCGACGCAGCAGGCGGTTGGCGATGCGTGGCGTGCCACGCGAACGGCGGGCTATTTCCTGCGCGCCCTCAAGCTCACAGGGAATACCCATGATGCGCGCCGAGCGACGCACGATGGCCGTGAGCTCGTCGGGCGAATAAAACTCCAGGCGCTGCACGATACCGAAGCGGTCACGCAGCGGCGCCGTCAGCAGGCCGGCGCGCGTGGTAGCGCCGATCAGGGTGAAGGGGGGCAGGTCCAATTTGATCGAGCGTGCCGCGGGGCCCTCGCCGATCATGATGTCGATCTGGAAGTCTTCCATCGCCGGGTAGAGCACTTCCTCCACCACGGGTGAAAGGCGATGGATCTCGTCCACGAACAGCACGTCGTGCGGCTCGAGATTGGTCAGCAGCGCGGCCAAGTCCCCTGCCCTTTCCAGCACAGGACCAGAGGTGGAACGCAGGTTGACGCCGAGCTCGTTGGCGATCACATGACTGAGCGTAGTCTTGCCCAGGCCCGGGGGGCCAAAGATCAGCACGTGGTCCAGTGCGCCGCCACGCTTTTTTGCGGCCTCGATGTAGATCGACAGCTGCTCGCGCACCGCCTGCTGGCCCAGGTATTCGGCCAGCCGCTTGGGACGGATCGAGGCTTCCAGGGCCTCGTCGTCCATCTGGGCGGCGGCGGTGACGATGCGGTGTTCGGTCATAGGCGAAATTATGGCAGAGCACGATGACGCAGGCATGGAAAAAAGCCCGCCCCGCCTTGCCCTGCAAAGAAAAAGGCGTCCGAAGACGCCTTTTCATCAGATTTCTACCTGGGCGCCCAACTCGATCAGACGATTGCCCGGTATCTGGAAGAACGCCGTCGCAGGCAGCGCATTGCGAGCCATGAAGGCGAACAGCTTGTCGCGCCACAACGCCATGCCCGGTCGCTTTGCATCCGCAATGATGTTCTCGCGCGACAGGAAGAAGGTGGTATCCATCATGTCGAACGGCAGACCCTTCTTGGAACACTTGGTCAGCGCGCTTGGGATATTCGGGTCTTCCGCAAAGCCGAAGCGCAACGCCAGGCCGTAGAAATCGCCGCCAAGTTCAGTGATCTCGATGCGCTCGCCCGGGTCGGCCGTAGGCGTCTCCAGCATTTCCACGGTCAGCAGCACATTGCGCTCGTGCAGCACCTTGTTGTGCTTGAGGTTGTGCAGCAACGCATGTGGCACGGCATGTTGGTTGGCGGTAAGAAACACGGCCGTACCCGGCACGCGCAGCGGCGGATGCTCAGCAATGTTCTCGATGAAGGGCTCCAGCGCCAGGCCGGATTGCTTGATCTCGCGCACCACCAACTCGCGACCGCGACGCCAGGTGGTCATCACGATAAAGATGCCAACGCCGAGCACCAACGGGAACCAACCGCCGTACTCGATCTTGATCAGGTTGGCACCCAGGAACGACAGGTCAATGGCGAGCAGCAACACGCCCGCAACGATGACGGTGAGGCGATTCCAGTGCCATTGGCGACGAGCCACGATCAGCGCGAGGATGGTGGTGATGGTCATCGTGCCCGTCACCGCGATGCCGTAGGCCGCGCTCAGGTTATCCGAGCTGCGGAAGCCAACCACCGCCACCAACACCATGATGAGCAGGAAGTTGTTCACCCACGGCACAAAGATCTGGCCGGACATTTCGCGCGAGGTATGCACCACCGGCATGCGCATCGAATAGCCCAGCGACATCGCCTCGCGAGTCATGGAGAACGCGCCGGAGATGACGGCCTGGGAGGCAATGACCGTGGCAATGGTTGCCAGGCCAATCATGGGATACAGCAGCGGCTCGGGCGTGAGCTTGAAGAACGGGCTATCGATCGCTTCCGGGTGGTCGAGCAGCAGCGCACCCTGACCGAAATAATTGAGCACCAAGGCGGGCAGCACAAAGCTGAACCACGCGAGACGGATTGGCCGCTTGCCGAAATGGCCCATGTCCGCGTACAGCGCCTCCGCGCCAGTCAGCGCCAGCACCACGCCGCCGAGCGCAATGAACGCCTGCAGCCCATGGGTAAAGAAGAACTTCACCCCGTAGTAGGGATTAATCGCCCAGAGCACATGCGGGTTGTGAGCGACCATGCGCAGGCCAAGCAACGCGATCACGATGAACCACACCACCATCACCGGGCCGAACAACTTGCCTACACGCTCCGTGCCATGGCGCTGCAGCGCAAACAGGAAAAACAGGATGACGGCCGTGACTGGTACCACCCAGTGACCAAGGTTCGGGGCGGCAACCTTGACGCCTTCCACCGCCGACAGCACCGAGATCGCTGGTGTGATGACGCCGTCGCCGTAGAACAGCGAGGCGCCGAAGATGCCGATGATGGCGAGCAGCCAGCGCTGACGCGCATCGCCACGCACGCTGCGCAGTGCCAGCGCGAGCAGCGCCATGATGCCGCCCTCACCCTTGTTGTCGGCGCGCATGATGAAGACCACATACTTCAGCGACACCACGATGATCTGCGCCCAGAAGATCAGCGACAGCACGCCGTAGATGCTCTCTGGCGTCGGCTTCATGCCGTCGTGGCTGAGCGTGGTCTGCAATGTGTACAGCGGGCTGGTACCAATGTCGCCGTACACCACGCCGATCGCGCCGAGCGCGAGCGCGGCCAGGCGCCGTTTGGTTTCAGCGTCGGACATGCCTTGTGCGGAATCCGGGGTCACGTCTTAATTCCCTAGTGCGGCGCGCAGCGCCTTGCGGATGATAGCTTCGGCGGTGTCGCCTTCGGCGGCGACTTTTTGCACCAGACGGGTCACTTCCGCCGGCTTGTAGCCCAACTGCTGCAGCGCCACGGTGGCTTCGCCAGCCGGGTCAAGCGGCGCGCCGTTCGTCATCGGGTGAGCGCCGGGCAAGGTGGTTGCGAGCCCGTCCACGCGATCGCGCAGCTCCACCACCATGCGTTCGGCCGTCTTCTTGCCGATACCCGGAATCTTGGTCAGGGCCACCACGTCGCCAGCCTGCACCAGGCGTGCAAAGTCGTTCGTGGCCACGCCTGACAGCACCGCGAGCGCGATTTTCGCGCCGATGCCGCTGACCTTCTGCAAGTTGCGAAACAAGCTGCGCTCGGCTTCGTGCATGAAGCCGTACAACGCCACGCTGTCTTCCTTTACAGCGTAATGCGTGAGCAGGATGACTTCCTTGCCGGTGGGCGGCAGGTCGTAAATGGTAGACATGGGCGCTTCGAGCTCATAGCCCACCCCACCCACTTCCACCATCAGCCACGGCGGCTGCTTGGAAATGAGGGTGCCACGCAAACGACCAATCATCGACGCCTCCAGGCGGTACGGGGAATGCCCACGCGCGCAAGGCTTGCGCGCGTGTGGGCGTGAGTCACCGCGATGGCGAGCGCGTCCGCCGCGTCGGCCTGCAACGGGCCCTTGAGTCCGAGCAGGACACCAATCATGTGCTGAACCTGGGTCTTGTCGCCGCGGCCGCTGCCGACCACCGCCTGTTTGACTTCCGTCGCTGCGTACTCGTGCACCGCGATCCCCTGGCTGACCACCGCGCAGATCGCGGCGCCCCTCGCCTGCCCCAGCTTCAATGCCGAGTCCGGGTTGCGCGCCATGAATACGCGCTCCACGCCACACTCGTCCGGTCGATGGGCGGCGATGATGTCACACAGCTCGTCAAATATGCGTTTCAGGCGCAGCGGAAACGTGGCCTCGCCAGCCACCACCAGCGCGCCATGGAAAACATGGGACAGCTTGCCGCTGGCGTCGACATCGATGATGCCGACACCCGTGCGCTGGCTGCCCGGATCGATGCCGATGATGCGGGTCATGGGCGAAGTATCACCGGGCCTGGACGGCTCGGTGATTTAGCTGGCGGCCTCGGCCGGCAGCAATGCGTTGTGTGAGACGTCACTGACGTCATCCAGCCCGTCCAGCTTTTCCAGCAGGTCGAGCAACGGCTCCAGCGCCTCTTCCGGCACCGGCACGCGGTTGCTCGGGCGCATACCTACGCCAGCATGCTGCGCATTCAAGCCTGCAGCGGTCAGCGCGTGCTGCACGGCTTCGAAGTTTTCTGGCGCGCACAGCACAGTGCTTTCGCCGTTTTCGTTCACCACGTCGTCGGCGCCGGCTTCAAGTGCGGCTTCCAGCACCTTTTCCTCGGCGGCTTCGTCGCCGTTGGTGGCGAACGCCAACTCACCCAGACGAGCAAACTGGAAAGCCACCGAGCCGGAGGTGCCCAGGTTGCCACCATGCTTGGTCAGCGCGTGGCGCACATCGGCGACAGTACGGGTCGGGTTATCCGTAAAACAGTCGATGATCAGCGCGATACCGCCCGGGCCGTAGCCCTCGTAGCGCAGTTCTTCCATCGCCGCGCCGCCGTCGGCGCCCGAGCCGCGCTTGACCGCGCGCTCAATGGTGTCCTTGGGCATATTGGCCGACAACGCCTTGTCCACGGCCGAACGCAGGCGCGGATTGAGCGATGGGTCGGGCACACCGGCGCGGGTGGCGACGGTGATTTCGCGGATCAGCTTGGTGAACACTTTGGCGCGCTTGGCGTCTTCGGCGTTCTTGCGACCTTCGATGGACGGGCCTCTACCCATGACACTTCCTGCAAAGCTGGTGGACGGACAAGCCGCGAATTCTATCGCTTCAGGGTGTCAGACGGGCAAGCGCCATCCCAAAGCACGCCAGATGGCGGCCTTCTCAGGCTTCCGGGTGGTCAAAACACCCCTTATGGAGGAACTGCGTGACCTGTCGCGCCGCCTCTTGCGAAAACAGGAGGCCCGTATGGTTGGTTTCGATGGCACAGTGATCGGCAATGCCCGGCAAGCAGGTCTCATCCACCGTCACGCAACCGTCATTGTCGCTGTCGAACTGGCCCATCATCGCCCCCAGGCCCAACGGCACCCGGCCGGCGATCACGCCAACCTCGCGCTCACCGTCCCAGCGGTCGAAACCGTATTCCAGCAATTCGCGGTTGTGGCCAAGCAACACCTCCCCGCCGCGCCCCATACCGGCAAAACGGCGCGCAGCCGCACTGCCTTTGAGCGGCGAGCCGAGGCAGACCACGCGCCCGGGAGGCAGTTCACCCTCCGCACAGGCGCGCAAGGCCAGCAGGCCACCAAGGCTGTGGCCAACCAGATGCACGGTGTGTCCGTCCTGCCCCAGCTCCTGGACGCGCGACTGCAGGCTGCCCAGGATGCGCGACTGGGTGGCAGCCACGCTCATGTAATCGTAGCGATGAACACGGAAGCCGGCCTCCATCATCCGCCGGTGCAGCATGAGGAGCGCAAAGCCGCGCATCCACAGGCCGTGCAGGAGAATGACGTGATCGGTCATGGGGTGTGCGGGGCATTCATCGATGTAGGAAGAAATGACCGGGTTGGAAAACCCGGTCATTCTGAAGAGTCCATTCTGCAAGAAAAGTTGCGGCGCGACCGCGACGCAGACCCGCGACTAGCGGGTCAGGTACGTGCGACTCGCACGTCACCCATGCCTTGATCAAGCCGACTTGGATTCCGCCGCCACTTTGACGTGCAACTCCTTCAGCTGCGCGTCGCTGACCGTCGACGGTGCATCCGTCATCAGATCCTGCGCACTGGTGGTCTTGGGGAAGGCGATCACGTCGCGAATCGATTCCGTACCCGCCATCAGCGCCGCAATGCGGTCGATGCCGAAGGCCAGGCCACCGTGCGGCGGCGCGCCGAACTTCAGCGCCTTGAGCAGGAAGCCGAACTTGGCTTCGGCCTCTTCCGGACCGATGCCCAGAAGATCGAACACCGTGCTCTGCATCTCCGGGCGGTGGATACGGATGGAGCCGCCACCAATCTCGTTACCGTTGAGCACCATGTCGTAACCGCGGCTCACCGCGATAGCAGCATTGGCGCGCAGGTCGGCGATGTCATCGACCTTCGGCGCAGTGAACGGATGATGCAGCGCGACGAAACGCTTTTCTTCCTCGTCGTACTCGAACATCGGGAAGTCGGTGACCCACAGCGGCTTCCAGGTGTTTTCGACCAGGCCACGATCCTTGCCGACCTTCAGGCGCAACGCGCCCATGAAGTCAGTGACGACCTTCCAGGTGCCAGCGCCCACGAACACGATATCGCCCGACTGCGCACCCGTCGCCTTGAGCACCGCGTCCAGCGCTTTGTCGTCGAGGAACTTGGCAACCGGCGAGTTGACGCCGTCACGGCCCTTGGCGAGATCGTCCACCTTGATCCAGGCCAAACCCTTCGCGCCGTACCTGGCGACGTACTCGGTGAGCCCGTCGATGTCCTTGCGGCTCAGGTTGGCGCCGTCCGGCACACGCAGCGCGGCGACGCGGCCGTTCGGCGCGTTGGCTGGTTCGGCGAACACCTTGAATTCGACGTGCTTCAGCGCATCGGCCACGTCTACCAGTTCCAGCGCGATGCGCAGGTCCGGTTTGTCCGAGCCGAAACGACGCATGGCTTCGGCCCAGGTCATGCGCGGGAACGCTTCATCGAGTTCGACGTTCACCACTTCCTTGAACACGTGGCGGATCAGCGCCTCGACAAAATCCTGCACGTCCTTTTCTTCGACGAAGGCGAACTCGAGGTCGAGCTGGGTGAATTCCGGCTGGCGGTCGGCGCGCAGATCTTCGTCGCGGAAGCAGCGAGCGATCTGATAGTAGCGATCGAAGCCGGCCATCATCAGGATCTGCTTGAACAGCTGCGGCGACTGCGGCAGCGCGTAGAACTGACCCGGATGC
The DNA here is from genome assembly GCF_002878475.1 of Dyella sp. AD56. Classification (NCBI taxonomy): domain Bacteria; kingdom Pseudomonadati; phylum Pseudomonadota; class Gammaproteobacteria; order Lysobacterales; family Rhodanobacteraceae; genus Dyella; species Dyella sp. AD56. Next base: position 210,876 of record NZ_NRDP01000001.1, read on the forward strand.
ACACGGCTGGGCACAAGGTAGTCGCGCGCACCTTCCGGCGTGGCCTTGGTGAGGATGGGCGTTTCGACGTCCTGGAAGCCACGTGCGTCGAGGTAACGGCGCAGCGCCTGCACCAGCTTGATGCGCGTGCGCAACATCTTCTGCATGTCGGGGCGGCGCAGGTCGAGGTAGCGGTAAGTCATCCGCATGTCCTCGTTGGGGTTCTCGTGCATCGCGAACGGCAGATCCTTCGCGGCGTTGAGAATCTCGACCTTGTCGGCCAACAGTTCCACCGTACCGGTGCGCAACTTGTCGTTCACCGACAGGCGCTTGCGAATGGTGCCGGTGACGCGCAGGCAGTATTCGTTGCCGATCTGGTCAGCCAGGGTAAAAGCTTCGTCGTTCTCGCGTTCGATCACCACCTGGGCCAGGCCCTCGTGGTCGCGCAGGTCGATAAAAGCCACGTGACTTTGCTTGCGAATCGTATTGACCCAGCCACACAGGGTGACGGTCTGACCGACCAGTGCCTCATCGATGAGGCCGCAAAATGCGTGCGCATGCGCTTGGAACTCCGGGCCGTCTGGGCGGCGTGATGCGTGGACAAGAAGACCCGGAATGTTAACACCGGCATGCCCAGGGGCGGCCATCGAACGCGGCGTGCAACCGCGTCCGATGCCCGTTTTTAGCCGCTTACCAGCGACGATTGATCGAGAACAGGCCGCGGCAGCCCTTGGAAACCCACACGCCAGCGCGATTCCAGCCCCAGTTGTAGCCCTCCTGGCAACCGGTGCCGGAAAGCTGCCTCACCAGGCGCACGTCACCGCGCCCGCCCACGTCTACCTGGCAGAACTGGTACTCGTGGCTATTGCTCTCGCATTGGAAGCGGATCTCGCGATCCCAGTCAGGACCCGGCCGCCAGCCGTTGTCCGGCGGGCGGTAACCCGGCGGCGGATAACCCGGCGGCGGGTAACGACCGTCATCCGGCGGGTAGTAGCCACCATCCGGTGGGCGATAGCCGCCGCCCCGGCCCATCTCGACGAACTGACCACGGCAACCGCGATCCACCCACAGGCCGCCGCGATCGACGCCCCAGGTCTGGCCTCGCGTGCACGGGCTGTTCGATTCCTGCCGGATGATCTCGGCGTCGCGCCAGGGCACCTGGCAACGTTGAAAACGCCCGTCGTTGCTGCCGCAACGTATCGAGTCCCGCCCCTGTGCATGCACGGCCGGTGCGGATACCCACATCAGGCCGGCCAACAGGCCCGCCGCTACGCCCATCAAGCCCGTTCTTGTCCGGAACATCCACCCACTCCTTGCTGTGATGGGGCATCACGCTAGTGGGCGGATCTTCAACCGGATTTGAATATCTTGCGACTTATCGCAAAAACATGCCGGACGGCTATCCGCCGTTCAGGCAGCTCGCTCGATCAGCTATCGCTGGATGAGCTGGATGACCCTGAAGAACTGGATGTGCCAGAGGAACTTGATGAGCTGGACGAGCTGGACGAACCGGAAGAGCCGGACGACCCCGACGAAGCTGCCCCGCCGTCGCCAGCCAGGTTGCGCTTCTTGTCGCCGTCCTTCTTGAAGTCGGTCTCATACCAGCCGCTGCCGGCCAGACGGAAACCCGGCGCGCTCAGGCGGCGCTTCACTTCGGCCACATCACAGGCAGGGCACACCGACGGATCGGGATCGGACATCTTTTGCAGGCGGTCGAAACGATGGCCGCAGCTGCTGCATTCAAATTCGTAAATAGGCATGGAAACTCCGGAGGCTCGGTCGCCGCGCGCCAGATCACTTACCGGCGACAGCCCACCATTATCGAGGCGAACGGCTCGAATTCAACGATTTGCGCAGATACCTAGAGCGCCAACGCCACCAGCACGGCCATTTCACTCAATTCGGCGAGCGCTCCGCAGGTGTCCCCGGTCATACCGCCGAGGCGACGCCAGCACGCCCATCGCCACCAGGTGAAAACCACCCCGGCGACGATCAGTGCGCGCAAGCCAAGCCAGCCGGCAAGCAGGCAGCACACCCCCGTCAACAACACAGCCAGCGTGCAGGCACCCCGCGATTCTCCGACGAGGCCGCTACCCAGCCCACCGCTGCGCACATAGGGCGTCGTCATGAAGGCCAGCGTCAGCGCGGCACGCCCCAACAGCGGCGCCAGCCACAAAGCCGCCGAAGGATGCGGAAGGCTTGCCAGCGCGGCGAACTTCAGCAGCAATACCAACACGACGGCCGTGACGCCGATCGGGCCGCTGCGCGGGTCCTTCATGATGGTCAGCGTGCGCTCGCGGTCGCCGAGACCACCAACCCATGCGTCCGCACTGTCGGCCAGGCCATCCAGATGCAACGCTCCGGTAAGCACCACCCAGGCGGCAAGCAGCAGGCCTGCTGCCAGCAACGGTGGCGCCCCGGACAACAACCAGCCCAGGCACCACAGCACGCCGCCGATCAACAAGCCAACGACCGGGTACCACGCCAGTTGCGCCGACGGCGAAGCCGTACCATCAAACACGCGCGCCGGCACCGGCACACGCGTGAGGAAGCCGATGGCGGCGAACAAACCGCGCATCAGGCGCTAGCCTGCGCCCCGGATGGCGCGGCCCAGTGCAGTGGATGCAGTGATGCATGCGGCACGTCGATGTTGGCCATCTCGCCGAAATCACGGCCTTCCGCTTCACAACGCAGCAAGCGGATCACTCCGCCATGCGTCACCACCAAAACGCGCTGCGTCTGCGCGGCCTCAGCCACGTCGTTCAAACCCGCGCACAGGCGATCGCGGAAGTCGGCGAACGCCTCGCCACCCGGCGGTGGATGCGCCACCGGATCGCTCCAGAAACGGCCCAGCGCGTCACCCTGATCTTTCGCCAGGGTCTCGATGGGCACGCCCTGCCATTTGCCAAAGTGGTACTCGACCAGACGCGGATCGACGCGCAACGGCACGCGGCGCGCTCGCGCCAAATCCTGCGCAAACTCCGCGCAACGACGCAACGGCGAAGTCACGATGGCATCCCAACTGCGCCCAAAGATGGCCGCCCGCAACTGACTCCAGCCGAGCGCACTGAGCGGATCGTCGAGTTGACCCCGATAACTTCGCTGCCCCGTATCGCCATGCCGCAACAGATCGATACCGACATGTTTGCCGATCATGTGCCGCTCACCCCCGCCTGTGCGAAGGTCGCCATGCGGGAGTGCAGGTCGCAGGCCAGACGCATCAGCGGCACCGCCATCGCCGCGCCGCTGCCCTCGCCCAGACGCAGGCCAAGGTCGAGCAAGGGATCGGCCTCCAGCACGGACAGCAGGCGCGCATGGCCGCGCTCACGCGAACGATGCGCAAAGAACATCCACGCGCGGCACGACGGATTGATGCGTACCGCCGCCAGCGCCGCGGCGGTGGTGATGAACCCATCGATCAGCACGGGAATGCCACGCTGCGCCGCACTGATGTACGCGCCACACAATGCGGCAATCTCGAAGCCGCCCACGCGCCCCAGCCAGGCCAACGCGTCGTCATCGTCCGACGGATAAAGCGCCAGCGCGCGCTCGATCACCGTCACTTTGTGCTGAATGCCCTTGGCGTCGAGGCCCGTGCCGGCGCCGGCCAACGCACCCGGGGAATCGCCCAGCAGGCCGCAGGCCAGTGCCGCGGCAGAGGTGGTATTGGCGATGCCCATCTCGCCGCCGATAAACAGTTTTGCCCCAGCGTCCTGCGCTGCCTGTGCGCTCTCGACGCCGGCACGCAACGCCAGTTCCAACTGCACCGCGCTCATGGCGGGGCGTTCGCAAAAGTTGTGCGTCTGCGAGGCAATAACCGCGCGGCGCACATGCGGCAGCTCGCCTGGATCGTTCACCGTGCCCAGGTTCACCACTTCAAGCATGGCGCCAAGGCTGCGCGCGAGCACGCTGATGGCCGCGCCACCATTGGCGAAGTTGCGGATCATCTCCCCCGTGACCACCTGAGGAAACGCGGACACGCCTTCGGCGGCTACGCCATGGTCGCCCGCGAACACACTGATCCACACCGACTGCACCGACGGCGTCACCACATGCTGCATGCCGGCCAGGCGCACGGCCAGGGTCTCCAGCGTACCCAGCGAACCCGGCGGCTTGGTTAGCTGCGACTGATGTTCCAGCGCGCGCTGACGGCTCGCCTCATCAATGGCGAAGCACGGTTCGGTCAGCCAGTCTTGGCTCATGCAAGGCTTCCTTTGAGGGGCAACGGCAATCCGGCGGCCACGAACAGCACCCTTTCGCACTGGGCGGCGAGCGCCTGGTGCAAACGACCGGCTTCATCGACGAAACGGCGTGATAGCTCGCCCATGGGAACCACGCCCAGCCCCACTTCGTTACTGACCATCAGCACCTGCCCCTTCAACAAAGGCAGCAGGTGCAGCAATGCATCGTGCTCTTGTTTGAAACGTTCGCTATCGGCGTCACCCAGCAGATTACTGAGCCACAGCGTGAGGCAGTCCACCAGCACACAGCGGCCTGGGCGCGCATGCGCCTCCAGCGCGGCCGCCAGCGACAGGGGTTCTTCGACGCTCAGCCAGTGCGCGGGACGCTGTGCGCGGTGGTGCGCGATGCGCGCGGCCATTTCCGCGTCGTGCGCCTGCGCCGTCGCGATATAGACCACCTCGTGCCCCGATGCGGTAGCCATACGCTCAGCCAGCGCGCTCTTGCCGGAACGGGCGCCCCCCAGAATCAACGTACGCATGGCAAGGGCTCCCCTGAAGGCTGCAGCCATTGCCACAAGGCCGTCGTGTCCAGATGAGCCTCCACGGCGTCAGCCACGCGGTCGATGCTAGCTTCGCGCAGCTTATGCATGTCGAGTGGAACGGCACCCCGCAGGCCCGCCCAGTCGAGCAGCGCCGCAAGCGCTTGCGGCTCGTCGAACAGCCCGTGGAGGTAGGTGCCGAGGATCTGGCCGTCATCCGTCAGCGCACCGTCAAGTTCGCCCGAGCCGAGGATGCTCGCCGGTCGGCTTAGCGCCTCGCCGCGACTGACGCCGCAGTGGATTTCATAGCCACTCACCTTTGCACCCTCCAGGACTAGCTTTCCCTCCACGCGCCGCAATTGCTTGCGTGCTTCCAGCGTGGTCTCCATCTGCAACCAACCCAGTCCATTGCTCGAGCCCGGCGTGCTCTCGATACCCTGTGGATCATGCACGAATCCCCCCAGCATCTGGAAGCCACCGCAGATGCCAATCACCTTGCCGCCATAGCGCAGATGTCTCGCCAGCGTTTCGTTCCACCCGTGCTCACGCAGCCACGCAAGATCGGCGCGTGTGTTCTTGGAGCCGGGTAACACGATCAAATCCGCCGCTGGATGCGATTCATTCGCACCCACGAACTGAAATTCGACATCCGGGTGCGCACGCAGCGCATCAAAATCGGTGTGGTTGCTGATGCGCGGCAAGACCGGCACAACCACGCGCAGCCGGGCGTTCGCCTTGAAGGCGGCCTCGCGCGGCAAGGCATCCTCGGCCTCCAATTGCAGGCCATGCAGATAAGGCAACACGCCGAGCACCGGCTTGCCGGTCTCGCGCTCCAGCCAATCCAGCCCTGGCTGCAGCAAGGCGATGTCGCCACGGAAGCGATTGATCACGAAGCCGCCCACACGTGCCCGCTCGCTTTCCGAGAGCAACGCCAGCGTACCGACCAGATGTGCGAATACACCGCCGCGGTCGATGTCGGCGATAAGGATGACCGGGCAGTCCACCGCTTCTGCGTAGCCCATGTTGGCGATATCGCGATCGCGCAGGTTGATCTCGGCGGGACTGCCGGCACCCTCGACGATCACCGCCTCGTAGCGATCCACCAGCCGCTGGTGCGAGGCCAGTACGGCATCCATCGCGATGCGCTTGTAGTCGTGATAGTGGCGCGCGTCCATAGTGGCTATGGCATGCCCATGCACGATCACCTGTGCACCAATGTCGCTGTCGGGCTTGAGCAGCACCGGATTGAAGTCGGTGTGCGGAAGCAGCCCCGCCGCCTGCGCCTGCACTGCTTGCGCGCGGCCGATTTCCCCGCCATCCACCGTTACCGCGGAATTGAGCGCCATGTTCTGCGGCTTGAACGGCGCCACCGACACGCCGCGCCGATAAAGCCATCGACACAGACCCGCGACCAGCGTGCTCTTGCCCGCATCGGACGTGCAGCCCTGCACCATCAGCACACCGGCAGTCATGGCGACAGCTTCTCCCGCTTGAGTGATTGCAGCGCCTCGTCGAGTTGCTGGAAAGCATCGGCATCGGCGGGCAGGCCAAAACGCAGGCTGGCCGGTGTCGAGAACAGCCGGGTCAGGATGCCCTGCCGCGCCAAAGCCACGTGCACGGATTCTGCATGCATGCTCTGCCACCACTGGAAGAAGGCGCAGCCTGCGGTGGGCACCATCCCATAACGCGACAGCATCGACGCCAGGCGATCGCTGGCCGAGCGCAACCACTCGCGCGCCTCCGCATGCCATGCCACATCGGCAAGCGCCTGCTTCAACACGAAACGCGTCGGCCCGCTGAGCGTCCAAGGCCCCAGCCGGTCGCGCAGCGCTTCAAGCAACTCGGGTTGCGCCGCGACGAATCCCGCGCGCGCACCGGCCATCCCGAAAAACTTGCCTGCGGAGCGCAGCACGACCAGACCCTCGCGCCACGTCTCGCCACACAGGCTCTCGCCCGGCGTCGCGTCCATAAAAGCCTCATCGACGATCAGCCAGCCACCACGCGATGCCAGCGCCTGATGACAGGCGCGCAAGGCCGCCGGATCGAACCGATCGCCTCCGGGGTTGTTCGGATGGATTAGCACGACCACATCGAAACGCGACACGTCAGCCAGCAAGGCGCTTGCAGGCAGCATATCCACCATGTGACCGGCACGGCGCCACGCATGCGCATGTTCGTTGTAGCCGGGCGCAATCACGCCCACACGCGACGGCGGACGCAACACGGGCAAGGCCTGGATGGCGGCCTGCGAACCGGCGACAGGCAGTACGTGCAACGCGCCGTAATACGCACAGGCGATCTCCACCAGTCCGTCATCGTCTTCGGGCAGCCGCTGCCACACCGAAGCGGGTACCGACGGCACAGGCCATGCAAACGGGCTGACGCCGGTGGAAAGATCCAGCCAGCGATCTGGCGGGATGCCGTAGGTACGGGCCGCTTGCAGCAGGCGTCCGCCATGCTCAAGCATGGCCAGCGCCCCATCGCACGAGTCCTAGCAGCACCATCACACCCAGCCACAAGGCAACGCTGCGCCGAACCAGCCGCAACGCGCGCACGATGGCATGCGCGTCAGGCGGCTCACCCTCACCAAGCGCTGGACGCAGTTCCCACACCCCGTCGTAAGGCGCCGCACCGCCGAGGCACACCCCGAGAGCACCTGCGCCCGACGCCATCACCGGCCCGGCATTGGGGCTATCCCATTGCGGTGCCTGCGTACGCCAGCAGCGCCATGCACCCGTCGCATCACCCAGCAGCACATAGCTCAACGCGGTGAGCCGCGCCGGAAGAAAATTGAGTACGTCGTCGATGCGCGCCGCGGCCCAGCCGAAGCGCTCGTAACGTGCGGTGCGATAACCCCACATCGCATCCAGCGTATTGGCCAACCGGTAAAGCACAGCACCGGGCGCGCCGAGCACGGCAAACCAGAACAGCGCGCCGAACACCGCGTCGTTGCCGTTCTCCAGCACCGATTCCGTCGCTGCCGCGGCAACCTGCGCATCGTCCAGTACACCGGTATCCCGGCTCACCATGCGCCCCACCGCAGCGCGGGCGCCAACGAGGTTGCCATCGATAAGCGCACGTGCAACAGGCATGGCGTGGTCGGCGAGGCTGCGCAAACCGATGACGAGATAGAGCACGAACACCTCGAAAGCGAACGACAGCCACGAGGCCTTATGCAAAAACCATGCATCGAACCACCATGTCACCGCCGTCAGCGGAAGCACGGCCAACACCCACGCCAGAACACCGGCGATGCGCCGATCGGCGTGGCAGCGAGACTCAATGAAGCGTGACAGACGTCCAAACCACACCAGCGGGTGCCATCGCCGTGGTTCGCCGAGCCACGCATCCAGCAGTACCGCCAACACCATGGCCAGCGCGGTCATCATGGTCGGAACAAGGCTACTGCTGCGTCAGGATTGGAAGGAAAGTAGAGGTGCATGAAGCTCGCCGTAAAACGCTTGCGCCGATACACACCTTCTCTGCTCGGTCCGCCGTCGGGATTACTCGCCATGGCCAGAGGTGTTTCGTCGATCTGCGCCAAGGCGTAGTGGAAGGTATGCCCGCGCAGCTCGCCCTCAGGCAACGCCACGGACTGCATACCAAGACCGCCCAGACGCGACTGCATCTGCGCACGCCCCTGCAACAACCCCGTCATGGGGAATGCGGAGCCATCGACACTCGCCAGCGAATCGAGCGCGTAGAGCATGCCGCCACATTCAGCAAGCAATGGGCGGCCGGCCTCCACGTGTGCGTGCAGCTCGTGACGCAAGGCGTCCTGTTGCGAAAGCGTCAGCAGGTGCAGCTCGGGGTAGCCCCCTGGCAACCATGCCGCATCGCAAGCAGGCAACGCCTCACCGGCCAGCGGCGAGAAGAACCGCAACTCCGCACCGGCCTCGCGCAACAAGTCGAGATTGGCCGGATAGAGGAAACAGAAGGCTGCATCGCGTGCAACAGCAATGCGGACGCCATGCAACGTCTTCGGCACGGCAGAGCGCGAGGCGGTTGGAAACGACACTGGTGGAGGGAGTTCGGCGGAGGCGTGCGTCGCCCATGCGTCGGCCAGTGCGTCCAGCCGCGCATCGATATCACTCAGCTCCGCGGCGGCCACCAGGCCGAGGTGCCGCTCCGGCAGCGCCATCGCCGCGTCGCGCGGCAATGCTCCGAGCCAATGCAAATCGCCCGGCAGGCTGCCGGCAAGCAATTGTGCGTGGTACGCACTGCCCACCCGGTTGGCGGCCACGCCATGCACGCGCAGGCCTTCGCGATAACGCGCCAACCCGAGCGCGAGCGCGCCGAACGTCTGCGCCATGGCGGATCCGTCGATCACGGCCAGCACGGGCACATCAAAGCGCTGCGCGAGATCGGCGCTGGACAGGCCGCCATCGAACAGGCCCATCACGCCTTCGATAAGGATCAGGTCCGCCGCGCCAGCCGCTTCATGCAGCCGCGCACGCACATCATCCTCACCATTCATCCACAGATCGAGCTGGTACACCGGTGTGCCGCTCGCCCGCTCCAACACCATCGGATCGAGGAAATCCGGCCCCGTCTTGAACACACGCACCCGCTTGCCATTGCGGGTATGCCAGCGCGCCAGGGCTGCCGTCACCGAGGTCTTGCCCTGCCCCGACGCCGGTGCAGACACCAGCAATGCGGGACACGAGACGCTTTGGCCGCTCATCGATGACTCCTGATCTTTACCCACTCGACACGCCCGGACGACGCGTCAGAGCTCAATGCCCTTCTGTGCCTTGATGCCCGCCTGAAACGCGTGCTTTACCACGCGCATTTCCGTCACTGTATCAGCCAGTTCGACCAGCGCGTCTGGCGCGCCACGCCCGGTGATCACTACGTGCTGCTGCGGTGGCCTCGCTCGCAACGCATCGCATACTTTCACCACATCGACGTAGCCCTTCACCAGCGCGATATTGAGCTCGTCGAGCAGTACAAAATCGTATGAGGGATCGGCAAGCATCCCTGCCGCCACGGCCCAGGCCGCTTCCGCCGCCTGAATGTCGCGCGCCTTGTCCTGCGTTTCCCACGTATAGCCTTCGCCCATCACGTGGTAGTCGAGCTCCTCCGGGAAGCGACGAAAGAACGCTTCTTCGCCCGTGGAAAAGCTGCCCTTGATGAACTGCACTACGCCGCAACGGAAGCCGTGCCCCAGCGAACGCGCGAGCATGCCAAAGCCAGATGAACTCTTGCCCTTGCCGTTGCCCGTGTTCACTACCAACACGCCGCGTTCGATGGTGGCGCGGGCAATCTTGCGATCCACCAGCTCCTTCTTCCGCTGCATGCGCTCGCGGTGGCGCTCTTCTGGGGTCGATGCGTCGTGGTGCTCGTTCATATCTTTGCGTTCCCGTGTTCAGAGGAAGACGACGCGAGCCGCTCAATCAGCGCATGCAGCACCAGCGCCACAGCCACGTAAATGAGGGTGGTACGCACGAACAACGGCCCCCACAGCCACAAGCGCGACACGTATTCGGTCATGTGCGGCTGCGCGTAGCGACCACCCAGCCAATAGAACGAGCCGTTGGAGATGGCAAACGACAACACGGCAGCGACAAGCGATACGCCGAACGCACCCAGTAGCGACAGCATGCGTCGATCCATGTGTGGTGCGTACCAACGGCCTGCATACCACAGCACCGCGTACGCCAACGGCAAGAACGAGTAAGCGAGAGTGATGCAGAAATCACTCACTCCCGCAAAGCTGATGGACACCCAGTCCAGCGCGACTGAAAGTAGGACCATCACGACGAACGTCCAGTGGTGACGCAAGTACAGGCCGCCGAGAAAGAACACCGCCATCGACGCATCGGGCAAGTGCAGCACGTCGCCGAAGTGCTTGAAGCGGGTGGCGATCATCACCGCCATCAGCACCAGCCAGAGCGCGTTGAAACGGGAAACCGACAGTGCTTTCACGGAAGCTCTCCTGATCGATGCATCGTGGAACAGCACCGGGCCCCGTGCGGGGCCCGGTGTCATGGCTTACTGCGCAGGCTGATAACGCAGGGTCAACATGTAGTTACGACCCGGCTGATTGAAGTACCAGGCGGTCTCGTAGTTCTTGGCGAACGCATTATTGAGCGCCAGCTGTAGTTTGAAGTCCCGAGAGATGGCGTAGGCCACGCGCAGATTGGTGATCGCATAGGCGCCCAGCGGGTGCTGGTTGGCCAGATCGTCGTAACGGCGACCCGACACGAACCACGTACCACCCACGCTGAAATCGCCGAAGGTGCGATCAATATCGACATTACCCGTCTGGCGCGCACGGCGCGGCAACAGGTTGCCTTCGTAGGCGGTGGATTCATCACGCGGATCCAGCCAAGTGGCCGTACCCGTCACCAGCCAGCCGGCGACATGGCCGCTCACCACGCCTTCCGCGCCACGGATACGTGCTTTGTCCACGTTGGCTGCCGCCTGGGTAGCGGCATCGTAGGTGATGAGATTGTTCACGTTGTTGCGGAACGCATTCAACGACCAGTAACCCCAGCCATAGCTACCGCGCAGACCGAGCTCGATGTTGTGCGCCGTTTCCGGCTTGAGGTCCGGGTTGCCGTAGTACGGGTAATACAGGTCGTTGAAGGTCGGCGCCTTGAACGCCGTGCCGTAGCTGGCGGTGAGGCGCAGGGTCTGGGTGAAGTCCCAGCCCCACAGCAGGCTGCCGGTGTTCTTGCTGCCGAACTGACTGTTGTCGTCGTGGCGCACGCTGGCCTGCACCGACTGGCTGCCGAAGGTCTGCTGCCACTGCGCGAATACGCCGCGGTTGATGCGGCTGTCGATCGGAGCCTGCGTAAATGGGTTGATGTAACCCGCCGTGCTGTCCACCTGATCGCGCTGCCAGTCGAAGCCCGTGCTAAGCAGGCCGCCCCAGAAGCCAATGTCCGCCTGCGCGGTGCCGACATCGCGATGCGTGTCGAAGCGACTGACGTACGCGCCCTGGAGATAATCCTTCTCGAAATCGTCGCTGGTGCCGAGGCTGAGCGTCAGCTTGACGTTGCTGGCCGGGCGATAGTGCACGCGGCCACCCACCACCTGCGTGGCGCTCTTGTCGGAGTCGGTGTAATTGCCGTCATACCAATTGTGGCCTTCACTGCGGAACAGGCGCACGTCCGCATCCCACTGCTCGTCGAACTTGTAACCACCCTGCAGAGTCAACGCGGTATTGCGATAGCCGTCCTTGTCCGGCTGGTCGGCGAAGCACGCAGCGCCCACTTCGGCCGCACCGATACGGCACGAATTGATGCCGTGGGTCTGGTCGTGCGACACCTCCAGCGAGTACCAGCCATCGCCGCTCTTGCCAGCGAAGCCCGCCGAACCGTTGAGGTCACGGTAGCTGCCTACACCCAGGCTAAAGGACGGCACGAAGGCACCTTCCGGGCGACGGGTGAAGATCTGGATCACGCCGCCAATCGCTTCCGAGCCGTAAAGACTGGAGAACGGGCCGCGCACGATTTCGATGCGCTCGATCTGATCGACTGGAATGTCCTGCAGAGCCGCCTGGCCCAGTGTGGCCGAGCCGATCTTGACGCCGTCGATCATCACCAGCACGTGGTCCGCCTCGGTACCACGTAGGAACGCACTGGTGGACTTGCCCGGGCCACCGTTGTTAGCGATCTGCATGCCCGGCGTACCGCGCAGCAAGTCGCCCAGCGACGCTGGCTGCAGACGCTCGATATCGGCGCGGTCGATCACAGTGACGGCCGACAGTGTCTGGTTCTGGGTCTGCTCGGTGCGCGTAGCGGTGACAACGACGCCGTCCAGGTTGGTCGTGTCGTCAGCGAACGCGGGAAAAATGACGCTCAACAGCGCCGTCGCCAGCACGGAACGACGGATCGTGGAAATTCGGATGGCCAAAACACAGCTCCTCAACCGCGCCTGCCCGCGCGGATTGCATGAAAAAAAGACAGGCGGAAGAAGGCTAGGCACCCGTGCAGCATGCACGGCTCCCCAACATGGCCCACCGCCAGTCTGGTCATACCTCGAGGCCGGTCTCCGGGCTCGCGGGTGAAGACATGTGTCTTCCAGAACGACGCCTTCCCATGCGCTCGGCACAGTGGCTTCCTGTCGCTCCGTCGATCCCCTGGATCGCACTCGCCTACCGTTGCGGGGGCAGCTCCGGAATAGGCGCCTTGGCGCCGCACCGGATTCCCGTTTCAACTATCGGCTGGTTGGCCGATGGTCACCTCAGGCGGGGCGAATGGTAGCAGACGGGGGAAGGTGGGGGCCCTGCCGGAGGTTGGTGGTGGTGTCGTGGCCCCGAGGGGTGAGGATGGTCATGCGCGGTGCGCGCATAGAGCCCCAGTTCTGCTCCCTCTCCCCTTCGGGGAGAGGGTTGGGGTGAGGGGTGGGTGCTCGCCTTATCGTCTCATCTTTAGCCGTCACATCGGCGTAGGCCGGGGTCCAATAGCGTTATCGCTCGATTGTCGCGTAGCGTCGATCTGGCCGCCTACGCGGCGGGCGTTTCGACCTCCTGCCGGAGGCCGAGTCACTTTTCTTTGCTTGCCCAAAGAAAAGTAACCCAAAGAAAGGGCACCCCCACTTGGCGCTGGCCGGCTGCGCCGGCCAGTTCGTGAGGGGTGGCCGGGCTTTTCGACAGGGCTTCCTGCCCTGGCGAAAAGGGATCGGCATCCATGCCGATCCCCCTGCGGGCCTTGTCGTCCACCCCTCACCGCCGCACAGGGGGCCGGAAGGTCAAAAGCGAAAGCGGACGGCTCGTGCAGCTGCGCCGCACATCGCATCGCGGCGGGTCGCGTGGCTCCTGCTTTAGTGCACAAAGCCAAGGCAGAAGAGAAAGACGATGCCGTTCCGTGGCGAGTTCTCCACACCGGTAGGGAAGCGTAGCGAGGCCTGCTTTAAGTCCTCTCCGCGAGGGCGCGTTGCGAAGCGCTCCGAACTACCCGCTGTGTTCCACGGGACTAGCTTCGCGTCGTCGGCAGACGATCGAAACGCCCGCTGCGTAAGCGGCCAGGTCGCGATAAAGCACGAGGCGACAGCCGACCACTGGCGAAACTCGATCTCTGCCTTCGCAGGGACGACGGCAAAGAAGAAACGGTGAGGCGAGCACCCACCCCTCACCCCAACCCTCTCCCCAAAGGGGCGAGGGAGAAGAGCAACCTGACGCCAACTACCACTGCGTCCGCTGAGGCAACAACCCCTTCAACTCCGCATCGGTGAGATTCCGCCACTGCCCCACCTTCAAATGCCCCAGCTTCACGTTGACGATGCGCACACGCCGCAACTGCGTCACGCGATAACCAAACTCCGCCGCCATCAAACGAATCTGCCGATTCAAACCCTGCGTAAGGACGATTGCGAAGCCGAACTTGGCGATCTTGCGCACTTTGCATGGCTTGGTCATCTGGCCGTGGATACGTACGCCACGTGCCATGCCTTGCAGGAATTCGTCGGTCACCGCCTTGTTTACGGCCACGAGGTATTCCTTCTCGTGGTTGTTTTCCGAGCGCAGGATTTCGTTGACGATATCGCCGTTGCTGGTGAGCAGAATCAGGCCTTCGGAATCCTTGTCCAGGCGGCCGATGGGGAAGACGCGTTCCTGGTGGTCGACGAAATTGACGATATTGTCTTTCACCGTCTGGTCGGTGGTGCAGGTAACGCCGACCGGCTTGTTCAGCGCGATGTACACCGCGCGCTTGGCGGACGGTGTGGCGGCGAGGATGCGTGCCTTGACGATCTCGCCATCCACGCGCACTTCGTCGCCTTCCAGTGCTTTCGCGCCGGTGGTGACGACTTCGCCATTGATGGTGACACGGCCGGCGAGTAGTAGTTCGTCCGCCTCACGACGGGAGCAGATGCCGGCTTCGCTGATGTATTTGTTGACGCGCATGGATCAATCTTTGGTTCGTTTGCAGGAGCGCACGCTGTGCGCTCCTGCATATTGCGGTTAGGAACGCATGCCCACGCCGCGCTTGAGCAGGTGCAGCGCCACGGCGGTCAGGCCGATCACGAACACCAACATCACCGCGAAAGCCACGCCGATCTGCACGTCGCTCACGCCGAGCACGCCGTAGCGGAACGCGTTCACCATGTACAGGATGGGGTTGATCATGGAGATGCTGCGCCAGGGTTGGCCCAGCAGATCCACCGAATAGAACACGCCACCCAGGTAGGTGAGCGGGGTGAGCACAAAGGTCGGCACCAGTGCGATGTCGTCGAACTTCTTGGCGAACACCGCGTTGACGAAGCCAGCCAGCGAAAACACCGTGGCGCCGAGCAATACCGACAGGAAGGTAATGATCGGATGCGCCACATGCAGGTCGGTGAAGAACAGTGCGATCAACAGCACCAGTGCGCCGACCACCAGGCCGCGCGCCACTGCGCCGGTGACGTAGCCCAGCAGCATCACCCAGTTGGGCATGGGCGACACCAGCATTTCTTCCACGGCGCGGCTGAACTTGGCGCCGAAGAACGAGCTGGAGATGTTGCCGTAGCTGTTGGTGATGATGCTCATCATCACCAGGCCGGGCACGATGTACTGCATGTAGGTGAAGCCATGCATTTCACCGATGCGGCTGCCGATCAGCTTGCCGAAAATGACGAAGTACAGCGTCATCGTGATGGCCGGCGGGATCAGCGTCTGCGTCCAGATGCGCATGATGCGCACGATCTCGCGGCGGACGATGGTGTGGAGTGCGACGAGGTTGCCAGCGGCGTTCATGCGGCCTTCTCCGTGGTGTCCTTACGGCCGTTCTCGACGAGTCGCACGAACAGTTCCTCCAAGCGGTTGGTCTTGTTGCGCATCGACGTCACGGTAACGCCGCGCTCGCTCAGGCCGGCGAACAGCGAGTTGAGGTCGTGCGAGCGGGACATCTCCGCCTCCATCGTGTGATCGTCCACGCGGCGCAGGCTGATGCCGTGGATGGCGGGTAGCTCGGCGGGCAGGTGGTTCACGTCCAGTACGAAGGTTTCCACGTCCAGCGAAGCCAGCAGGCGCTTCATCGAGGTGTTTTCCACGATGGTGCCGTGGTCGATGATGGCGATGTTGCGGCAAAGCGTTTCCGCTTCCTCAAGGTAATGCGTGGTGAGGATCACCGTGGTGCCAGCGGCGTTGATGCCGCTGACGAACTGCCACATGGAGCGTCGGATCTCGATGTCCACGCCAGCGGTGGGTTCGTCGAGGATGAGCAACTTGGGCTCGTTCATCATCGCGCGGGCGATCATCAGGCGGCGTTTCATGCCGCCGGAAAGCATGCGCGCCTGATGCTGGGCCTTATCCCACAGGCGCAGTTCCTTGAGGTACTTCTCGGCGCGTTCGGCGGCGATCTTGCGCGGAATGCCGTAGAAACCGGCCTCGTTGACGCAGATGTCGAACGGCTTTTCGAACTGGTTGAAGTTGATCTCCTGAGGCACCAGGCCAATGAGCTGCATGGCCTTGCCACGCTGCTTGTTGACTGACACGCCGAACACCTGCGCGTCGCCACTGGTGGCGTTCACCAGGGAGGACAGGATGCCGATGAGAGTGGATTTGCCGGCGCCGTTGGGGCCGAGCAGGGCGAAGAAATCGCCAGGCTGGACCGTGAGACTGATGCCTTTGAGGGCTTCGACGCCGTTGCTGTAGGTCTTGCGCAGGTTCTCGACGACCAGCGCGGGTGTGGAACTGGGGGACATGGGCTGCACCGAAGGGGCCAGCCTTCTATTATACGTGGCTTCCCATACCGCTCCGTTCACAAACGGCGTTCTCACTGTTTCCCCGGAAAACCCATGGCCGATCATTTCCAGCTCCGTCTCGTCGACTCCACCATGCTGGCGCCCACCGTGCGGCACATGGCGTTCGAGCGCGCCGACGGCCAACCGCTGGCCTTCACGCCGGGGCAGTTCCTGCAGATCCACTTCCACTACGAGGACGGTGCGGCCACCAAGCGCAGCTATTCGGTGGGCACGGTGGGCGACGGCTCCTCGCCGGTGCAGCGCATCGAAATCGCGGTGAGCTATGTGGAGGGCGGCGCGGCCACCAAGTTGCTGGGCGAGCTGCCGATCGGCGGCGAGATCAACGCCAGCGGCCCGTACGGTCGTTTCGTCCTGCAGGCGGGCGACACCAATGCACGCTACCTGCTGTTGGCCACCGGCACAGGCGTCACGCCGTACCGCGCCATGCTTCCGCAGATCGCCGAGCTGGTGAAGCAGGGCCGCGAAGTGGTGCTGCTGTATGGCGCGCGCAACGAAACTGAACTGCTCTACGGCGATGAATTCGAAGCCTTTGCACAGGCCAACCCAGGCTTCTCCTTCTACGGCTGCCTGAGCCGCCAGCCCCGTGCAGAGCCCCGTCCGAACGACCGCCCAGGGCACGTGCAGAACGTGCTGACCGAGCTGGCGCCCAGCGCCGAGCGGGATATCGCCTACCTGTGCGGCAACCCCAACATGGTCGACGCGGCCTTTACCGCCCTGAAGGACTTCGGTTTGCCGGTGATGCATATCCGCCGCGAGAAATACATTTCCTCACGTTGAATCGCGGATAGTTTCCTAAACCGTTGCCTAACAAGGCCCTCAAGTTCGGCTGAGCCCGGCCGCTAACCGGATCAGCCCCGGCGATGCCCTTCGCCACTTCCCAACGTAGTTCTACGTACGCCCTTCGTGGGATGCGCCAAAAGTGTGACTTGGTTCACGCTCTGAGAGTGCGCCCGGGATTCCGATATCAAGCCCCGGTGACCCACGCCGATAGATCCCATCAGGTACCCCCGCTTTCCGCAGGGGGTACGGGAAGGGGCATTTATGAAGGGCTGGACTCGCAAGACCTGGATCGGATGCGTCGTCGCCTTGGCGCTAGGC
The DNA here is from genome assembly GCF_002878475.1 of Dyella sp. AD56. NCBI lineage: Bacteria > Pseudomonadati > Pseudomonadota > Gammaproteobacteria > Lysobacterales > Rhodanobacteraceae > Dyella > Dyella sp. AD56. The sequence continues at coordinate 228,367 of NZ_NRDP01000001.1, forward strand.
GCGCCGTTGGCGCATGCGGATGGCGGAACGATCACGTTCTCGGGCGCGGTGGTAACGCCGACGTGCAGCATGGGCGGCTCCGACTCTGCGCCCGCCACACAAGGCATGGCCCATACGTCGCGCACACGCTTTGGTTGCAGTGGCACCGCGGATGCTTCGTTTTCGGCAAAGGCTCCACAAGCCTATACCGTCAGCGTGGAATCGCTGGAGTCCTCCAGCCTGGGTGCTGATCGCTTGGTGAGTTATTTTTCTGGCTACGTACGCGCCTCCGTTCCCGGGGACGTCCACATGCAGCTGGTCACTCAAGCGTACGATTAACTTATCGGCGTTTTCTCGACAAACTTGAGAGCCGCTGTCACGTGGCTCTCACTGGTACGTCATGGTGAATGTCGCCGTGGCTTTTATTGAGCCCGCGGTGGCCGCGCCCGTCGCGTAATACTGCGCGTAGTAAGGAATCGATAGCGTGCCCGAGGGCGCCGCACCGATCAGCGTGGACGTGTTGAACGACACGGGGTTGTAGTTCTTGTCCAGCAATTGAACCTGTACGTTAGCCGCGGTGCCGTTACTGAGCAGAGTGCCGGTGGCAGTGCCCGCGCCGCTGGAGGCAGCCATGGTGATGTAGACGTTGGCGCCCGCCTGGCAGGTCAAGTTGATATTGAAGCCGGTGCGTCCAGCCACTGCCGTGGCACTGCGCAGGGCCTGTGTGCTGACCGTGGGCAGTGTCACGTTGAGGTTGGTCGAGTCGGAGTTCACCGAGCATGCTTGTATGTTGACTGGCGTGGCGGCGAGCGTGAGTGTGCCAATCGGCCCGACGCTATTGCTCACACCGAAGATGTACCACCAGAACTGCGCCAACTGAATGCTATTGACGGTGCCTGGCGTCACGTTGCCGGTTTTCATGAACTGACCGGTGAACGTCACTGAGGTCGAGGTCTGTCCGGAAGTCACGCTGGCGGCTTCCCAGCCGGGTGTTTGACCCGGCCCGCAGCGCAGACAGCTGTTGTCCGACGCCTGGACGGGAGATGCAGTCAATACGAAGGCGATGCCCGGCACGTTGGTCGCAAAGCTGATGCCTCCTCCGGCTGGAGGGTCGGAGGCGTCGCGCGATGCCAAGCCGCCCACTTGCAGCGTGGCGGTCTGTCCCGAAGAAAGGCCGCTGCAACTGAACGTCACGCCGAGGTTGCCGGGAGTGCCCAGCTTGGTGCCGTTGGCTGTGCCGGTGCTGACGGTCACGGCAGCTACGGTCAGCGTGGCGCCGGAAGGGCTGAGTGTGCAGGTGGCGGCTGAAACGTCGCGAGGCGCCAGGCCGAGACAGACCAGCAACAGCGTTCCTGCAAACAATAGGCATAGGTGGCGTGCGAAGCGAGCCATGTCGGCGTTCTCCTCAGATACCCCCTATTGGGTTGTTCCGTGCAACCCTGCGCTTTTTGACGTGGTGGAAGTGCATTCGCCCGTTGCGCGAGCGAACGTACAACTCAGGCCGTGGCTGAGCCACGGCGTGTGAATCAAGGATAGGTCACCGTGAAGGTGGCGCTGGCGCTGAGATTGCCTGCGCCCACCGCAGTGGTCAGTGCGTAGTAGCGGGCGTAATACGTGAAGCTGTTGGCGCCCTGCGCGGCTGTGCCAACGGTGGTTGGCGTGCCGAACGTGATGGCGTTGTAGCTGCTGTTCACCAACTGCACGCCCACATTGGTGGCCGAGCCACTGGTGGGCTGGATCACGCCGGTGGTGCCGGTCGGCTGCTTGCTGGTGTCGAACTGCAGCGCAATGTTGCGGCCCACTGCACCGGACGGACAGTTGAGGCCGATGGTGAACGGCGTCGTGCCCGACGTCGCACCCACCGTGCGCAGCGACGTATTGGACACGGTCGGCAGCGTCACCGCGATGCTGGGCGTTGTTACTGTGCAGGTCGGCGCCACGAAGGTGACGCTGTTGGTGAGCACGAAGTCCTCGACGCGGGTCGAACCGAAACGCCAGTAACCCAGCGTGGCCGCATTGAGCGTAGTGCCTGGCGCGATCGTGCCGGTCACCACCAGCTGCAGCGCGGATGCCACCGACATGTTGTAGCTGCCAGAGGAAATCGAATCGTACGGATACGGCGGCAGGGTATAGCTCGAATCGGGATGCAGGATCTGGTAACCCACACCAGCGATGCCGGTGGGAATCACGGTAGAGCCGCTGCCGCCCTGCGAACTGACCAAGTTGTACACGCCGACCGAGGTGTTGCCGTTGCAAGAGATGCTGGAGGTGCTGGGGCTGGGTGTGGTGACGGCCGAGGTAGCGATCACCGTGCCCACGGTCCAGGTAGGGTTGATGGTGATGGGCGAGGTGATCGCCATGTTCACCGTTTCCTTGCTGCCGGACAGCGAGCAGGCGGCGAACGAAGCGGCCGGCCACAGCGCGAGTAGCAATAGCGACAGCAGGGCGCCACTCAGGCGAAGGTGCTTCATGAAGAACTCCTGCTGTCGGCCACCGGCGTGCAGGTCGCGTTGACCGTTTCCACCGTCTTGTTCTTGTCACCCTTGGTCACAGGCTTGAGCTGATAGAAGAAGCCGCAGCTCATCGGTGCGCTGTCGTCCAGCGTCCACTGCACCTTGAGCTTGCCGGTGTCCTGCACGCCGCGCACCAGCGCCATGCCGCCCTGGCCCACCACGCCTACGCTCTGACCCTGTTCGTCCAGCACGTCGGCGCCGAACGGCATCGGCTGTTCGTCGCTGCGGCGCAGGCGCAGCACGGCGGTGCGGCCGTAGCTGGTCTTGAACTTCACCATCACCACCGAACCCGCATGCGGTGCCACCTGGCTGCTGGTGGCATCCAACTGCACGTTCAGCGGCAGGCCCTTGGGATCGATCTGCACGGTGTTGAGGTTGTACGGCGTCATGTACGGGATCAGCGCGTAGCCGAAACGATCGACGCGTACGCCGGCCGAGTTGAGGATGCGCGCGCCTTCCGCGTTCTTGGCCTCGACGATGGCCACGGTGTCGCCAGCCGGCAGGCCAAACGTGATGCCACCCGGATGCACCACCACCATGCCCGACACACCGACCGACGACTGCGAATAGCCGTTGCCCGAGCCCACACTGCCGTTGAACTGCGCGAACGGGCTGCGATAGCCGGCATACACCGTGCCGGCGTTGCCGCCACTGGCACCGGTGCCCTGGCCGTTGTCGTGCGAGGCCGTGGCGCCGTAGCTGAACTGGTTGTCCTGGCCCAGCGTGCCGTTGATGCCTGCCTGGTCCAGCGTGTGGCCGGTACTGTCGTGGGTGAAGCTGGCGCTGAAATTCGGCGCATGGACGGCATCGCCCAATGGCAGCGTGAAGCTGGCGTACAGCTCATTGCTCATGCGCGAATAGGCATCGCGCGTACGCGTCACCGACAGGTTGTAGCTCAGCCGGTGGAAACTGTTGTTGTAGCCGGCCTGGAACTGCACATCAGTGCCGTTGCGGTTCCAGTAGTCGATGGCCGAACCGGTGACGTAGAACGAGCCGCCACGCGTGCCAAGGCGCTGGTTCATCGTGATATCGAATCGGCTGCGCTGACGGTCCAGCTGACTGGTGTAGGTGCTGAAGTTGCCGTTGTTGCTTCCCTGCAGCGCGGCCAGCTGGGCCGGTGTCAGCAGGTTGGTGGTCGACACGCCATCGATGGTGGTCAGCGTGGTCGGGTCCACGTAGCGATAGCCACGGGCAATGTCCTGCAGAGTCAGCGCATCACGCAAGCCCAGATAGCCGCTGGTGGAGTAGCGATAGGTCGCCACGCTCAACGAGGTATTCGTATCCGGCAGAATCTTGCTGTAGCTCAGGCGCACGCTCTGGCCGTTTTGCGTGGACTGGCCGGGAATCTGGGTGCGAGCGTCGGTCAGGTCGACAGCGATGGCGCCGAAGCGTGTATTGAGTGCGGTGCCAATCTGGACAGCGTCGTAGCCGTTGGTGCCCACCACGCCTGCGTAGCCAGTGATCAGGTTATTGAAGCCGCGCTGTACGGTGGCTTCGACGACGCCAGGGTTGGAGTGGAAGTTCAAGTCGTGCAGCTCGCCGGCCACCAGCGAGAAGCGGTAGACGCCGGGACGAAGCAGTTGCGGCACCGACGCATAGGGCACGGTAAAAGTGCGCACGCGGCCATCGGCCTCAGTGACATTGACCACCAGGTCGCCGCCGTAGCCGGTGGCATAGAGGTCCGAGATCACGAACGGGCCCGGCGCTACGGTGGTTTCGTAAAGCACGGCACCGTTCTGACGCACGGTGACCTTGGCGTTGGTTTCGGCCACGCCGCGCACGGTGGGCGCGTAGCCGCGCATGGAGTCCGGCAGCATGCGGTCGTCTGTGGTCAGCTGCGCGCCGCGCACGCTGATGCTGTCGAACAGATCGCCCGGCGTGTACGAGTCGCCGACGGTCAACTGCGCACGCAGGCTCGGCACGTCATGGCGGATATAGGTGTCCAGGTTCTGCCAGTGCGACTGCGTGCCTGCGCCGGCAGCACCCGACTGCACCACCAGCGTGGAGTCATGGCGCAGCTGCCAGCCGTCAATATTGATGCCGGCGTTGAGGCCCAGGAACGACGAGGTCTGCGTGATGCCGTTGCTGTGGTTGCGGTAGCTGTTGGCGTTGTAGTTAAGCAGGCCGGCGTTGACGCCTTGGTCCCAGTTCTCGGGACTCACGTAGCCGCGCGCATGGCCGCCCATCCAGGCCTGCGGAATGCTCACGTCCAGGCGCAGGTTGGGTTGGTCAAAGTTGATCGTGGCGGCATCGATCAGCTCACCGATGGCTACGCAGGCGGTACTACCGTCGGCGAGCTTCGCCTGTTGCTCGGCGCTGAGCTTCTGCAGCGGCAGGCCCATCTGGCCGAACAGCGCCTTGGTCACGCAGGCTTGTACCGGGGCATCCGGCGTTGGCGAGGCAAAGCGCACGTCGGCGCGCCCCACCCAGACTTCATTGAGATAGATGTCGGTGCGATAGACGCCCGGCATGATCACGTTGCCGCGCTCGAAGCGCGAGAGGTCGTTGGTGTTGTTGCCCGAACCCGAGAGCAAGCTGCGATCGAAATCCGCTTCCACAGCGGAAGAACCTTCCGCGCCTGTCGCCGCCGGGCCAGCTGCCGCGGCGTGCGAGGCACCATGCCAGGAGAGGAGCGCGCCGCCGATGGCCACGCACAGCAGTGCGCGACGGACAACGGTCTGGCCGTTGCTGCTCACGTGGCTGTGGAGGGCGCGCGAATGGGTCACGGGGCCACCGTGGCCTTGAACTGGTCGCCCGCGCCGTAATCGTTGATAGCGCTGAAGGTCACCACGCTGCCGGCGGCCGGCTTCGGCGCATCACCATGCAGGGACAGGCTGAGATCGCCCATGGGGTCGACCATGCCGATGTCGGCGGCTTCATTGGCGCCACCGGCGTTGACCTGCACATCGGTGAGGGTGACGTAATACGGCGTGGGGTTGTGCACCTTGAGTGCATAGCCCTTGCCGTCGGCTACGACCTTCCAGGTCAGCGCGGCGGGTGCCTTGAGCGGGTCGCCAGCCAGGCCGGCCGGGCGGTAGAACATTTTCAGGCGCGAGCGCAGCGCAAGCTGCAGCAGATTCTGGCCTTCGGCCTGCGGGCCGGTCGGCTTGGGCGGCACTTCGAGCACATTGAGCCAGAACAGCGACTCGCGGTCGGCCGGCAGCGGCTCATGGGTAAACACGATGCGCAGGCTTTGTTCCCGGTTGGCCTCCATGCGGAACAGCGGAGGCGTGATCAGGAACGGCACCTGCACGGAATCGGGGGTGGAATGCACATCGCCACGGTCGATCCACGACTCGACCAGCACGGGATGATCATTGCTGTTGGTCAGGCGGACGGTCACTTCACCGTCCTTGCCCGGAAACACCACACGGGTGCCACCGATCAGAACATTGGCTTGAGCCTGGGGCGCGCTGAGGCACAGGGCCAGCAAGCCCGCGCCAACGGCACAGACGAACTTCTTCATGGGAAAACCTCGTGGGATTCAGGGCCGCCGAGGAAGGCGAGGATTGTGCCGGGGCCCCGAGGAGCCCCGGCACGAGGTGCAGCGGGTCTTACTGGTACAGCATCGTGAACTGGACGCTGGTGGTCACCGTACCGGCGCCGGCAGCGGCATTCGCGAAGTACTGGGCGTAGTACGGGATGGTCGCGCCGCCGCTGGCCAGGGTGGCCTGCGTCACAGCCTGCGAGCCCGAGGCTGCATTCAGGGAGATGGCAGTGAAGTTGCTGTTCAGCAGCTGCACTTCCACGCCGGTGGCGGTGCCGCTGTTCTTCAGGTTGCCGTCGGACAGCACGGTCGGGCCCGGCTCGAAGAACGTGGTGGCCTTGGTCAGCGTGCTGCCGCAGTTGCTCAGCACGATGTTGAACGGCGTGCGGCCGGCAACGGCGTTGGCAGCGGTCAGGGCGGTGGTGGAAACGGTCGGCAGGGTCACAGCGATGGTGGCCGGGCCGGTGGCGCTGTTGATCTGGCAGGTCGAGGTGTTGATGTTGCCGGTGATGTTGATGGTGCCGTCAACGGCCGATGCGGTACGCGGAGCCAGGGCGGCAGCGGCGACGCTGGCAACCAGGGCGGTGGAGAGGAGCAGCTTGTTCATTCGATGTCCTTTGTCAGACGTAATGGAAGAAAACCAACGACTTGCGCGCTTCCGGACCAATTGGGACATCGCCCCCCGATTGCGCTGTTTGGCTCCCGGGTCGGCTTCGTGTGGCCGACGCCTGGGTGCTTACCGACCCTTAAGCAACCGCCGTGCCAACCGACAGCAGCACACCGGAATGGCTATTTCGACAGAAATGAGAGATTGTCGTTAAAAAATAGTTATGACTTGGGCCGGCCGCAGAGGGTCACATCCGGGGCTCGAGATGAGCGGAATGTGCAAATTGCGTCACATTTTAGGAATGATCCTATTAGCGAATCGCTCAAGTTCCGGGATGGTCTGGCCGATATCGCCGGCGCATGTAAGGCGTGCTTTACATGATTTCCGGGTGACCTTGCGCCAAGTGTCAAGGTTGCTTGACAGCTGGCGGATCAGCATGGAACGTGTGGGCAACACGATCTCCCTAATTAAAAAGGAGTGTGCTGTGAGGGTGCCCACCGTGACCTACTCCATCCTGGGGATCAGTTTTTGGCTGACCCGCCGCGAATGAACAACCGTATTCGTGAACTGCGCGGCGACCACGGTTGGTCGCAGGCCGATCTGGCTGAACGCCTGGATGTCTCGCGCCAGACGGTGAACGCGATCGAGACAGGCAAGTACGATCCGAGCCTGCCGCTGGCTTTCAAGATTGCGCGGTTGTTTGGTCTTTCTATCGAATCGATCTTCGAGCCGGAACCGCCTGCGGTGGCGCCGGTATCGAGACACCCAATGGAGTGAGGGAGAGCACTCATGGCAATCAAGGGCCGAACCGCCTTTCGCATAGGCGTTGTGGTCATCGCGCTGGCGGCTCTGGGGTGGCGACACTTCCATCCCCCGTCAGCCGAACCTCTTGCGGATACCCCGCCTGCGACCACATCCACCGGCAAACCGGCCACACCGGCCAAGCCGCCCACGTGGAAATTGGGCTCGCTGACGCTGACCCCGTGTGAACTGAGCCAGCCCAACAGCGGCCTGTCGACCGCCGCGTGGTGCGCACCGTTCGAGGTGCCGGAGAACCGCGATGACCCGACCAGCCGGAAGATCCACCTCAAACTCGCGGTGATCAGAAGCAGTGCGCAGGTCGCCAGCAAAGACATGTTGGCGATGCTCGCCGGTGGTCCGGGCCAGGCCGCGACGGAATCATGGCCGGGCGTGTCGGCCGCGCTGCAGCCGCTCACCGCGCATCGCCACGTGGTATTGCTGGACCAGCGTGGCACCGGGGGCTCCAATCCGCTCACCTGCAAGGACGAAGGCGAAGGCACCGAGGGTGGCTCCGACGACATCGTCGCCGGCGCCGATCGCCAGAAGCGGGAAACCGAGCGTTGCCTGAAGCAGCTTCAGGACACGGCCGATCCGCGCTACTACACCACCACCATCGCAGCGCAGGATCTGGAAGATGTGCGCAAGGCGCTGGGCTCGCCGAGCTTCGACCTGGTGGGTGTGTCCTACGGCACGCGTATGGCTCAGCAGTACGCCATGCGTTATCCAAAAGCGGTGCGCAGCCTCGTGCTGGATGGTGTAGTGCCCAACGAGCTGGTACTGGGGCAGGACTTCGCGCGCAATCTCGACGACGCCCTGAAGGCGCAGTTCGCCCAATGCACCGCGAACGACGCATGCCGCAAGCGCTTCAACGATCCGTACCAGACGCTCTATCAATTGCGCGATGCGCTGCGCGCGAATCCGCACAAGGTGAGCTTCCGTGACCCACAGACCTACCAGAGCGTGCAGCGCACCTTGAGTGAATACTCGTTGTCCAGTGTGGTGCGCATGTTTGCGTACTCGCCGCTGACGGCTTCGTTGTTGCCGCTTTCCATTGATGCAGCAGCGCACGGTGACGTGGGGCCGCTATTGGGGCAGGCCAAGCTGTTGTCGGGTGATCTGTCGGACACCATGAATGGTGGCATGCAGTTGTCGGTGATCTGCAGCGAGGACGCCGACCTGCTCGCTTCGAACGATGCGGACGCACATACCATTCTGGGCACGCGCATGGTCGATACCTTGCGCAACACCTGCTCCGTGTGGCCCAAGGGCACCCGTCCCGCCGACTTCCACGAGCCGCTGAAGACCGACATCCCTACGCTGCTGTTCTCCGGCCAGTTTGATCCCGTCACACCGCCGCGCTATGGCGACCAGGTAGCGAAGAACCTGAGCAACGCGCGTCACCTGGTGCTCACCGGGCAGGGTCACAACGTGATCAATGCCGGTTGTGCGCCACAAGTGGTGAAGCACTTCATCGAAGACCTCCATCCCAAGACGCTAGATGCCTCCTGCCTACAGCGCTTGCAGGCCACACCTATGTTCATCGATTTCAACGGAGCGACGCCATGATCGAGGTGAAAGATCTGCACAAGGCGTTCGGTACCGTCAAAGCCGTGGATGGCGTCAGTTTCACCGCGCGCGATGGTGAGATCACCGGCTTGCTCGGTCCCAATGGCGCCGGCAAAACCACCGCGCTGCGCATGCTCTATACGCTGATGAACCCCGATCGAGGGCGGGTGCTGGTGGACGGCATCGACGCCGCCGAAGATGCGCTCGCCGTGCGACGCCAGCTTGGCGTGCTGCCGGATGCACGAGGCTTATACAAGCGCCTTACCGCGCGCGAAAACATTGACTACTTCGCACGCCTGCATGGCCTTCCCGAGGAGGTGATCGCCTCCCGCCGGGAAGCGTTGGTGAAGGCGCTGGAGATGGAAGATATCGGCGATCGCCGTACCGAAGGTTTCTCCCAGGGCCAGCGCGTGAAGACGGCGATTGCCCGAGCACTTATCCACGATCCGCGCAACGTCATCCTCGACGAGCCCACCAATGGCCTCGACGTCATGGCGACGCGTGCACTCCGCCAGTTCATGCAGCACCTGAAGAGCGAAGGGCGTTGCGTGCTGTTTTCCAGCCACATCATGCAAGAGGTTGCGGCGCTGTGCGACCGCATCGTAGTCATCGCCAACGGGCGTGTGGTGGCCGATGAATCGCCCCAGGCGTTACGTGAGCAGACCGGTGAGTCGAACCTCGAGGATGCCTTCGTCAAGATCATCGGCAGCGAAGAAGGACTCGCCGCATGAGTACGACGACTACGCCGGCTACTCGCACGCGCGCCTTCCTTACTGTCTTCCTCAAGGAAGTGAAGGAGAACCTGCGCGATCGCCGCACCATCATTAGTGCCTTTCTCACCGGTCCACTGCTGGGGCCGTTGATCCTGGTGATGTTGCTCAACATCACACTCAATCGTCAGTTCGATAAAGCGGAGAAACCGCTGCCTGTACCTGTCATTGGTGCCGAGAATGCCCCGAACCTGATTAATGCGCTGAAGGCGGATGGCATCGTGCCCAAGACGTCGATCGACAATCCGGAGCTCGCCGTGCGCAGGCAGGACGCCGACGTCGTGCTGCGCATTTCGCCGGATTACGCTACCGCCTGGCGCAAGGGTGAGGCCGTGCAGGTTGAGCTGATCTATGACTCCTCGCAGCGCGATGCCAATGCCGCGTTGGAGCGCGTGTCACAAGTGGTGGAAGGCTACGCACGCCAGCAGGGTGCCATGCGCCTAGTGTCGCGCGGGCTCTCGCCTAGCACCGCGTGGCCGGTACAAGCCGCCAGGCGCGATCAGGCCACGGCGCAGGCGCGCGCGGCGCTGATGTTCTCGATCCTGCCGTACTTCTTCGTGCTCACGGTGTTCATGGGTGGCATGTATCTGGCGATCGATCTCACCGCGGGCGAACGCGAACGTCAGTCGCTCGAGCCCTTGTTTGCCAATCCGGTGCCGCGCTGGAAGATTCTCGCGGGCAAGCTGGCGGCGATCTGCACGTTCTCTGCGGCGAGTCTGCTGATCAGCTTGTTGGCGTTTGGCGTGGTGGGGCCGTTTATCCCGACGGAGAGGCTCGGTATGGAGCTGGATCTCGGTCCGCGCTTCAGTGGGCAAGTGTTGTTGCTGATGGTGCCGTTGATTGCGTTGCTGGCGGCTTTGCAATCGATGGTTGCGGCTTTCGCCAAGAGCTATCGCGAGGCGCAGACTTACTTGTCGCTGCTGATGTTCGTGCCGGTGCTGCCGAGCATTCTGCTTTCCACTATGCCTATCAAGGCGCAGGGTTGGATGTATGCGGTGCCGTTGCTGGGCCAGCACTTGGGCATCATGCAGTTGCTGCGCGGTGATGGTGTGACTACGGAGCAGCTTGGTTTGTGTCTGGCGGGTAGTTTGGTGGCGGCGTTGATTGGGGTGTTGGCGACGGTGCGGTTGTATCAGTCGGAGAGGTTGGCGATTTCGGGGTGATGTTTTGTTGTGTTTCTTTTGATGTTGAAGGGGGTGTTTTTGTATATCCCGGGAAGAGAGCGGGTGCTGGGTAAGCGCGAGGCACGCTGAACGCCTCAGGTCTGTTCCCTCTACCCTTCGGGGAGAGGGTTGGGGTGAGGGAGCGGGTGCTCGCGTCACCGTTTCATCATTGCCGTCATCCCGGCGCAGGCCGGGATCCAGAGCCTCGGTGTTTGGTTTTAGCGATACGGCGACCTGGCCGCTTACGCAGCGGCCGTTTCGACCTCCTGCCGGAGGCCGAGTCACTTTTCTTTGCTTGCCCACGCACGCGCAGGAGCGCGTGCGAACGGCGAAGCCGGCCCGAAGGGCGGAGGGCAGGATGCCCGGAGTAAAGAAAAGTAACCCAAAGAAAGGGCACCCCACTTGGCGCTGGCCGGTGAAGCCGGCCAGTTCGTGAGGGGCGGCCGGGCTTTTCGACAGGGCATCCTGCCCTGGCGAAAAGGGATCGGCATCCCTGCCGATCCCCCTGCGGGCCTTTTCGTCCACCCCTCACCGCCGCACAGGGGGCCCGAAGGTCACAAGCGAAAGCGGACGGCTCGTGCAGCTTCGCTGCACATCGCATCGCTGCGGGTCGCGGTAGCGTGACAAACAGGCGATACGGAAACGGGACCCCTGGTTCTCACCAGGAAGACAGCAAAGCAAAAGGCCGCGCCAGCGTACCAACGCCACCCCGCAACGCGCCCCTCGCACCCCGCGCTACCATGACGCTTTCCTCCGCCGAGAAACGCCCATGCGCCGCCACCTCCTCGCCCTGAGCCTCATCGCCATCCTGGCCGGCTGCAGCTCCCACGACAGCAACGCGCCGGCCACGCAGGCCACAGCCCCAGCGCCTGCCAGCACGGCAACCGCCGTGCCGCCGCCGTCCACTGATGAGGACATCGCCGCGCAGCGCATCGCCAACTATGCATCGGTGAAGCTCACCGCCGACCTCTCCAGTTTCGATGACAAGCAGAAGCAGATGATCGCGTTGCTGATCGAAGCGGCGGACGTCACCAATGACATCTACTGGCAGCAGTCGTGGGGCGACAAGGCCGCGTTGATGGCGCGAATTCCCGACGAGGTCACGCGTCGTTTCGCTGAGATCAACTACGGCCCGTGGGATCGCCTGGACAATGACCAGCCGTTTGTTGCCGGTGTTGGTCCGCGCCCGGCGGGGGCGCAGTTCTACCCGGCCGACATGACCAAGGACGAGTTCGACAAGGCCGACCTTAAGGACAAAGCAGGGCTCTACACGCTGTTGCGTCGTGACGCGCAGAACCAATTGGTGACCGTGCCCTATCACGAGGCCTATAAGGCTGATCTGGAACGCGCTGCCGGCTTGCTGCGTCAGGCGGCGGATCTGTCAGCGGACAAGGAATTCGCGGGCTACCTGAAGAAGCGTGCCGACGCGCTGCTGAGTGACGATTACCGTCCCAGCGATTTCGCTTGGATGTCGATGAAGAACAACCCCGTCGACATCGTGATTGGTCCCATTGAGACCTACGAGGACCAGTTGTTTGGCTATAAGGCCAGCTACGAAAGCTACGTGCTGGTGAAGGATCAAGCGTGGAGCACCAAGCTTGCCCGCTTCGCCAAGTACCTGCCGGATCTGCAGCGCGAGCTGCCGGTGGATGACAAGTACAAGGCCGAGAAGCCGGGTTCCGACGCAGACCTCAATGCTTACTTTGCCGTGTATTACGCCGGTGACGCCAACGTTGGCGCCAAGACCATCGCCATCAATCTTCCCAATGACGAGGAAGTGCAGCTCAAGAAGGGCACGCGCCGCTTGCAGCTGGAGAACGTGATGCAGGCGAAGTTCGACAAGATCATGTTGCCCATCGCGAAGGAGCTGATTGCCGACGACCAGCAATCGCATCTCACCTTTGATGCGTTCTTCGAGAACACCATGTTCCACGAAGTCGCGCATGGCCTGGGCATCAAGAACACGCTCGACGGCAAGGGCATGGTGCGCACGGCATTGAAGGATCAGGCCTCGAGTTTCGAGGAGGGCAAGGCCGACATCCTTGGCCTCTACATGGTCACTAAGCTGGCCGACAAGGGCGAGCTGGATAAGTCCAAGTTGATGGACAACTACGTCACCTTCCTCGCCGGTATTTTACGTTCGGTGCGCTTCGGCGCCAGCGATGCGCACGCCAAGGCGAACATGGTGCGCTTCAACTTCTTCCAGCAGCAGGGCGCATTCACTCGCGACCCCGCCACCGGGCGTTACCGCGTGGACTTCGACAAGATGACAGCGGCAATGAACGCACTCTCCGCCAAGCTGCTCACCATCCAGGGTGATGGCGACTACGACGCAGCCAAGAAGCTCACCGATAGCATGGGCAACGTCGATGCGACGCTCGCAGGTGATCTCAAGCGACTGGACCAGGCGAAGATCCCGGTGGACATCACGTTCGAGCAGGGGACCGATGTATTGGGCCTCACGAAGCCCTAAGGTATCCGTTGACCGATGGCGAGCCGGAGTCACGGTTCGCCGTCGGTCGTCGTGATTCAAATGCGCTTCAGCGCGGTGCGATGTCCCGTAGTCGCATGGTCAGGATACGGCCGTCAGCGAGTGTGAGTGACAAGGGCGCACCTTCTTCGCGGTGATTCACCTCATCGCGAAGATCGTAGCTGCTGATCTCCGCGGCGGGTTTGCCATTGACGGCCACGATCTCGTCGCCTTGCTTCAAGCCAGCCGCTGCCGCGGGGCTGTCAGGTACCACCCAGCTTACTTTCAGCCGATCGCGCTGCTCGGCGCTCCGGTTGGCACGCAGACCTGCCGTTGCGTACTGCCAATGTGAGGCAACTTCACGCGACTGCAGATACATGCGCTGGCGGCGGTAGTCGAAGTGCACGGTAAAACGCGCCAGTACATCCTGGCCGATATTTCCCGCTTCGGTGGGGTTGCCTGTCGCGCCCGCGTCGGGCGGCGTCAACTGGGCCAGTGCGGGGCTCACCTGCTGGTCGCCAAGTTGCAATGAGCGCGCATGCGAGAAGCGCGACACGAAACTTCCACCCACGCCCCCGCCGGATACGGGGACACCTTTGAGGTAGCGCGTCGCTAGGCCTTCGCGTTCTGCCCATTGCGGGAACACCAGTGTGTAGCCCGAGTTGCCGGTGTCGACGCCGAACATGCCCTGCTTGCCATCCAGGGATGCAGATACCAAGGGCATATCGTCCGTAAAGCGCAGCGTTACTGGCGAACCTTCGCCCTCTGCGGGTGCCTGGCCATGATCAAAGGGCTGCAGTATCAATTGCTGTTTGTCGTAGTCGAAGGTCACGGCGAAGCGCTCGAAGATCTCCAATCCCAGAATGCCGGCGATGGGTTCGCGCGTGCCCCGCTCATAGAATGAGTACGGGTAAGGCATCACCAGAAAGGTCAGATCTTTGACGTCGGCGTCGCCGATGGTGAGGTGCTGCACCTGGGTGTACGCGGTTGTCATCGAGCCCGGGCCCGAGCCGGTGCTGACACCTTTACCCGTGCTGGTGAGGCCAAGTTTCTTCGCCGCATCATCGGTGAGAATCGCGTGACCACCCGTGTCCAGTATGAAAGGCATCGGGCCTTTCCCGTTGATACTGACGTGGATCAGCAGGGCGCCGCCTTCCAACTGCATGGGACTGACTGCGCGACTGGCGCCGTGCAGCATGCTTACATCGCGCACTGTGCCGTCAGGCCGTTGCAGTGCTTGCGCCGGGACGGCGGGTAGCGCTTGGTAGCGTTCCACCGTTTCCTGCTCGTCTCCATCCTGGGTGCCGCTGTTGGTGGTCGCCGACGTACGGACATCAAAGGGAAGCTGCAGTCCGGCGACGTCGCGATAGTCGCTATAGCGCTGGGTCACCGTCAGAAAGGAGCTCTTCCACATTGCACGATCAAGCCGATGCGTGGCCGAGTCGATCCATAAGGTGATGCTCCGGCCGCCATGGGGTGTGGCTTCGAGGCGGATATAGCGGCGGTCGTTCTCGTAGGCATCGGGGAGGGGATTGAAGTGAGTGTCGTCGGTGCGCAGGAAACCGAAGCGGCGTAGCCAACTCTCGCTGATCGCGACGGCCTTCGCTTCATCCGAATCGTAGGGATGCACCAGAACGGAGATGTCCTGATGCCAGCGGCCAGCCTCGTCGTAGCCGTCGGCGCTGGCAAACACGGCGTTGCGCTGACGGCTTGCGTAATAACCCGTGCGCAAGTCGACCGCCGTATGCAGTTCGCCGGTCAGGCCGTCACTGGTCTGCCTGCCGTCCAACAACAACGAGCCGATGGTGTTCCAGTGATCGCCACCATAAGCCTGGCGAAGTTCCTGCAGTGATGCGGTGGCATCGCCGCCGGTGGAGGCCGCCATGGCCAGTGCCGGGAACAGGCCAAGGCAAGCCAACGCAAGGCCATGGATGCGGGAAGTGGAGAGTGGCATGTGATGGCTCCGTGGGATTGGGTGCCATGGTGCCCGGGCGCCTGGACCCGATCTAGGATGCCATTGACGGAACGGGACGCGATTTGCAGTTCTGTCGGAATTCGCGAGGCGTTAGACCGGTCGTGCGGCGAAACACCCGCGCGAAGTGGCTCTGATCGCTGAAGCCGGTGCTGGCAGCGATCTCGGCGATGGAGCGGTGGCTGTCAATCAGCGCTTCCCGCGCGAGCACGATGCGCAATCCACGTTGGTACTCACCGACCGAGACACCTTTGGCTCGCTGGAAACTACGAGCCAGGTGTGCCGGATGCACGCCAGCCAGCGCGGCCAGTTCGTGCAGCGATGGCGCGGCGAGCGGATCGTCGTGCAGGCGCTCGAGCACACGTTGCAACCACGCCGGACGACGTTCGTCGCCAGCGCGGCAGGCGAGGGCGACGAGCTCCAGTACGGCGGAATGGAGCGCCAGTGCGGCGGCGTCATCTGTCGCGCGCAATTCGCGCTCGATGCGTGCGAGCAGGCGGTCTGCATCCGGCAGGCGTAGCGGACGGTGATCGCCCAACAGGCGTGTCACGCCATTGCTCGCCGGTTCGCCGAGAAAAATGCTGATACAGCGTGCACCCGACGGACCGAAGCGGTTCGCATGCCGGTGCCCTTGCGGATGTGTCAGCAGCAAGCCCGGCTGGCACTCCAGTTCGTCGTTGCTCGACTGTTGTGTGTAGCCGCCTGCAGCAACCAGGCATAGATACGCCTCGTCATGCTCATGCCAAGGCAACGCGCTGTCACCTGCGTAAGGCGTCGCAGAGACCTGCAGGCCGCCCAGTTGCCGTAGTTGCTCGGGCTGGCCGTAGTTGGCGCGCTGTAGATGTCGCATGGCGACAGTCTAGGCCGCTTGGGCGTAGGAGCATGTGCCGTCGGTCAGGCTGCGATAGATTCAGCCTGTGCGGCCATCCAGATGCGCATTTGCCCACGCGGCGACGGCATCCGGGTGCTCGAGGTGCAGATGATGGCCACCTTCCATGTGCGTCATGGCGAGGTCACCCACGCAATCGGCACGCTCGCGCATGCGCAGTCCGGGCAGATAGGGCGTGTCCGGTTGTGCGAGCAGCAGCGCCGTTGGCGCTTCGATACCACGCAACAAGGCGTGTACCTGCGTTTCTGCGAGCCGGATGGAGGAGGGGCGGTTGACCCGCGCGTCGCTGCGCCAGTGCCAGCCGTGTTCGGTCTTGCGCAGGCCCCGCTCCACGATGGGGCGTGCCTGGTCGGCCGGTAGGCCACTGGCCATGGTGCGGGCGCTGATGGCCATGTCGATGGTCGGGAACGCGCGCAACGAGCGCCCAGTGGCCGAGCTCGCCATGGCATCGCGGAAATGACGCAGCGTGTGGTGGCCGTCATCCGCGATGGGGCCGAGGCCTTCGATGAGCAACAGGCGGTCGATGCGTTCCGGTTGGGCGGCAGCCACCAGCGAGGCGATGCCGGCGCCCAGCGAATGACCCATCAAGTGAAAACGTTCCAGTCCTAGCGCGTCGATGGCACCGAGCACCGAGCGCACGTAGTCCACGAAGTGATAGGACATGCCGGGTGGCAGGTGGTCGGAGTGACCATGGCCTGGCAGTTCCAGTGCGATCACCTGCCAGCGTTCGGCCAGCAGCGGCGCGAGGCGCGCGTAGCTCCACGCATTGTCGAGCCAGCCATGCAGTGCCAGCAGTGGCGGTGCGCCCTCGTTGCCCCAGACCTGCGCGCTCAGGCGCAGGTGCGACAGGCGCACCTCGCGTTCGATCGGACCGCTCATTGTGCGGCACCGGAGCGCGGTGCGAATTCCTTCCAGCCGCCCGCATGACGC
Source organism: Dyella sp. AD56 (assembly GCF_002878475.1). NCBI lineage: Bacteria > Pseudomonadati > Pseudomonadota > Gammaproteobacteria > Lysobacterales > Rhodanobacteraceae > Dyella > Dyella sp. AD56. Next base: position 245,514 of record NZ_NRDP01000001.1, read on the forward strand.
ATGACCAGTGCGGTGAGGCTGTCGACCTGCACGGGCGAGTCGTTCAACGCGGGGATGTAACGCAACTCATGGCCACCGGCCTCGCGGAAGAAGTCGTGGTTCTGCATGGCGATCTCTTCCAGCGTCTCCAGGCAGTCGACTGCGAAGCCAGGGCAGGCCACGTCCAGTGTCCGCACGCCGTTCGCAGCCAGCTCGCGCACCGTGGCGTCGGTATAAGGCTGCAGCCACGGCTCGCGTCCTACGCGGGATTGGAAGCTCAGCAGCAATTGCGACTCGTCGAGACCCAGTCGTTCGCGCAGGGCGCGTGTGGTGGCCTGGCATTGTTCGAGATACGGATCACCCTCGCGCACGTAACGTTCGGGAATGCCGTGGAAAGAGAGCAGCAGCTTGTCGCCACGTCCGTGCGATGCCCACCATTGTTCGATGCTGCGCGCGAGCGCTTCGATGTGCGCTGCATCGTCGTGGTAGTCGTTGATCAAGCGCAGCTCCGGTGGCCAGCGGAGCGATTGCATGGCCTCGGCGACGGCGTCGATCACCGAGCCGGTCGACGTGGCTGAATACTGCGGATACAGCGGCAACACCAACAATCGGCGCACACCCTCGCGCTGCAGTCGTTCAATCTGCGCGGGGACGGACGGTTGACCGTAGCGCATCGCCAACGCCACGCGCACAGGCTCGTTGCAGGCCTCGGACAGTTTCTCCTGCAGCCGTGCCGCGAGTGCCTCGCTGCCCACGCGCAATGGCGAGCCCTGCGGCGTCCATATGCGTTGGTACGCATGCGCGGAGCGGGCAGGGCGCACGCGCAGAATCACGCCGTGCAGGATCAGCCACCACAGCCATCGCGGATAGTCGATCACGCGCGGATCGCCCAGGAACTCGGCGAGATAGGGTCGAACGGCGCTGGCGGTGGGCGCTTCCGGTGTGCCGAGGTTCACCAAGAGCACTGCAGCCTGAACGGGCTGGTCACGGGATGGGCCGGCGACGCCGGTATAGTCATGGCTGCGTGGCATCGTGGCACTGACGGTGAGAACCGCTGCAGAGTCTGCCACAAGCCTCCGGCCTCGCCGTGGCGAGTATCGCCGCAGGCCGTCACACCGAATATCTGCACAGGAGTCGTCATGATCAAAACGTCGCTGCATCGCCTGCTGCTCGCTACCCTGGTCCTGCTGGTACCGGCCATGGCTGCCCACGCAGAGGATCCGCCGCTGGTGCGCGCCCAGAACGCCGTGCGCGTGTTGCACGACATCATGGATGCGCCGGACAAGTCGATCCCGACCGACCTGCTGAAGGAAGCCAAGGCCATCGCCGTGATCCCCGACCTGCTCAAGGTGGGCTTCGTGTTCGGTGGGCGCCGTGGTGAGGGGCTGATTTCGGTCAAGGGTGCAGACGGCACCTGGTCCAACCCCAGCTTTATCACCATGACCGGCGGCAGCGTGGGCTTCCAGGCTGGCGCCTCGTCCACCGACGTGATCCTGGTGTTCCGCACCCAGCGCGGTGTGGATAGCATCGTCAACGGCAAATTCACGCTAGGCGCAGACGCCGCCGCTGCGGCCGGCCCGGTGGGCCGTACCGCCCAGGCGTCCACCGACAGCGACTTCAAGGCCGAGATCTACTCCTATTCCCGCTCGCGCGGCCTGTTCGCTGGCGTGGCCCTGGACGGCTCGGCCCTGCGCATCGACTACGACGCTAACGAGGCCATCTACGGCAAGGGCATCACCCCGCGCCGCATCTTCGAGGGCGGCGTGAGCAATGTTCCGGGGCCGGTGGTCGATTTCAGGGATCGCCTTGAGGAGTACACTCAGCGATGATGTGGAGCGGCGGCGCGGCAGCGTGACAGTTTCGTTCCGTCGCTTTCCTTCCTGAGGTCCCTTTTCATGAGCATCACCCATCTACTTATTCTGCTGGTCGTGGTCGTGCTGATCTTTGGCACCAAGAAGCTGCGCAACATCGGTTCCGACCTGGGCGGCGCCGTGCGCGACTTCAAGAAGGGCCTGGATGGCGACGAGGCGTCAAAGTCCGCTGATCCGGGCGAGCGCCTGCATGCCGATCCGCCGCCGGCCAGCACGCAGAACCAGAGCCAGCACGAAACCGAACAGAAGTAATCGGGTCGTATCGGCATGATCGAGATCAGCTTCGGCAAGCTGGTATTGCTCGCGCTTATTGCGCTGATTGTGCTCGGCCCGGAAAAGCTCCCGCACGCAGCGCGTACGGCGGGCGTATTCATGCGTCGCATCCGCACCGGCTGGGACAGCGTACGCGCTGAAGTGGAGCGCGAGCTGCAGGTGGAAGAAATCCGCCGTCAGGCCAAGGAAGCCGCATCGCGCGCCGAAGCCGCGCAAGCCGAGCTGGACGAGACGCTGCGCAAGATGCGCCCCTCTGGCGTGCCGTCGAGCCCGGCGCCGTCGACCGCAGAGCCGGCATTAGCTGCGGAGATCGCTCCGGAGACGGCTGTCGCTGCCACCGCCGACGCCACCCCGACCAAGGAAGTTCCGCATGGCGGCGCCTGAACTCGACGGTCCCGAGTCCGATCTGGAACAGGGCCTGTTTTCGCACCTGATCGAGCTGCGCTCGCGCTTGATGCGTGCCATCGTCACTGTGCTGATCGTGCTCGCCGTGCTCATGCCCTTCGCCAACCGCCTTTATGCAGAGTTGGCCGCGCCGTTGGTGGCACGCCTGCCGCAAGGGGCACATCTCATCGCGACCGAGGTAGCCAGTCCGTTCGTCACGCCGCTGAAGCTGGCGTTCTACGTGGCGCTGTTAATCAGCATGCCGATGATCGTCTATCAGCTGTGGGCCTTCGTGAGCCCCGGCCTGTACCGGAATGAAAAACGCCTCGCCCGCCCGCTGCTGGTGGCGGCGCTGTTCCTGTTCTACCTCGGCTGCGCGTTCGCGTACTTTCTGGTGATGCCGGCGGCTTTCCGTTTCCTCACGGCGGTAACGCCGGAGGGCGTGGAGATGATGACCGACATCACGCATTACCTCGACTTCGTGATGCTGATGTTCTTCGCCTTCGGCCTGTGCTTCGAGGTGCCGGTGGCAGTAGTGATCCTCGCTGCGATTGGCGTGGTGAACCTGGAGCAACTTCGCAACTCCCGCCGCTACGCCATCGTGGGTGCCTTCGCCATCGCGGCCTTCATCACGCCGCCCGACATCACCTCGATGATCATGCTGGCCATTCCTATGTGCCTGCTCTACGAGCTCGGTCTGTTGGCGGTGCGCTGGCTGATCAACCCGTCCAAGACTGAGAAGACCGTATGAGCGACACGGCCGCCCGCATCGAGGAACTGAAAACCTCGCTGCGGTTGCAGCCGCACGTCGAAGGTGGCCACTACCACCGCTTCCATCCGCCCAAGGGCGCGGACGGCGGCGAGCGCCATGCGATGAGCGCTATCCACTATTTACTCGAAGCGGGGCAGTCCAGCAGCTGGCATCGCGTGGATGCCGAAGAAGCCTGGCATTTCGTCGAAGGCGCGCCGCTGGAGTTGCTGATCTATCACTCCGCAACGAACCGGTTGGAGCGTTGCACGCTTGGGCCTCTGCACGACTGCATGCAATCGGTGACGGTGGTGCCTGCGGGGGCGTGGCAGGCGGCGCGGCCGTTGGGGGCTTATGCGTTGGCCACCTGTTTGGTGGCGCCTGGGTTTGAGTACGAGGGGTTTGAGTTGCTGGGGCGGGAGGATCCGCTGGCGGGGCATTTGGCGGGATTGGTGCCGGAGATCGGGTTTTAGTTTTGGTTACCGCTGGCGCTTTTGCTCCTTCGCCCCTTTGGGGAGAGGGTTGGATGCTCGCCTCACTGTTTCATCTTTAGTCGTCATCCCGGCGTACCCCACAAAAGGGGGCAAGGGCCGGGCTCCAGAGCCTCTGTGTTTGGTTTTAGCGATATAGCGACCTGGCTCGCCTGCGGCGGGCTTCCGAACTGCTGCCGCAGTCCGGGTCACTTTTCTTTGCTTGCCCAAAGAAAAGTAACCCAAAGAAAGGGCCCCCCGGATGAGTCGCCTTCCGGGCTTTGCCCTCCAGGTACGCGTGCGGGTTCCGGGCTTTTCGACGGGGCTCCTGCCCCGGCGAAAAGGAATCGGCATCCGTGCCGATTCCCCTGCGGGCCTTTTCTCCACCCGCCCGCCGCCTCATACGGGGCCCTGGAAGATCAAAAGCAACAAGCAGACGGCTCGTGCAGCTTTGCTGCACATCGCATCGCCGCAGGTGGCGTTGTTCCTGCTCTAGCGCGCAAAGTCAGGGCGGAAGAGAGAGACGATGCCGCTAGGTAACGAGTTCTCCACAGCGGTGGGGAAGCCTAGCGCGAGCTCTATCTAGCCCCAGTCTCGGAAAACGTAGCAAAGCCCGCTTCAATTCCTCTCCGAGTCAGCGCGATGTGCAGCGAAGCAGCACGAGCCGTGGGCTCGGCGCTTTTGACCTTCGGGCCCCCTGTGCGGCGGTGAGGGGTGGACGAAAAGGCCCGCAGGGGGATCGGCATGGATGCCGATTCCTTTTCGCCAGGGCAGGAGCCCTGTCGAAAAGCCCGGCCGCCCCTCACGAACTGGCCGGCTTTATCGGCCAGCGCCAAGTGGGGGTGCCCTTTCTTTGGGTTACTTTTCTTTGGGCAAGCAAAGAAAAGTGACTCGGCCTCCGGTAGGAGGTCGAAAGCCCGCCGCAGGCGAGCCAGATTGCCGTAGCGCGACAATCCCACGAAAAGTCACTGGATCCCTGCCTTCGCAGGGATGACGACAAAGATGAAATGCTGAGGCGAGCACCCACCCCTCACCCCAACCCTCTCCCCGTAGGGGAGAGGGAGAAAAGCGTGGGTGTTCCGTGTACTCCAGAGTTACCGGGTACTAGCCAATCAATGCTTCGTCGGCGCCGCTGCCGGAACAGCATACGTAGAGCGATTCAGCGCCAACCCCTTCAACACATTCAACGCCTGCGACAACGCGTAATCCTGCGTCGCCAGCTTGGCATTCTCCGCGCTGCCATCGTTGTCGATGTCTTTGCCCTTCGACGTCCCATCCTCGTTGGCAAGGTGGTTCGGCAGGTCGGCTTCGGAGCTGACCAGGGAGGGGGCGCTGTCCGCCTTGTTCACCGCGAGATCGGCGAGGGCGATGTCGGGCTTGATGCCTTCGGCTTGGATGGAGGTGCCGTTGGGTGTGTAGTAGCGCGCGGTGGTGATCTTCACCGCGTGGTCGTTGTCCAGCGGCAGTACGGTCTGCACCACGCCTTTGCCGAAGGTGCGGCGACCGACGATCAGTGCGCGATGGTTGTCTTTCAGCGCACCGGAGACGATCTCGGCTGCCGACGCAGTGCCGTTGTCCACCAGTACCACCATCGGCGCGCCATTGAGCAGGTCGCCTGCGTGCGCTTCGAAGCTGAGGTTGGAATCCTGCAGGCGGCCGCGCGTGGTGACGATGGTGCCGGAGTTGAGGAAATCGTCGCTTACGCCGACGGCGGCGGTGAGCAGGCCGCCCGGGTTGGAGCGCAGGTCGAGGATGGCGCCCTTCTGCGGGCCGTTCTTGCGGATCAGTTCGCCGAGCTTCTTCTCCAGGTCAGGTGCGGTGTCGTCCTGGAACTGGCTGATGCGGATATAGGCGTAGCCGGGTTCGATCTCGCGCGTCTTTACACTGGTGACGGAGATCTTCTCGCGCACCAGCGGCATGTCGATGGGCTTGTCGCTTTTCTCATGCAGGATGGTAAGCGTGACCTTGCTGCCAGGGTCACCGCGCAATGCCTTGAACATGTCGTCGATGTTTTCCGGCTCCACCGTCTTGCCATCGATCTTCACGATGGTGTCGCCCGGCTTGATGCCGGCGCGCGAGGCGGGGGTGTCGTCGATAGGGGCGATGATGCGTAGCGTGCCGTCCACCTGCAGCACTTCAATGCCGAGGCCGCCGTACTGGCCGGTGGTGTCTTCGCTGAGTTCGGCCAGGCCGTCCTTGTCGAGATATTCGCTATGGGGGTCCAGGCCGCTGAGCATGCCGCTGATGGCGGCCTTCATCAGGGTCTTGTTGTCCACCGGCTCCACGTAAGCCTGGCGGACGATCTCGTAGACGCGGCTGAAGTTGCGCACATCGTCCAGGTCCACCTGGTCGGGCACGGACGAGGCCGAGGCCGGCGAGGCACCAGTGGTCGGCTTGGCGCCTTGGCTGGTGGTCGGCGCGGTCTGCGCCTGCGCCAGCGGCGCCGCCAGCAGCAGAACGGCCAGGCTCAAGGTGGAAAACCGCATGGATGGGGGACTCCGGTGAAGCTTGTGGGGGCGGGCCCGGCGGCGGGACCACATGGCCGTTCGACCGCCGGATGTCGCCAAAATTCAATACGCTACAGAGATTAGCGTGCGACGCTGCGTAGCTGGCGTCAATGTCGGATTAACCCTTTTTTCCCAGCCATGTGCGCGGGTCCACAGGCGAGTTGTTCTGCCGCAGCTCGAAATACACACCGGTATTGACCCCGGTGGGGGCAGAGGCCGTGCCGACGGCCTCGCCAGCGCTGACCTGATCGCCCACGCCGTGCAGGATCGTCTCGTTGTTGCCGTACATGCTCATCCAGCCGCTGCCATGGCTGACGATGACCAGCATGCCGTAGCCGCGCAGGAAGGCGGCATAGACCACCCGCCCGGAGGCTACCGCCTTCACCTCGCTACCCCCCGGCGCCTTGATGAGTACGCCAGCGCCATAGGTGTTGACCGGGCCGGGCGCGGGCCAGGGCAAGTTACCGCGGATATTCGCCAAGCCCTTGCCTACAGGCGGTGCGGCCTTGCCTTCATTCGCCTTGGCGGCGCGCTCGGCCTCACGCGCGGCCTCGTCGATGGCCTTCTGCAGTGTGGCCACCAGCGAGTTCAGCGAGGCCTCGTTCTGCTTCAATGCGGCCAGCTTGCTGGCCTGATCCTTGTACTGGGCGTCGGTGTCGGCCACCAGCTTGGCTTGGCTAGAGCGCTGCTGTTCCAGCGCCTTGGCCTGCGTCGCGCGTTCGGCGCGCGCCGTCTGCAGGGCCTGCTGCTGGGCGGTGATCTGGGTTTCCAGATCCTGCAGGTGGGCCAGGTCGCCCATCAGCTTCTGCACGCGGGCCACGCGGTCTTCCTGGAAATACTTGGAGTAGGCGAGCGCCTGGGCGATGCGGGCAACATCGTCGTCACCCATCAGCAGCCGCAGGTCGGAACCGCGCCCCAGCGCATAGGTGGCGCGCAGCAGGTCGGCGATGGCAGCACGCTGACCCTCCAGATTCTTCTGCAACTCGGCGCGCTGGGCCTCCAGGTCGCTCAGCTCTTTCTGCTTGGTGGCCAGCTGGGTGTCGGTGTCGCGCACGGCTCTGGCGGCGCCGGCCACGGCATTGGCCTGCTTGGCTAGCTCGGCGGTGGCGCTGTCGCGCTTGGAGGCGGTCTCGGCCTGTTCCTTGGCCAGTGCCTCCATCTTGCTGCGCACGTCCGAGAGCTTCTTCTGGGCATCGACCTGCTCGGCCTTGTCGGACTTGGCCTTGTTGTCCTGCAGCGCCCAGGCAGATGGGGTCGCCGTGCCGAGGGCAAGGACGAGGACGCCGGAGATGGCGCAGACGAGGGGGCGGGCACGGAGGACTGGTATGGGCATCGGCTGATTATCACAGAGCGCCGTGATGGCGCGCGAGCCGGGCAACGCCGCCCACGGGTCCTGGTCATGTGCTCTTCATCGCAACGCTGATGCGATCACTGGTATGCCCTGTGCGATGCAAGTCGTACGCGCCGTGTCGATCGATGGCGCGCATGCCTGCCACCACTATGGATCGACGCGTCGCGCACCGCATCGCGATATTTGTCTCGCGAGACAAGAAAACACTTCCATCTGAAACTTTCATTTAGACGTAAAGATGTCTTTGACGCGACGCACCAAACTGTGCTTTAGTCAAACCCACACTATGGATGCGTGACAGCGGCGCCTTCGGCTCCGTTGGGACGACGTGTCTCCCACCATCGGCCTGGGGAGGCGAGATGGCGCAAGCAGGTCCGGCGACGCTTTACGACGTTGCGTTCGAGCACGACAGCTGCGGTTTTGGTCTGGTGGCACAGATCGACGGCCGAGCGAGCGCATGGGTAGTGGATACCGCATTCGATGCGCTAGCCAAACTTTCCCACCGCGGTGGTGTGAACGCAGATGGCGTGAGCGGTGACGGCTGCGGCGTGCTCTTTCATCGCCCGCTGGACTGGTTGAAAGCACTGGCCGACGAGGCGGGCATTGCGGTCGGCGAGCGCTTTGCCGCAGGCGTGGTGTTCCTTGATCCCCATGGTGGCGATGCAGCCGTGTCGGCGTTGGAACATCACCTGCGCGAGGAAGGCCTGCACGTAGCGGGCTGGCGCGAGGTGGCCGTGAATGCCGAGGCGTGCGGTCCGCTTGCAGCCGCAGCGAAACCCCATGTGCGCCAAATCTTTGTGGAGCCTGCGTCGTCGATGGACGATGGCGTGTTCGAACGCGCCTTGTTCCGCGCGCGTCGGCGCGCCGAAACCGCGTTGGTGAATGACGAACATTTCTATGTGGTCACGCTGTCCGCGCAGGTCATCGGTTACAAGGCGATGGCTGCACCCGGACGGCTGCGTGAGGTCTTTGCTGATCTCGCGCATCCGGCGTTGAGCGCCGATGCCGTGGTGTTCCATCAGCGCTTCTCCACCAACACCACGCCGCAGTGGCGCCTGGCGCAACCATTCCGCTTGCTGGCGCACAACGGCGAGATCAACACTATCCGCGCCAATCGCCGCTGGATGCAGTCGCGCGAATCGATCCTGCATTCGCCGTTGTTGGATCTGACCGACATCGGGCCACTGGTTCGCCAGACGGGCTCGGACTCGGAAAGCCTCGACAACGCGCTGGAAGTGTTGATCGCCGGCGGTCTGGATCTGTTGACCGCCATGCGCGTACTCGTGCCGCCCGCCTTCGCCGCGCGCGAGGGTATCGACGAAGACCTTGCCGCGTTCTACGAGTACTACGCGCTGCATTGCGAGCCGTGGGACGGCCCGGCGGGTCTGGTGATGTGCGACGGCCATTACGCCGCCTGCACGCTGGATCGCAACGGCCTGCGTCCGGCGCGCTGGGCATTGTCGGCGGACAACCACCTCATCGTCGCCTCCGAAGCTGGCCTATGGGACGTGCCTTCGTCGCAGGTCGTCGCCAAGGGCCGCCTCGCGCCGGGCGAGATGATCGCGGTGGACCTGAAGCAACATCGCCTACTACGCGATGCCGACATCGACGACATCAATCGCCAGCGCGCGCCGTTTCGTGATTGGCTGCGTGCCGGCGTGAGCTATCTGGAATCGGATCTGATCGATCCGTCGCTTGCCGCCGAGCCGTTGCCGACTGAAGAACTGCGTCGCTACCAGAAGCTCTATGGCCTCTCACGCGAAGAGCGCGAAACCGTGCTCAAGGCCATGGTGGAGCTGGAGCAAGAAGCCACGGGCTCCATGGGTGACGACACACCCATTGCCGCCATGTCGCGTCAGGTGCGTCCGCTGTTCGACCGATTCCGCCAGGGCTTCGCTCAGGTCACCAATCCGCCGATCGATCCGCTGCGCGAAAAGCTGGTGATGTCGTTGGTGACGCAGATCGGTCCGGAGTCGAACGTGTTCGACCTCACGCCGGAGAACGCGAAGCAGATCCTGATCAACTCACCAGTGCTCTCGCAACGCAAGCTGCGCCAGTTGCTCGCGCTTCCGCAGTACGCGGGCACGCCGCGCTTCGACCTGATGTACGCGCCGGAAGAGGGACTGGAAGCTGCACTGCACCGTCTCTGCCGCGAGGTAGAGAACGCGGTGCGCGAGGGTTGCCAGTTGGTGTTCCTCAGCGATCGTTATCCGCAGAAGGGCCTGCTGCCCATCCATTCGCTGTTGGCGGTTGGGGCGGTGCACGCACACCTGATCGACCAGGCGTTGCGATGTCAATGCAACATCCTGGTGGAAACAGCGACGCCACGCGATCCGCACCAGTTCGCCTGCTTGCTGGGCTTCGGTGCCACCGCGATCTATCCATGGCTGGCCTACCAGAGCCTGTTCGAGCTCGGGCGCGAAGGCCATATCGACAGCGACCGTTTCGAGATCGGTCGCAGTTACCGCCGCGGCATCCGCAAGGGTCTGATGAAGATCCTGTCGAAGATGGGCATCTCAACGGTGGCGGGTTATCGCGGTGCGCAGTTGTTTGAGATCGTGGGCCTTTCGCCGGAAGTGGTGGAGCTCTGCTTCCCCGGTACGCCCTCGCGCGTCGGCGGCGCGGGCTTCGCCGAACTCGAGCATGACCAGCAAGTGCTCGCCGCCGAGGCATGGAGCGACGCCTCGCCATTGCGCGCCGGTGGCCTCTATAAGTTCGTGTACGGTGGCGAATACCACATGTACAACCCGGACGTGATTGGCACGTTGCAGAAGGCTGTACGCACGGGCAGCCCGGCCGACTATCGCGCCTACGCGAATTTTGTCGACCATCGTCCACCGTCGGCATTGCGCGACCTGCTGTCGCCGCGCCCGTTGGGCGAGGCACTGCCTATCGAAGAAGTCGAATCCGCCGAAAGCATCCTGCGTCGCTTCGATTCGGCCGGCATGTCGCTGGGTGCGCTGTCGCCCGAGGCGCACGAAGCGCTTGCCATTGCCATGAATCGCCTCGGCGCGCGCAGTAACTCTGGCGAGGGCGGTGAAGACCCCGCGCGCTACGGCACCGAAAAGATGTCCAAGATCAAGCAGGTCGCTTCGGGCCGCTTCGGTGTCACGCCGCAATACCTGGTCAACGCCGAAGTGCTGCAGATCAAGATCGCGCAGGGCGCCAAGCCGGGCGAGGGTGGTCAGCTACCAGGCCACAAGGTAGACAGCACCATTGCGCGGCTGCGCTACGCCAAGCCCGGTATCGGCCTGATCTCACCACCACCGCATCACGACATTTACTCCATCGAAGATCTCGCTGAGTTGATTCACGACCTCAAGGAAGTGAATCCTGAGGCGTTGATTTCAGTGAAGTTGGTCAGCCATGCAGGCGTGGGCACCGTGGCGGCAGGCGTGGTGAAGGCGGGTGCTGATCTGATCACCGTCAGCGGCCACGATGGCGGCACCGGCGCGAGCCCGCTCACTTCCATCAAGTACGCGGGTACACCGTGGGAATTGGGTCTGGCCGAAACGCAGCAGACGCTGCGCCGCAACGATTTGCGTGGCCGTGTGCGCCTGCAGACCGATGGTGGTTTGAAGACCGGGCTCGACGTGATCAAGGCGGCGATGCTCGGCGCGGAGAGTTTTGGATTCGGCACGGGGCCGATGGTGGCGCTGGGCTGCAAGTACCTGCGCATCTGCCACCTCAATAATTGCGCCACCGGCGTTGCCACGCAGCACCCCGTGCTGCGCAAGGAGCACTTCACCGGCCTGCCCGAGATGGTGATGAACTACTTCGGCTTTGTCGCCGAAGACGTGCGCGCGCATCTGGCCAAGCTGGGGGTGCGTAGCCTGAGCGAGATCATCGGCCGCGCCGACCTGCTGGAACAGGTGGATGGCACCACGCCCGTCCAGCACAAACTGGATCTCGCGCCACTGCTCGGCCATGGCACCCTGGGATCGAGCGTCGATTTTGCCTGTACGTTGCCGCGCAACCCGATGCGCGACGAAGCGGCGTTGGCGACGCGTATCGATGAGGCCACGCGCGGCGCGATTATCGACCGTACCGGTGGTGAATTCGCGTTCGACATTCTCAACACGGATCGCGCCATCGGTGCACGCCTGTCTGGCGAAGTGGCGCGCCGTTATGGCGACCACGGCATGGACCTGAAGCCCATCCAGCTCAAACTACGTGGTGCGGCGGGCCAGAGCCTGGGTGCGTGGAACGCGGGCGGCGTGCATATCGACCTCGTTGGTGAGGCGAACGATGGCGTCGGCAAGGGCATGGCGGGCGGCCGTATCGTGGTGCGCCCACCGGCGGATTCGCCGTTCGCCAGCCAGGACGCGTCCATCATCGGCAACACTTGCCTGTATGGCGCCACCGACGGCGAGCTATTCGCCGCAGGGCGCGCGGGTGAGCGCTTCGCCGTGCGCAATTCCGGCGCGCTGGCGGTAGTGGAGGGCGCGGGCGATCACTGCTGCGAATACATGACCGGCGGCGTTGTCGCCGTGCTCGGCAAGGTGGGCCTCAACTTCGGCGCGGGTATGACGGGTGGCTTCGCCTACGTGCTGGATATCGAGCGCACCTTCGTGGACTGCTACAACCACGAGTTGGTGGATATCCTGCGCATCTCGCCCGAAGGCATGGAGCACTACATGCAGCACCTGCGCGGGCTTGTGGCTCGGCATGTGGAGCTGACGGGCAGCGACTGGGGGCGCCGCATCCTCGCGGACTTCCGCGGCTTGCAATACAAGTTCTGGCTGGTGAAACCGAAGGCGGCAAGCCTGGCTGCGCTCGCTGATGAACTGAGGAGCGCGGCATGAGCGACAAGACGTTTCAGTTCCTCAACGTCCAGCGACAGACACCGCGTACCGTGCCCGTGTCCATTCGCGTGCTTGGCTACGGTGAGATTTCCGGCGACTTCGGCTCGGAGCAGGCGGGCACGCAGGCGGAGCGTTGCATCGATTGCGGTAACCCGTACTGCGAGCACGCCTGCCCGGTGCATAACTACATCCCGAACTGGCTGAAGCTGGTGCAGGAAGGCCGCCTGATGGAAGCGGCCACACTGATGCACGAAACCAATCCGCTGCCGGAAATCTGTGGCCGCGTGTGCCCGCAGGATCGTCTGTGCGAAGGCTCCTGTACGCTGGAGCAGACCGCGTTCGGTGCGGTGACCATCGGTAGCATCGAGCGTTGGGTGACGGACGAAGCGTTGCGCCAGGGCTGGCAGCCCGATCTTTCCGCCGTGCACGAGACCGGCAAGCGCGTCGCCATCATCGGTGCGGGACCAGCCGGTCTGTCTTGTGCTGATCGTCTGCGCCGCGCCGGCATCGCAGCGGATGTGTATGACAGTCAGAGTGAGATTGGCGGCCTACTGACCTTCGGTATTCCGCCGTTCAAGCTGGACAAGGGCGTGGTGCGCACGCGGCGCCAGTTGCTGGAAGGCATGGGCGTACGCTTCCTGCTCAACCGCCATGTGGGGCGTGACATCGAATTCGGCCAGTTGCTAGACGAGTACGATGCGGTGTTCGTGGGCACCGGTGCCTATACCTATGTCGACGCGCAGTTGCCGGGACGCGAACTGCACGGCGTGCATGACGCGCTGCCTTTCCTTATCGGCAATACCGAACGCCTGTTGCGCGACGAGTCGCCGTCGCCGGCTTTCGACTTCCGCGGCAAGCACGTGGTGGTACTCGGTGGCGGTGACACAGGCATGGACTGCAACCGCACGGCGATCCGCCTTGGCGCCGCCAGCGTCACCTGCGTCTATCGCCGTGACGAGGCGAACATGCCCGGTTCGGCGCGCGAGGTGAACTACAGCCGCGAGGAAGGCGTGAACTTCCTGTTCCAGCGCCAGCCGCTTGAGATCCTCGGTGGCTCGCGCAGCAACGTGCGCGGCGTGCGCGTGGTGGAGACGGCACTCGTGGACGACGGCACGGGGCGGCTCCGCCCGCAGAACGTGCCCGGCTCCGAATACGTGATCGATGCGGACGTGGTCATCCAGTCGTTTGGCTTCCTGCCGAGTCCGCCGGATTGGCTGCGCTCGCATGGCGTGGCGCTGGACAAGTCCGGTCGCGTCATTACTGGAGCTGGCGGCGCGCTGCCGCACCAGACCAGCCATCCGCAGATCTTCGCGGGTGGCGACAATGTACGCGGTGCCGATCTAGTGGTTCGCGCTGTCTATGACGGTCGCGAAGCTGCGGGTTCGATCGTGCGCTTGTTGCAGACGGCTGATGCGGTATCGCTTGCGCACGCCTGACGCGATCTCTTGCAGGAGCGCACCAGTGCGCTCCTGCAAGAGATGATCAGAAAGCGGTGAGAGTGACGGTATCCAGCACGAAACTACCGTCTGCTTCGATGGCGAAGTGCTGCCGCACCTCCTCAGGCGCCACGGCTTGCAATGCGCGAATGGCATCGATGTGTACGCTCGGTGTTTGAGTGCGAGCGACCCAGTCGGCGAAGCGCAGCGGCAAGCGACGACGGGTGATGCCATCCACACTGAACCCTGCGGCTTCCAACGCGCCGATCCATTCGCTTACCTGATAGTTGCGCACGTGCGAGATATCCCGCAGCAGCTCGAGTGCCTGAAGCCAACTGTCGAGCAGTGCGGATGTTGGCGAGGTCACGTCAATGAAGATTGCGCGTCCGCCCACTTTCAACACGCGCCGCGCTTCGCGCAGGCCGGCGTCCCGATCATGCCAGTGATGCGTGGTGTAGCGCGCCACCACCACATCGAATACGCCGTCTTCGAATGGCAGCCGTTCGGCGGGTGCCGTGTGCACGGTGACATTGTCCAATCCACGCTCGACAGCGGTGCGCCGAACTGCATCGAGCATGTCCGGCGTTACATCGCAGGCCACCACTTCGCGGGCCAGTGGTGCTGCGCGGTAAGTGACATGACCACCACCGCAGCCCAGGTCGAGCACGCGGCCCGGTGCCATGGCGCGCAGCTCGGCCTCGATCTGGTCGAGGTCCGGACCCTGGCGATGGACCTCGCTGCTCACGTAATCCTGCGCGCGGGGTCCGTACTGTTCGGCGACAAAGCGCTGTTGCGGCGTGCTCATGCATTCCTCTCCTGTGGTGTGCTGCGCGCATTGTCCGGATGCCCATGGTCCGGTGTAAGTTGTGCACTTATCCCGGTATGACTGGTACCACCCTGGACACGCCCAACGATCCTCATCGCCTGCTCGGCCAGTTTCTTCGCGCACGCCGCGAAGCGGTGGCGGCAGATGCATTGCTCGGCGAAGGACGCGGGCGACGGCGCACGCCGGGCCTGCGTCGGGAGGAAGTGGCACAGCGCGCCGGCATCAGCACCACCTGGTACACCTGGCTGGAACAGGGGCGCGACGTGGCGCTCTCAGCAGACGCGCTGGCACGACTAGCCGAAGGGCTGGGTCTGTCGGCCGCTGAGCGCACCTACCTGTTTGAGCTGGCGCGTCGCCGCGATCCCTCGCCGCACATGATGGAAGACACAGGCACGGCGGACGAACTGCTACGCGCGGTGGCCGCTCAGCCCATGCCAGCCTATCTGCTGGATCGTCACTGGCGGCGCCGTACTTGGAATGCCCCAGCGGCCAAACTCTTCGCCGCGTGGCGGGAGAGTGGCGAGGACAACCTGTTGCGCTTCGTCTTTCTTGATCCTGCGGCGCGCGAGCTGATCATCGACTGGGAAGATCGCGCGCAACGCGTCGTCGCCGAATTCCGCGCTGACACGGCGCTGTATCCGGACGATGCCATGCTGGCGGAACAGGTGGATGTGCTCCGTCGCGCGAGCCCGCCGTTCGAACGCTACTGGAATGCGCAGGGCGTGCTGGCGCGCGAAGGTGGACGCCGGACGTTCAATCATCCACAGCTTGGCCAGGTGGCGTACACGCAGGTGACGCTGGTGCCGGCTGGCCATATCGATTTCAAACTGGTCCTGCTGCTGCCCGAAGCCAGCACGCCAAACTCTTGATGGAGTGACACCTTATGCGTCTCGGCCTTGCCGCCAACCAGCTTCACCACGCTCATGCCAACGCCGCACTTTTCCGCTGGCTGCATGCGTGCGAAGTGGGCATCCGCGAACTGGATCTGGGGCTGCATGCGGTGGGGCGTACGTACGATGCGATCCATCGGGCGGGCTACCTGGATCGTTATCTGCCGCTGCGCCGCTATCCGTATGGCCGCGAGGGTGGTCTGATGAAACTGGTGGCCGAGGTCGTGGGGCTGGATGGCGATCGTGTGCTCGACGGCGCAATCTATCTGATCGATCCGGTCGATCCGTCGTCGATCTTCCCCGAGGCCATCGCGCTCAAGCGTCAGTGCGTGATCCATGGGAAGCCCTTCATATCTACCGTGGCGACCGCGCGCGATTGGATCGAGGTGGAGCGCATCCACGCAGGCTTCGCGCCGGATGCCGGTGCCGATATCTTTCATGAACTGGAAGCGCAGACGCTCGCGCTCATTGCACACGATGCCATGAAGCCGCAGATGCTCGCCTTTGCTGCCGAGCACTTCGATGTGCTATCGCGCTTCACTCATCGCGTGGGCACCGGCACCACCGGTCAGCGCCTCAACGAGCTGGCGTGGAGTCGCGGTTGGCCGGCAGACAAACCCTGGGTCGAGCGCTACCAGAGCGGCCCGATGGGTGGCGATGCACAGATCGCCGACCTGGTGCTCGAACGTCGCTGCCAGCGCGCGATCTTCTTCGAGGATCCACACGTGGCTCGCCAGCACGAGGCAGACATCCAACTGCTGGAACGCGCGGTGACCACGCGCACCGATGACGCCGTGTGCATGACCTCACCCAAGGTCGCGGCACGCTGGGCCGCGGCCGTGGCGTTGCGTGGAAGGGCCTGACCCTTTGACCGGGTGCATACTGGGTACTGGCCGATCGGTTCGGTTGGTGCCGCTATCGTGAGGAGAGTGACCCCATGTGTGTGATCGCTTTCGCCTGGCAGGCACATCCGCGTTGGCGTCTGCTGTTGATCGGCAACCGCGACGAGTTCCATGCGCGCCCCAGCCTGCCGCTGGCGCGCTGGGAGCAACCAGCGATTGTCGCTGGCAAGGACTTGGAGGCTGGCGGTACCTGGTTGGGCGTAACCGACGATGGCCGTTGCAGCGTGGTGACCAATGTGCGCGATCCGCTTGATCCGCAGCTCGGGCGCTCACGTGGCCTTCTATCGCTCGACTACCTCGCCGGCAATGACGATGCCGTGACCCACGCCAAAGCGCTGCTGGGCGCGGCGGCAGACTATCGCCCGTTCAACCTGCTTACCTTCGATGCGACGCATGCGTTCTATATCGGCAATCGCCCGGATTCGCGCGCGCAGTCGGTGGAGCCCGGCGTGCATGGTCTTTCCAACGCAGACTTCAACACGCCGTGGCCCAAGACACGCGCGCTGAAGCAGCATCTGCGTGAATGGATCGATGCGGGGCACGATGACGAGTTCGCGCCGTTGTTCGCCGCGCTTGCTGATCCGCGAGGCTACCCGGACGATCAGTTGCCTGATACGGGCGTGGGCCTGGAGCGCGAGCGCTGGCTGTCTTCGGCCTTCATTCGTGGTGATCGCTATGGCACGCGAGCGAGCACGGTCGTTGCCATCGGCTACGACGGTCGCGGCGTAGTGGTAGAGCGACGTTTCGGGCCGAACGGTCACGAAGAAGGTGAAACGGCTGTTCCGTTTTCAGCCTGACACTGCAAGCGAATCGTTAGGCGTTTAGTCCCCGGATTTCTCGGGGAACTCGCCTTCCACGTAGAACCAGCGGCCATCTTCGCGCACGAATCGGCTGATCTCATGCATGCGCTGTGCCTTGCCGCCGCCATAGCGCAGGCGCGCCACAAACTCGACCATGGCGCTGTCACCGTCGCTTTCGTGTCGCTTCACCGTCAGGCCCAACCACGTGGGCGCAGGCTGTTGCGTCGCCAGCTTGAGATGCGCCGGGCGAGTGCTGTGGTGCCAGGTGTCGAGCAGGTAGTCCTCGCGTTTCAGTACATAGGCACTGTAACGCGAACGCATCAGTTGCTCCGCCGTGGTGGCCGCGGCGCCGTCATGCAGCAGACCGCAACAACGTGCGTAACCCTCGTTGTTGCCGCAGGGGCAGGGCGTCAGCGTGTCGATGGCTTGTACGTAAGGTCGCATGGCGTGAGTTGGGCGCGGGATGGAGCGCCTCATGGCACGCATCCTGACGCCAACGCGGCGAAAATACCAATGGTTCAGCCGCTCAGCGGGTGCGTTGCCAGATCCGCAAACGATTATTGGCGGGCATGGCGATGTCATCGATCAGGTCGAAACCAACGATCTCTGCCAGCGTATCCACCGCTTCGGCATCACGGATGCGCATATGCACGCCGCGTGCCTGCAACCATTCGTCGAAGGCGGCGTTGCTTTCGCTGGTATAGCGACCGCCGTAGTTGAAGGGGCCGTAGATCGCGAGTTTCGCGCCTGTCTCAGTGATCGCGGCGAGGTGGGCGAATAGCAGCTCCACTTCGTCCCAGCTCATGATGTGCAAGGTGTTGGCGCTGAATACGGCGTCATACGTGCCGGCGGGCCACGCGTCATTTACGTCCAGCGCGAGCGGGGGCGGTGTATTGGGCAGCGCGGCTTCATCCAGCCATTGCCGGATACCGGGCAAGTTCTCTGTGCGATCCGTGCATTGCCACTGCCATTGGGGCATGGCCGCCGCGAAATGCACTGCGTGTTGCCCGGTGCCGCTGCCGATCTCCAGCACCTTGTGCCTATCGGCGAAATGCTCGCGCAACGCTCCCAGAATGGGGTCGCGGTTGCGCTCGCAGGAGGGTGCGCTCGGCTTGTCCACTCAGGCCGGGCGCCCGCGCAACACACGCGCAGGCAGCATCAGCATGGCGCCGAGGAAAGAGAAGACGGCGTTGACGGTGATACCCACGAGTCGGAAGGGCAGCATCAGCAGCCATACAATGGGGTAGAGCACCAACGCTAGCAACGCGAGCGGCCAGCAGAACACCAGCAGCAACACCCAAAGCAGAAAGGCAGCCATGGCCCGATCCTCATGTTGGAAACGGGGCCACTCTACTGCAGCGGCCCAAGCCGGCCCAGATGACTGATTTCACCCCATCGGTTTCACGCCGATCAACCAGCCGTGCAGCCAGAACGCGAATACCGCCCAGAAGACGATGCCGGCCACGAGGGCAATGATGTCGCCCTTAACCGTGCCGGCCGGATACGTGACGCCATCTGCCCGGTCACGACGCCGTGCGCTCACGAAGTCCACTACGGCCCAGACCAGGAAGGCACCGAACAGCACCACGTCGTGCAGCATACCGGTGGCCAATAGATGGCCGAATGCCCAGACCTTCACCCCGGCGAGCATCGGGTGGCCCAGTCTCGCCTTGAAATGATTCGGCGGGACATAGGCGGAGACGACGAGGATGAACGCCAGTAGCGTGAAAAGCGCGTTGAGGTGTCGCAATGCCAGCGGCGGCACGTAGAGCAGTACCGGGTGCTGGCGGGCGAGGCCAAAGCCCACGACGATCAGCACGAAGCCGACGATGGACACCAGCGAATAGAGCCCCTTCCAGCGCATTTCACCGATGCGCTCGCGTTGGCGCGTGCGCCAGCCGTTCGCAAAGATGCGGATGGAGTGGACACCGAGGAACAACACCAGACCGAGGATCAGCAAAGCCATGGGCTCACCTTGGAGGCGGTGGAACCACGTGATGATAAGCGCTATAGCCGTCGCGGTGGTGGAGCTCCGGAGGAGCCACCAGCGCGCGTGGGATTGATCAGCGCCGCCGCAGCATGGCCATCAGTACGGCACTGTTCTCGCCAAGCTGGAACGGGCAGCGATCGGGCAGCCACGCATCGCCAACCTGCAGATCGCCATCAATGGTCGTCACAGACCCCCGCGCAACGTAGATCAGCACGCAATCCGGATCTGGCACATGGCTACCTGCGTCCCGGCAGATGCGCACGTCACCGAGTCCACCGTCGCGCCGCACCATCAGATTGAAGTCGCGCGTGGCACCGCCCGCCATCGTTACGTCCACCTGCGCTTCGCCGGGAAAGGCGAACGGTTCCAGTGGCGTGGTCAGGGCATGTTGCTGCTCGCCATCCAGCGTCATGACGAAGCCTTCGCCATCGAGCAGCACGATGTGGCGATCGATGCCGGGAAAGGTCGAGAACGGCGCGGCGCTGTTCACGTCGGCCACGCTGATGCGCCAAACGAAATCATCACTGCCGGCATCGGTGGGGAAACGTGCCACCTCGCGCGTCACGCCCATGCCGTTTTTCCAGGGCTGGGGCTGCATGTCCGCGGCGCGAATAACGTGGAAGCTCATGCCACTTTCTCGATGACGCGGGTAAACGGGGGCAGGGCCTTGAGCATGCGCTCGCCGTAGCGCTTGAGTACCACACGGCGGTCCAGCAGCACGATGCGACCCTGGTCGGTCTCGGTTCGGATCAGGCGGCCGCAGTACTGCGTGAGCTGTCGCGTCGCCTCCGGCACGGTGACTTCGATGAAAGGGTTGCGGCCGCGCGATTCCAGCCACTCCGCGTACGTCGCGCCGACGGGATCGGTGGGTACGGCGAACGGCAATTGAGTGATCACCACCGTTTCGCACAGCTTGCCCGGCAGGTCCAGGCCTTCGCCAAACGAGGCGAGGCCGAACAGCGTGCTGCCTTTGCCTGCTTCAACGTCGGCAATATGTTCGGCGACCAGTTGCGCCTTGCCTAACGAACCCTGCGCGCGCACTTTGCGCACATATTCGATGGGGAGCTTCTGCAGCACCCTGTCGAGCTTGACGCGAGAGGTGAACAGCACGAGGTTGCCGGCATTCCAGTCGAGATGCTCGGCCAGCCAGTCGCAGACCTCCTGCACATGTTCCTCGCGTGCATCCGGCAGGGCACGCATGGCGGGCACTTCCAGCCGTGCCTGTGCGGCGAGGTCGAACGGTGAAGGCAGGCTTAGCGTTACCGAGTCGTCGGGCAGGCCCACGGCGTCGGCGAAACCGCGAAAGTTGCCGCCCGCGCTCAACGTGGCCGACGTCATCACGACGGCGCTGGCGTTGCCCCACAGAATGCTGCGCAGTAGCCCGCCCGCGGATACCGACGAGGCGTGGCAGATCAATTGCTGGTCACCGCCCAGCGTGACCCAGCGTGCGAGCGGCGGTGCGTTGTCGCCATCGGTGGCGGACCACGCCCGCCACGTACGCACCTGTCGATCGATGCGTTCCAGCGCCATACCCAGTTCGCGCGAAAGTGCTTCGTGGGTGGGGCCGGCTTCAGTCATTTCCAGCACGGCGCGACGCACCGCGCCGACCCAGCGTTCGACCTCGCCGGTGAACACATAAAGCGCGCGCGCGTGCTCCACCCAGGCCTCCGGCAACTGGCCCAGCGAGCCGCGATACATCGGCTCTTGGTCGTTAGGTGCAGGCAGCCAGCTGAGGCGAATTTCTCTTTCGAGTTCTTCGAGCGAGTTGCTGAGTTCCTGTAGCTTCTGGTCGCCCGCGTCGAGCGAAAGCTTGCCGATCACTTCTTTGTCGGTGAGTGAATAGGCCGCGTGGATCTGACGGCCGAGCCGGCTCAACTGACGCACCGCGACGTTCATGTACACCTCGGCCGCACCGCGGTCGATCGCCTTCGACGGCACGTGGTGGCCTTCATCGAAGATGTACAGCGTTTCGTCCGGCTTGGGCAGGATCACGCCGCCGAAGCCTTCTTCCTCGCGCGGCATGGTGAGGTCGGCCAGCACCAGGTCCTGGTTCGCCACGATGATGTCGGCGTCGCCAACGGCGCGGCGCGCGGCGAAGAACGGGCATTGCATGAAATGCGCGCACTTGCGGCTGGTGCAGCCACCGGCGCTGGTGGTGATCATGGGGCGCAGCACGTCGCTGACCGGCTCGGGCGCGGTATCGATGTCGCCGTCCCACTCGCGACGGTCGAACAGGTCCATCAGCTTGGACAGCGCCTTTTTGTCGCGCTCCTGCGGTGGCTTGGTCCACAACGCCAGATCAGCGTCGAAGCCCAGGCCCATCTGCGATGTCTCATCGAGGCTGTTGCTCGCCATGGCGAGATTGCGCGGGCACAGATATCGGCCGCGTCCCTTCGCCAGCGCCACCTTGGCCTCGGTGCCGTTGAGCTTGAGATAAAGCGGGATATCGCGCTGGACCAATTGCTCTTGCAGAGCCACGGTGGCGGTGGCGATCAGCAGCTTCTTCTTCTGCGCGCGTGCTACCTCGACACCCGCGATGAGGTACGCCATCGATTTGCCGGTACCCGTGGGGGCCTCGATCACCGCCGAGCCACCTTCCTGCGCGAGCGCCTTGGCCACCTCGGCGATCATCTTTCCCTGCGACGCGCGCGCACGAAAGCCCGGCAGGCCTTCCTTGAGGCGCGTATAGGCGGCACGGATCGCGTCTTTGGTGGTATCGGTCAGCATGGAGCGGATGGGGCGCGAGTCGTCGCGTCAGTAGACCATTCTCGCATGCCTGCTGGCCCAGGGGCGTCCGTTCTGGACGATCGAGGCCAAGCCCTTGAGCAGGGGACAAAAAAAGCGGATGGCAAGGCCATCCGCCGAAATCCCTACTCCAAGCTTGCTGAAAACCCCGACGAACCCCGGCAGCTGAATACTCAACGCCTATCCCCGAATTCGTCGCGCGCGTCACCGCGGGCCCATACAACATTCCATGCGCATGTGGGGCGAGAGATATTGTTGCCGGAACGCATGACTGCGGCTATCGGATCGCTCTGAGTTGCGTGGCCGCGGTAGGGATAGCAGTGAACTTCTTTGGTCGAGCGTTTGGGCGACAACCTGATCGGAAGAAGACGACAGAATCGCGCCGTGACAATAGGTAATCTGGTTTTGCCTCCAGACTTCATCCCCATGCGTCGTGGGTGGCACGGGGCCAAGATCCTCCCCTTGAACTTGGCCCTTTCCCTTGAAACGCCCCCGAAAGGGGGGCGTTTCTTCTATTGGCGGACTCGCGCCAACGTTCGGTTTTGGCCGTCTAATTGCCGATGGGGCCGCACCAGCCAGGTAGGTATTTGGCTTGCTGGCTTCGCGCCAGCTTGTAGGCTTCTTTCATGGCAGCGTTGAAATCCTTCTCAAGTCGCGACCGCTTCACTTGTCCACGAAGGAAATCCGCCCAGAGGAACTCGCTAAAGGGCGTGGCATCCTTCGCGTAGCCGCCGATGCGTCGCAGTTCGCCGGCCGCGCTGCGGTAGGGATCGTCCACCAACTGCTCAACGGATCGCGGGATTTCGTCGTAACCGCGTCGCTTGCCCTTGGCATCGTAGGGATAAACCCAGGCGTGGTGATCCAGGAAAGTCCAGAACGCATCCTGGCTGAGTGTGCTGAGATCGGCCACCGTCACCACGAAGACGTGTTCGCAGCCTTCCTCCAGCAGTGCGCGCGCCAGATGGTGGTGATCGATGATGTAGTCGCGCTGCTTGGGGCCGTGAATAACCGGGATCATGTGGTGGCCGAGGTAACCCACCTTCTCTTTGTCCGGAAGCTGGCGCCAGTGCGCGCGTTTTTCCTTCACCTCATGCATGCCGACCGTGATCTGGGTGGGCCGTAGCTTCTTGATCGCGACGGGCTTGAGCACGGGTTCTCGAATGGACCACATGGAAACGCTCCTCGACGGTTGTACATAGCGTGTACGGGTAGTGCGATTGTGTGGGCTCTGACGAGCTCCCGACTGAGGCTACACCATGGCGTGCAGCGGCTGATGGTGTCGGGTGACGTGAAGGAATCGATGGGTACAGCCGCGCATGTTCATGCGGGGCGCCTGCATGCAGGCAAAGAAAAGGCCGGCGAAAGCCGGCCTTTTATGCAAAAAAGAAGGGCCGGCAATGCCGGCCCTTCCACCCCAAGTCTCCGGGCTGCCACCCAGGATCAGAAGTTGTAGTTGAAGCCTGCGTAGTAGGCGCGGCCGATGGCGTCGTAGATGCCACTGGATGCACCCGAACCGAACAGGTTCACCGGCGGATCGCGGTCGAACACGTTGGTGATGCCCGCATACGCCTGCCAGCCGCTCTTCCCGAAGGTGTAGCTCGCCTTCGCGTCGTTGAAGAAGCCGGCACCCGCCCTGATCGGCGTGGTCTGGTACGGATTGGACTCATAGCTCTCGTTGCTCACGCGCAGCATCGAGGAGAAGTAGCGCATGTTCCAATTGAACAGCCAGTTGTTCAGCGAGTAATTCGCGCGCAGCGAGCCCTTCCACTTCGGGAACGCACCACTGAGGGTGGTGGTGCCGTTGTACTGGACGGTGTTGCTCGGATCGTCCTGGAACGGATGCTCGGTGTAGGCGATGACCTTGGTCACGTCCAGGTTGAGGCCCAACTTGCCCGCACCGATTTCGTGCGAGTAGTAGGTGCCGAGGTCAATACCCGAGGTGCTGAGCGCGGAAATGTTCTGGTTGATCGAGTTGATGAAGTTCAACTCGTGATCCGGACCACGCAGAGCATTGGTGCAGTACACGTTGTTGATGCCGGTGGTGGAATCAACACAGTGGTTGGCAATGTCCGTGCCGCTGGGCGCGCTGATGGCGTCGGTCAGCTTGATGTTCCAATAGTCGAGGGTCAGACCAAACCCTGTCAGGAACTCCGGCGTGAAGACGAGACCGCCGGTCCACGTGCGGCCCTGCTCCGGCTTCAGATCCGGGTTGCTGCCCGAAATGCCGCCGATCGTGGCCGTGTTGGTGGACGTCCATTTGGGCGGGATACCCAGCGCCAAGCAATTGGCGGTACGAACGGCCTCGCTCGGCGCATTCTTCAACTGCTTCTGCGAGCACGGGTCGACGATGGTGAAGTAGTTCTGCGACTGGCCGCCGAACAACTCGCCGATGTTCGGTGCGCGCACGGCGCTGGACACGGTGCCACGCAGGCGGATGTTGCCGTCGATGGCCCAGTCCAGGCCCCAGCGCCACGCCTTGGTGTGGCCGATGGTGCTGTAGTCGGAGAAGCGAGCAGCGGCGTCAAACGTCAGGTTCTGTGCGAACGGACGACCCGACAGCAACGGCATGGCCGTCTCGATATAGCCTTCCTTGACGTTGTACGCGCCGCTGGACGGCGGAATCGCGTTGAGGAAGGTCAGGCCGGCCACATCCAACGGGTCGGTGATCTGACGGCTGCTTTCACGACGGAATTCCACGCCCGTCGCAAGGCTGGCAGCGCCTGCCTCGAACGGCATCTGGAACAAGTTGTTGTTGGTCACCGTACCGCCACCCACGAACTGGGTCAGGCGAGATGTGGTGGTGGTGGTGGTGTTGAACCACTGCGCCGCCTTCGGGTTGATTGCGCCCGCACCGAAGATGCTGGTCGGCACGCAGCCGCCGCCCAGGGCAATCGGGTCGAGCACGCCGCCGGCGTTGGGGTTCACCGAATTGGGATTGAGGGTCGAACGGCAGACGATATTGCCGTTGGTGTCCTTGACCGCATCGATCGAGGCATTGAAACGATCTCTGATGCGGTTGTTGAGGTTGTGACGGGTTTCGTCCGTCCAACCGTAGACCAGGGAGGTGTCGTATTCCCAGTCACCCGTGATCACACCATTGGCACCGATGACGCCGCGCGTGGTGTTGCGCTTGGTGTCTTCACCGCGCAAGCCAGCATCGAGGTCGAAGCGTGCAACCTTGATCGACTTGAGGTTGTTCGCATCCATGACGGCCGCCAACGACGGGGTCATGTAGGCGTTGTCACGGGTGATGGTGTACGCGCTGGCGCCGCTACCAAAGGCCGGCTGGCCGGACTTGGTCACGTCGACATGGCTGTAGGTGCCTTCGGCATACAGGTGCTGTTCGGGCGTGATGTCGAACGACGCGACGCTGCTGATCGTGGTGCGCTTGTACTTCGGCTGCAGCTGCAGCACCTGGTTCGCATCGAGACGGTCACAGTCGTTGCAGCGGCCGGTGTTGTCATACGGGCCGCCAAAGTACTGGTGGCGTACCGAGCCATCCGGATTGAACACGTAGCGCTTGTTGATAGCGGTCGAGCTGCCGGTGGAGAACGTGCCGGCGGCTACGTTGGTGTAGCCACCAGCGTTGTTGTACAGCGCTGAATCGTACGGACCGTCCGGGGTCAGGATGGACGCATAGGACTTGTTGCCGAAGCGGTCCGGGAACATGAGCTCGTCCTGCTCGGAGTGCTCCACCGAGGCAGCGATGTTGCCGCGGTTGTTGGCGAAGTTCATGCCGCCGGTAAGCGAGACGATGCCCTTGTTGAAATTACCGTGCTCGGAGCTGCCGAACTGGGCGTGCAGGTTGGCGCCCTGGTAGTTCTTCTTCAGAATGAAGTTGACCACGCCGGTCACTGCGTCGGCGCCGTATACGGCCGATGCGCCACCGGTGATGATTTCCACGCGCTCGACCCAGTCGGCGGGGATCAGATTGGTGTCCACCGCGGTGTCGCCCGCGCTGGCGCCGACGAAGCGGCGACCGTTCACCAGCACCAGCGTGCGGCTGGTGCCGAGGTTGCGCAGATCCTGAAACGATACGCCGGCCGTACCGATGTAGCGGGTGGAGTTGCCCATGGTGAACGTGGTTGCCAACTGCGGCAGCGTCGTCAGGATATCGCCGATATTGACGGCGCCCGTGGCCTTGATCTCGGCCGCCGTCAGCACGCTGACGGGCGTGGGCGAGATCACGTTCGGGTTGGAGATGCGTGAACCGGTGACGGTCACGGTTTCGAGATTGGCCGCCTTCTTGGCGTCGGCTGCGCCGGTATCGGCATTATCTTGCGCCATGGCCGGGCCAGCGAGTGCTGCCAAGCATGCCAGTGCGAGCAAATTACGGGTGTACGACAGAGTGAGTTTCATAGACCGCCTCCCTACGGTTGGGTCTTTTTTGGCGCTGACGCCCTGCAACGTCCCCGGTTGCCGGGTAAACAAGCATCAGCTTGAGGTTCGCAACTTGCTACGTCTTTGTTAGCAAGTTGTTGCGATAAGATCACAAGTAACTTACGCAAAGCTGACGAAATCAGCTTTTTCTTACGAATATAGGTCGAAGGTCATGGGCCTCGGCGGACGTGATCCACGCGCGCGGCACCGCACGAACGCGGCGATTTTTCGCCTAAGCGGCCGATATCAAAGGATTATGTCCGTGCCGGGAGGAGGGCGCGGAGGGCCTGGGGTCAGATCACCAAGGCATGTCAACGGGACGTGTTGATGTCCTTGGCGACTGCTTCCGCGACACGAATACCGTCGACGGCTGCGGAGAGGATGCCGCCCGCATAGCCTGCGCCTTCGCCGGCGGGGAAGAGGCCGCGCGTGTTGAGGCTCTGATAGTCCTCGCCCCGGCGGATGCGCACCGGCGAGGACGTACGGGTTTCCACGCCGGTCAGCACGGCATCGTGCATGGCGAAACCCTTGATCTGGCGCTCGAAGGCGGGAAGCGCCTCGCGGATCGCCTCGATGGCGTAGTCGGGCAGGGCGGGGGCGAGGTCGGTGAGATGCACGCCCGGTTTGTACGAGGGTTGCACGTTGCCGAACCCGGTGGATGCTTTGCCCTTGATGAAATCGCCCACCAATTGCCCCGGTGCGCTGTAGTCGCGGCCACCCAGTTCGTACGCGCGCGATTCGAGCGCACGCTGCAACGCGATGCCAGCCAAGGGGCTTCCGCTGTCGTCAAAGGCAGCGAAGTCCTTGGGCTCGATGCCGACCACGATGGCCGCGTTCGCGTTGCGTTCGTTGCGCGAGTACTGGCTCATGCCGTTGGTGACGACGCGTTCGGGCTCCGATGCAGCCGCGACCACGGTGCCGCCAGGGCACATGCAGAAGCTGTACACCGAGCGACCATTCTTGCAGTGGTGCACCAGCTTGTAGTCGGCGGCACCGAGCATGGGATGTCCGGCCTGCGGGCCGAAGCGCGCCTGATCGACGATCGACTGCGGGTGCTCGACGCGGAAGCCAATGGAGAACGGCTTGGCCTCCATGTAGACGCCGCGGTCGTGCAGCATGAAAAACGTGTCACGGGCGCTGTGACCCACGGCGAGTACCACGTGATCGCTCAACAACTGCTCGCCGTTGGACAGCACCACGCCGCGCAACTGCCGCGTACCGTCGGCGGCGGTGTCGACCAGCAGATCGTCCACGCGCTCGCTGAAGCGGATCTCGCCGCCTAGGGATTGGATAGTCTCGCGCATGGTTTCCACCATCGACACAAGGCGGAAAGTACCGATGTGCGGCTTGCTGACGTAGAGGATTTCCTCCGGCGCGCCAGCCTTTACGAACTCGGTGAGTACCTTGCGGCCGTGATGATGCGGGTCGGAGATCTGGCTGTGCAGCTTGCCGTCGGAGAACGTGCCTGCGCCGCCCTCACCGAACTGCACATTGGATTCGGGTTCGAGCTGGCGCTTGCGCCACAGGCCCCAGGTGTCCACGGTTCGCTCGCGTACCGCCTTGCCACGGTCGAGGATGATCGGCCGGTAGCCCATCTGCGCCAGTAGCAGGCCTGCGAACAGGCCGCAGGGGCCGAAGCCGATCACAATGGGGCGTTGCTTCAGATCCTGCGGTGCTTGCGCCACGAAGTGGTAGCTGGTGTCCGGCGTGGGCTGCACATGCTTGTCATCGGCGTGGCGATGGAGGACATCGGCCTCGTCGGCCACCTCCACGTCCAGCGTGTAGATGAGCAGGATGCCGCCGCGCTTGCGTGCGTCATAGCCGCGGCGGAACACGCTAAAGCCGCGCAGGCTGTCCTTGCCCAGCCCCAGCTTCGCGCGGACGGCAGCCTCAAGGGCGCCGTCGGCGTGGTCCAGCGGGAGCTTGATATCGGTCAGTCGGATCATGCGGCAGGGCGGTCAAGGGCGGCGGCCGGGTATTTTCGCATGCCAGGGCCGCCCCAGGCGCCTTACCCGCAGGGGCTCATCGGGTGAGCCCTCAGGCTTCGGCCGCGATCTGCCGCAGCGTCTGCTCGAACACGTCCGCCGGCTGGCCGCCCTGGATCAGGTAGCGGTCGTTGACGATCACCGAGGGCACCGCACGGATGCCCTGTGCCTGGTAGAACTGCTCCTGCGCGCGCACGTCCTGCGCATAACGGTTCTCGTCCAGTACGTGCCGCGCCTCGATGGCGTCCAGCCCCACAGAGGCGGCCACGTCCACCAATACATCGCGCGAGCTGACATCGCGGCCCTGCGTGAAGTAGGCCGCCAGCAGGGCTTGCTTGAGTTCGACCTGGCTGCCTTTCAGGGCGGCCCAATGCAGCAGGCGGTGCGCATCGAACGTGTTCACGATGCGACTGCGCTTATTCATGTCAAAGGTGAAGCCCAGGGCGGCGCCGCGATCGCGGATGGCCTCCTGGTTCTGGCGCATCTGCTCCGGCGTGCTGCCGTACTTGCGCGCCAGATGCTCGCCGATGTCTTCGCCCTCGGGCGCCATCTGCGGGTTCAGCTCGAACGGCTGAAAGTGCAGTTCCACTGTGACGTCATCGCCCAGCTTCTCTAGCGCCTGTTCCAGCGATTTGAGGCCAATGGCGCACCAGGGGCACACCACGTCCGAGACGAAGTCGATCTTGATGGGCGTGGGGGCGGTCATGACGTTGGCTCCGGGCAATTGAACTCCCACTAGTGGGAGCGGAAGACCCCGGTATCAAGTACCGCGCCGCGCTTGAGAAGCCCCGTCATTCCTGCGTTCAGCGGAATGACGGGCTTCGCGCCAGTGACGCTTACGGCTTGCCGATAAAGTCGGGCTTGCCCAGGTCCGCGCCGGCCTCACGCAGGATCGCGTAGGCGGTGGTGCAGTGGAAGAACAGATTGGGGATCACGAAGTGCAGCAGATAGCCCTCGCCCTCGAAATGCTGCTCGCCGCTGCGGGTCTTGATTGTCACCGCGCGCGTCTCACTGCCATCGATCTGGTCGACCTTGAAACTCTTGATGTAATCGATGGCGCGCTCAACGCGAGCGTGCAGTTCAGCAAAGCTGGTTTCGTTGTCTTCAAACTTCAGCGGATCCACGCCGGCGAGGCGGGCGCAACCGTTCTTGGCCATGTCGGTGGCGATCTGCACCTGACGCGTCAGCGGCAGCATGTCCACCGTCAGGCGTCCCTGCAGCAACAAGGTGGATTCGTACTTGCGCGCCTCCGCGTGCGCCTCGCCCTTGCGCAGCACGTGCTGCAGGTTCTGCAAGGCACGCAGGAAGACAGGAACGGACGCCTGGTACATCGACAAAGTCATGGGGATTGCTCCGGTGGTTCGGTGGGGGTAATGGCAGCTTGCAATGGGACGACCGAGGACGGTTCACCCGGAATGGTGTTCGGCACGGGCGCGGCGGCCCTGGCGAGGTCTTGCACCTGTCGCGTCGCGCGCATGGCGATGTACGCGCCGATGGCAAGCAGCACGGCAGACAGTACGAAAGCCAGTCCCGGCAGATGGAACGGCGAGGCCGGCGAGATCGAGAACGAGAACACCTGCGCGAACAGGAACGGGCCAAAGATGCCCGCGAAGCTCTGCAAGCTGGCAATCGCGCCCTGCAGGCGGCCTTGTTCGTGTGGATCCACCTCGTGCGTCATCAGCGATTGGATGGGTGGCTGCGACAGCCCCCATAGCGCCATCAGCGGGATGCCCAGCAGGAACACTGCTCCGGTGTTGGCCAGGCCCATCACCAGGAACGAGCCGATGCCAAACACCATGCCGCCCAGCATCAAGCGACGTTCGCCGAAAATGGGTGCGAG
Source organism: Dyella sp. AD56 (assembly GCF_002878475.1). Lineage (NCBI taxonomy): Bacteria > Pseudomonadati > Pseudomonadota > Gammaproteobacteria > Lysobacterales > Rhodanobacteraceae > Dyella > Dyella sp. AD56. The sequence continues at coordinate 275,696 of NZ_NRDP01000001.1, forward strand.
CTTGCGTGTGAGCACCGCTTGCACCAGGCCATCGCAGGCACCCACCAGCATCAGCACGTAGCCCACGGCGCGTGGACCCCACTGGTAGCGGTAGTCCGCGTACAGCACAAAAGTGGTCTGCAACACGTAGTGCGACAGAAACACCAGGAACATCACCACCGCCAGTCGCAGCACCAGTGGATAGCGCATGAGCAGTTTGAGCGAACCCAGCGGATGCGCGCTGTGGATCTCGAACTTGGGCGTACGGCGTTCCTTGGGCAGGGACTCCGGCAGCACGAACAGGCCATACAGGAAATTGCACGCCGCCAGTCCACCCGCCACCCAGAACGGCAGGCGCAGATGGATGTCACCGAGGAGGCCGCCAAGGCCAGGGCCGATGATGAAACCCAGGCCGAACGCGCTGCCGAGGATGCCGTAGGCAGCAGCGCGCTTTTCCTTGGGCGTGATGTCCGCGATGTACGCATTCGCGGTGGTGAAGCTCGCCGCCGTCATGCCCAGCACCACGCGGGCGACAAACAGCAACCACAACGTCGGCGCCAGGGCCAGCACGAAGAAATCGATCGCAAGCCCCGCGTTGGAAATCAGGATCACCGGCCGGCGCCCGAAGCGGTCGGACAGTGCCCCCTGTATCGGCGAGAAAGCGAACTGCACGATGGCGAACACCGTGCTGAACACCCCCACCCACCATGCCGCGTTGGAGATGCCGCCACCGGCGAGTTGCTCGATCAGGTGCGGCAACACCGGGATGACAATCCCGAATGCCAGCATGTCCAGCACGACGGTAACGAAGATGAACGCCAAGGCGGCTCGGCGACGGGGATGGAGCTCGGATTGGGTTGTCTGATCCATGGACGTGACCGACGGCAAGAGGCGCACGATAGCCGATCGCAGGGGACGTTGTGTGTGCAGTGCGGAAGACGGGCAGGCGCCCCTTGGAGCGCGCAGGGGCGAGTCGTCAGCTCTGCGGTGGCTGCGTCAGTTCGCGCGCGTCCAGGTAACCGTCGTGATTGCGGTCCAGCTTGTGGAATTGCCGGCGCAGGTTGTCCTGAAACTGCTTGAGGGTGATCGGTTTGCCATGCCCGCCGGGCAACTCGTCAGCTTCCAGTACGCCATCGCCATTGCGGTCGAGACGATGGAAACCTTCGCTCAGGTGGGCCACGTACTCCGCCTCACTGACCCGGCCGTCACCATCGGTATCGAATTCGCGCAGGTACTCAGCGGGGGTGGCTTGCGCCCATGCAAGCAGGGGCGCAAGCAGCAGGCCGGCCAGCGTCACACCCGCCCGTATGGAGGCAGGGATGGGCCGGCGCACGATCATGCGGCTTCGGTCCGGCGACGCAGAACGGCCAGGGGTTGCGCCCAGGTCGCGCCGGGGCGGCGCTTGCTGGTGACGAGGGTCAGGTCGCTGGGCTGGAACACGTTGATGTTGTGCGTGGCCGGGGTGGTCAGAATGTACTGGGCGCGGGTGGACTTGAGGAAGGCACCCACCTTGTCGATGTTGAAGATATCCAAGTGCGCGAACGGTTCATCGATGAACACGAAGCCGCCGGGGCGATCTTCGTCGCGCATCAAGGCCACCAGCAACAGCAGCGACTTCATCACCTGCTGACCACCCGACGCCTCGCCGTCGTCCATGCCGATCCAGCCCTTCTTGTCGAACTCGAAGCGCACGTTGAGACCGGCCTGTGCCAGCGCGAGGTCTTCGTTCGACAGTTCCGGCAGCTCCACTTCCACGCCGATACCGGCAAGGTCCGCCAGCACCTTCAGGTTGCGCGCGTAGCGTTTCACCGTATTGCGCAGCACGTTGAGGTAGGCCCCACGCGCTTCGCTGGTGATGCGTCCCGCACGCTCCAGGTGCACGCGGCGACGCTGCAGATCTTCCTTGAGGCCGCCGTGGTCGTTGGCGTACTTGTCGCGCAAGGGCAGCACGCCGTCATCGGTTTCCCAGTGGCCCTCGTTGAGGCGGCGCTCGATGCGATCGATCTCGCGACGGGCAGCGGCGGGCGATTCATAGCGTTCGCGCAGCTCCGTCATGGCGTGGCGTGTGCGGTGGGCAGGACGCACGTGGCTGCGCTTGTGGCGGAAAGCCTTGAGACGGTCGATCTGTTCGTTGCGTGCCTGCGTGAACTGGCGTGCGGTATCGGCGAGTTGCTGCTGTGCCTGCCGATGTTCGCGCGCCTCGTTATCGCGCTGGCGAGAATTCAGCTGACGCTTCTCGCGCATCGATTCGTAGTGCGCCTCGGCGGCGGCGTAGCTGTCAGCACAGCGTTGCACGTCATCCTGCAGGGCAGCCTGTGCTTCGTGCGCGACGGCGAATTCATCGGCGCGGTCGGCCAACTGGCCGCTGGCGTTGGCACCGCGCAGCAGGCTTTCCGCGTCGCTGGCCTGTTCCTGATAAGTCTTGCGCTTGTCGCCGATGGCGCGCAGTTGCTTCTCGATCTGCTGCAGACGGTCTTCGCCCTCGCGCAGCTGACGCTCGCGGGCGGCGCTGCCGAAGTAAACGTCGTCCACACCCAGATGGCGGCCACCGCGACGCTCGCGGAAATAGCCCTGCGGCGTGATCCAGTCCTGCTCTTTGCCCAGCTTCGCGCCATCGGCCACGTCCTCGACGCGGCGGATGCGATCGAGCTGGCGCAGCAGCCATTCCGGCGCTGGCGCGGTGAAGTCGACCACTTCCAGCAGGGAGCCACGCGTGGGCGACGTAGTCGGCGCGCGTTCGGCGACGACGAAGTGCTTGTAGCGATGTTGTTCGCCCAGGCGCCATGCCGCTTCACGATCGCGCGGATGATCCAGCAGCACCACGTGGCGATAGCCTGCCAGCACCGCTTCCACCGCGGCCTGCCAACGCGGCTCCGTGATCTCCACGATCTCGCTCAGCATGCTGTGGCCGATGCTTGCATCGTCCAGCGCGCGGCGGAACGATTGCTCGAACTCCGGTGTGTAGCGCTGACCCCGGCGCCACGCGCCCAACTGCGCCGTGAGCGTGGATAGCTGCTCGCGCAGGCGGGATTCTTCGTTCTGCAGGCGGCCAAGCTGGCTGCGTGCTTCGACCAGTTGCTTACCCTGTTTTTCGTGATCGGCGCCGTCCTGCTCGGCGACCAGCTTGCGCAGATGCGCTTCCTGCTTGAGCAGAGTGGCGTTCTCGGTTTCGGCGCGGCGTGCTTCGTCTAACTGCTGCTTGGCCTGCTGTCGGGACTGGTCCGCGATGTGCTGTTCGCCGCGCAGTGATTCCTCGCCTGCATCGAGCGTTTGCAGCCCCAGCTGCAGTTCCACGTCGCGTGCGGAAAGATCGCGACACTTGCGCTTGAGGCCGAGCAACTGCGGCCGCGCGCCACGGATGGCGTTGTGCAGTTCCGCCAGCTCGGTGCGTGGCAATGTTTCAGCGACGAGATCGGTGTGCTCGTGCTTGAGCGCATCCCACTCCTGCCAGGAGCGTACGCGACCTTCGGCTTCCTGCAGGCTTACGCCAATCAGCGATAGCTGGTGTTCGAGCCCGTGCAGTTCGCGGTCCGCTTCGGCTTGTTCATTGCGCGCGCGCTGATAGTCCTCCAGCACGACCTTGTCGCCGAAGACGTCGAAAACAAGATCCAGCAGCGACTTGGGCGGCAACTGGCAAAGCTTGTCGGTGGCGCCTTGTTCCAGCGTCAGCACGCGGCGGATCGCCTGCGAGAGGCCCGCGCCTTCCAGTCGCACGCGGTATTCGCGCAGGCCCATGAAGTCGTTGCGCGCTTCGATCTCGTCCACGCTGACGTCGCCGCCCATCACGACGTATTGGCGCTGCCATTCGCCGCCTTTCTTCTGAATACGCACAGCCAGCGTCACTTCGCTGTCCATGATCGGGAAGAACGGACGCTCGCCGCGCGGCCCCGGTATGTTGCCCACGCGGGCGCGCAACCAAGCGAATGGCTTGCCGTTGTGGCGCAGATAGCTCTTGTAGTCGCGGTTGCCTGCACAGTCGATGGTGAGCAGGGTGCGCAACGCATCGAGCAGGGTGGTTTTGCCCGAGCCGTTGGGGCCGACCACGGTGACGATGTTGGTATCCAGCGGCAGGCTGAAGCGCTGCCAGTAGTCCCAGTGGATGACTTCGAGGCTACGGAAATCAAACATCGTGGATCACTTCGCTGTCTTCGCTGATTTCATTCACGTCGTCGTCGGTGTCGTCATAAAGCGGTTCGTCATCGGAGCCGATATCGTCGCGCGGTGTAAGCCCGGCGAGCAGGTCGCTCAGCGCGCCATCGAGGATGCGTCGCGCCGTGCGCTCGTAATCGAAGACGAGATCGAGCAAGGGGCCTTCGGCCAGTTCACCCTTGCGGCGCGCGATGAAACCATGGCGGGAAAGCAGGCCCAGGTTGAAGTTGACGCGCGTCTTTCCACCCAGCCTGTCGCCGAAGTCGGCGAGCAAGGTGCGCTCGGCGACGATGGGTGATAGCGAGGCATCGCGCGAGATCGGCTTGCCCTCGGCGAACATCAGCGTCTGCGATGCATCGGCCTCGGCCTGCTGGCGTTCGAGCTGGCGCTGGCGCTTGGGCAGCACGATCAGCGCCCATAGCACCACCAGCAACGCGACAGCATCACGGTCCAACTGCAGCGTATTGGAGATCCAGCTGTCGCTGCCGCCGAACACGTGCTTTTCGTTGGCGCGCGCCACGGCGACGCCGATGTAAGCCGAATAGGGGTGCTCGCGCAGTTCCAGCCCCACGGCGGCGAGGCGGCGATCTAGTTCCTCGCGGAACGCCTCGTCGAGCAGCGCCTTGCGCGCCTGTGTGTCGTGACGCGGCAGCCAGCGTTGTGAAAGCAGGCGCGCGACGAGCGCGGCGGTTTCGTCATGCATCAGTGGTCTTTTCCTTGCGGGGGTGCAGGCGTCCCGCGCTTACCAGCGCGATCAACGCCAGGCCTGGATCGATCAGGCGTGGTTCGATTTCCAGCTTCAACGGTAGGCGCGCGAGATCCGCAGTAGGGCCTTGCAGCGCCGAGGACTCCGGGTCGCCGACGAGTCCAAGCAGCGAGAGTCGGTACGCACTCAACGCGTAATCGTCGCCGCGCAAGGCATCGCTGAGTTCCATCGGTTGGGTCAATGCAGCCAGCTCGCCGTGCCATGTCAACAGCGGCGAGAGATCTTCCTCATCGATGGGCAGGTCATGGGTGGTCGGGTTGCTTTCGGCATCCGGCAGTGCGGTGTTTTCAGCAGCCGCACGCTCGCGCTCCAGCAATTCGTACTCGGCCACATCCAGTGCAATCTGATCCAGCAGGAAGGGCGGCTGCACAGGCAACTGCGCGGCTTCGTCCGCGTGTTGGGCCAGCGCGTCCGGCGTGAGCGAACGCAGCCACGCGACGAGGTCGGACGACGACAGGCCCGTACGCCCCAGATGCACGCGATGCTGGTCGATCTTGTTGAGTTCGCGCTGGAATACGCCCGCCTGTCGCAGCAGCGAGCTCTGCGCGCGGCCCACGGCCTGCGCGAGCCGATGCGTAGCCGGATCGATGTCCTCGCTGTCGGCGATGGCGCTGACCACTTCCGTGCCTTTCTCCACCCACGTCCACACCGCGTCGAGGCGTTGGGCGGCGCGTCGGATGCGGTGCTCGGAGCCGGATAGCACGGCGCGGTCGAAATCTTCCTTCAGCTCCGACAGGCGCGACAGCAAATGCCCGAGCTCATCGGCGGAAATGCGTCCAACCGCCTGACCCGCGGCAAGCTGTGCGGTGATGTAGCCCAGGCCATCCTCGTCGTCGCGCTCGAATTCCAATAGCGTGGACACGGCGGCCAGCGCCTTGCGGCCCAACGGGCTCACGCGATAGCGCAGCGTCTCGTTGTCCCAGGTGAGCAGCTCGTGTTCCTTCAGACGCTGCACCACGGTTTCCAGCTTCACCGGCTCGACGAAGGCGAGTTGGTCGCGGATTTCCGCAGGTGTCCATTCCGGCGCATGAGCGCGTGCGCCCAGTGTGCGCAACACCAGCAGGCGCAGCACGACCTGGGTTTCACTGCCATGGAACAGCGCGCTGAAGGCGCGCAGCAGCGAGCGGCCGCGCAACAACGGAAACACCGCCGGGAGATCCTCGGCGGTGATGCCTTCACGTAGTACGTCCTGCAGACGCTCGTCGGCGTCGGTGCCTTCCAGTCCCTGCATCAACGGCCCGCGCCGTGGATGCCGATGAACTGCAGAAACTCCGAGCGCGTGCGCGCGTCATCGCGGAACGCGCCCAGCATCTGGCTGGTGATCATCGACACGCCGCGCTTGTGCACGCCACGGGTGGTCATGCATTCGTGGCTGGCATCGATCACCACCGCCACGCCGGCCGGGTGCAGGTTGTCTTGGATGCACTGCGCGATCTGCGCGGTCAGCTTTTCCTGTACCTGGAAGCGGCGCGCATAAGCGTCCACCACGCGGGCCAGCTTGCTGATGCCCACCACACGGTTGGTCGGCAGGTAGCCGACGTGCGCGCGGCCGATGATCGGCGCCATGTGGTGCTCGCAGTGGCTTTCGAACTCGATGTCGCGCAGCACGACCATTTCGTCGTAGCCGGCCACTTCCTCGAAGGTACGGCGCAGATACTCACCCGGGTCGGTGGTGTAACCGGAGAACCAGTCCTTATAGGCCTTCACCACGCGCTTGGGCGTGTCGAGCAGGCCTTCCCGGCTGGGGTCTTCGCCCGACCAGCGCAGCAGGACGCGCACGGCCTCCTCGGCCTGTTCGCGGGTGACTTCGGTCGGTTCGTGACGCTCGCTCATGCGGGTTCCTTCGGATACGCCTTACAGACCTGTCAGTGTAACGCCCTCGTCAAGATTTGGCCCCGCATGGGGGCGCGCAACCAATGGGATCAGTGGGTTGTGATGCTCAGGGAATATCCCGGGCTCCCTTATGTCCGGGTCGTGGGCGGGCTAGACTGCTTCCACGCCAAACCAAGGAGGGGTTATGAAGCGCATATATGTTGTCTGGCTGTGTGGCTGGCTGCTTGCTGGTGCGGTGGGCGTCACTGATGCAGCGACGGCCAGTCAGGTCCGTAAGACGGCCGAGGTCGGCATGCTGGTCACGGGCACGGTCGAGGTGAATCCCAACGGATCACTCCATGGTTATGCCCTGGACGAGCCCGAGAAGCTGCCTCCGGTGGTGGTCGAGGTAGTCGGCAAGACGGTCTCGTCCTGGGAGTTCAAGCTCTCCGGACCGATCACGGACGTGCTGAAGACCAAGATGAGTCTTCGCGTTGTGGCTAAGCCCTTGGGGGACGGCCAGTTCAAGGTGGCTGTGGAAGGTTCTTCGTTCGGTGAACCGGGCGCGCGCAGCGATCAGGTTTCCTCCAAGGATCGTGCCCGTCCGCTCTATCCGCAGGCCGCGATCAATGCGCGCGTCAGCGGTACGGTTTACCTAGTGCTGCGGGTCGGGCGCGACGGTGCCGTGCAAGAGGCCATTGCCGAGCAGGTGAACCTGGATCAGTACGACCGGGACGCGGCCATGGAACGCTACCGCAAGTGGCTCACCGATGCCTCGCTACAAGCCGCACGAGGCTGGACCTTCAACACCCCGTCAAGTGGTGCCGACAAGGACAACCCCTACTGGGTCGTGCGCGTACCGGTGAATTTCAATCTGCGGGCATGGGGCGCGCCGCAGCAGAAGCATCCTTATGGCGAATGGGAGGCCTATATTCCAGGGCCGCGGCAGACGCCACCGTGGATCGGCAAGGCGTTGGCCAGCGAGTCGCCGGATGCCATGTCCGAAGGCGATGTGGGCGCGGGCGACGCACGGCTGCAACTGGTTACACCGCTCGGCGGCGCCTGAGCTACCTGCCGATCAAGCGACGGAGCGGAACACGGTGATGCGGTCCGCGTTGGGTTCGCTGGCGGCCTGCAGCCACGGTTCACCTGCGACAGCAGGTGTGCAGGGGCCGAGCGTGACTACGCGGAAACTGCGCTGCCGCGCTTCGTCGTGGAGGCGGTCGAGCATGTGCCGCAGCATGCCGCCGGTGAACGGCGTATAGAGGTAAAACACCGTGCCACGCGATACATCCGCATCGCGCGCGTCCTGCGCGATGAACGTGGCGCGATCGACCCGCAGGGTTTCCGCTGCACGGCGCGCGCTTTCCACATAGGCGTTCTCGCGCTCGACGCCGCAGGCATACGCTTCGGTGCAGATCGACACCAGCAGCGGCACGTGACCCATACCGGAGCCCAGATCGACCACCACGTCGTCGCCGCCCAGCCGCGTACGGTGAATCATGTCGAGCACATGGCGCACCGGCGTCGGCTGGTAGAACACCATGTCGTTCTCGAGCGATGCGATGGGGGAGCTCGGTTCTTCGAGCGACAGCACATCGCCAATCAACGCGTCGAGATGGTCGTAGCCCCATGGTTCGCGCAGGTCGTCGCGATGCAGCCATCCGCTTAGTGCATGCACGCCGGCACCATGCACGATGGCGTGCCGGACGGCGTCACACAGGTGTCGTTGGATATCGGCGAGCGCGGCATGCCGCACCTGTGCGCGGTGGCGAAGCGCATCCATCGTCGCCTTGCACGTTGGCGAAACACTGACGGGCTCGTACAGCAGCACGTCTTCCAGCCGGTCCATGACGTGGATACGTTCGCGCAATTGCTCAGGCCGCTCCAGTGAGCGGTCCTGTTCGGCTTCGCAGACGATGGTGTGCAGTTCTTCCAGCATGGCGTGACAGATCCGCGGTGACGAGCCGGATGGTGTCACGTTTTGGCTGGCCGCGAGTTGAACGCAGGTTGCTTCGATGTCAACGCGGGTCGGGAACAAAATGCCCGGGGAACGGGTCGGGGCGTGTCCGTTCCGGTGGGGTGTCGCCAGGTATCACCCCCTGGGCGATCAGCCGTTCGCGCGTGTCGTAGTACACCGTGATCACCTCGTTGGGCGTGGATGAAGCGCGTTCGAAATCCGTATAGGTCACCTCCGAGGTTTCCCGCGCACCGTGTCCCGTGCCCAGCGGGCCACCGGGAAGTGCTTTGGCGGGAGATGGGGCTATCGCACTTTCAGCGATCGGTGCCGTTGGTGCTGGTGGTGGCGCCGCCATCCGGCGGCTGGTCATCGACTCCTGCGGCGCGCTCATCGGCGCAGGCATGGGCGTAGGCATGGGCATGGGCATGGGCATGGGCATGGGCATGGGCCGGATCATCCGCCGCGGCAGGAATATGGCCATGCCGATCACACCCACGTTCTCCGGACGCCCGGTGCGCGCGGCGTAACTGCGCGAGGCGTCGGCGAACACGAAGTCAGCCACTTCGGACAGGCTCTTGCGCCAGCCCTGGATATCGGTGGCGTCATAAGGCTGCAATACGTAGCCGCTTTGCGACCAGTCGGCGGTGTCGCCCGACACCACGTTCACGCCGTCGACCGACAGCACGCCGAGCGCACGGGAGTCTTCCTGGCTGCGGAGCTGGATCTGATAGCGATGCCCAGGTTGCCCGGCGACGTAGTAGCGGCCGTCATGGCGATAGACCGGCAGCTCCTGCTGCGTGGTGCGGTCGTAGACGGTCAGGTCTACCAGGCGGCCCACGGCGCTCGCGTGCGCGCTGGCCGCGAGCGTGGCGAGAGCGAGAACCGCTTTCCCAAGGGTGTTCATGGCAACGACTCCGGCAGGCATCGATGGCCGATGCATACAGTGGAACGACGGAGGCGGCCAAAAGGGGTTAGCGCCCAGCGCTTGTCGGGCTCAAGTTTTTTCGGTGCCGGTCGATGGCACGGTAAACGTACAAAAGGATTCGCACGTGAGCATCGGCATCCATCTGGACACCTCCACCCTCCCGGTGACCATCAGCGGTTCGTCGGCCGCTGCATCGACGGCAACGGATGCATCGGCATCGGGCAAGACGACCGTGGCCGTGAAGGGCGCCGGTGCCGCCGCCGGCGCATCCGCGGATTCGGGCAGCAGCGGCAGCGCCGCAAGCCCGACGGTGCAGGCACTGCAGCGCGAGATTGCGCAGTTGCAAAAGATGCTTGCGCAGGAAGAGCAGGCACTGCGCGCCGCCAATCAGCGGAACAAGGGAGCGACGGATGCGGGGAGCATGGCCGAGATATCCGCCTTGCAGTCCGCCGTCACCACCACCAACGGCCAGCTCGCATCTGCCGTCACCGCGCTCGCCACCGCCCTGCTGGCGGAAGGCGGCAGCAGCGGCGGTTCGCTCGTCAGCGCGTCGGCCTGACGCTTAGACCTCGACGTCGTCGTCCGCGCTGTCTTCAATAGCTGGCGCGTCGCCGAGCAACTGCTGGACTTCTTCGCCCGGCAAGGTTTCCACGCCGCGCAGTTTGCGTTCGATGGCGCGCGTGCGCACGCTGGCCTGTTCGATCACGTTGCTGGCTTCGTTGAGTTTCTTGCGGGTCTTTTCCAGCACCGTGCCGAACTTGCCGAATTCGGTCTTCACTGCGGCGAGCAGAGTCCACACCTCGCTGCTGCGCTTGGCGATGGCGAGCGTGCGGAAACCCATCTGCAGGCTGTTGAGCAAGGCGGTGAGGGTGGTGGGGCCGGCGATGGTGACGTGGTGGTCACGTTGCAGGCTTTCGAACAAACCGGGGCGACGGATCACTTCGGCGTACAGGCCTTCGGTGGGCAGGAACAGCACGGCGAAGTCGGTGGTGTGCGGTGGCGCCACGTATTTGCCGCGGATGCGCTTGGCTTCTTCGCGCACGCGCATTTCCAGTGCGCGGCCGGCGAGTGCGGCAGCATCGGCATCAGCGGCTTCCTGCGCGTCGAGCAGGCGCTGGTAGTCCTCTATCGGGAATTTCGCGTCGATGGGCAGATAGAGCTGCGCGTTCTCGCCAGCGCCCGGCATGCGCACGGCGAATTCCACGCGATCATTGCTGCCGGGAATAGTGACTACATTCGCGTCGTACTGATCGGTGGTGAGTAGTTGTTCCAGCAAGGCGCCCAACTGCACCTCGCCGAGGATGCCGCGCGTCTTCACGTTGGTAAGCACGCGCTTGAGGTCGCCAACGCCGGCGGCGAGGTTCTGCATTTCGCCGAGGCCGCGCTGCACCTGTTCGAGGCGTTCGGACACCAGGGCGAACGACTGGCCCAGGCGCGTTTCCAGTGTGGTCTGCAGTTTTTCGTCCACGGTGGCGCGCATCTGTTCCAGCTTCGCGGCGTTGTCGTCCTGGATCGCCTTGAGCTTGGTTTCCAGCGTCGCGCGCACTTCGTTGAGGCGCTTCTCGTTGTCGGCGGTAAGCGCGGCAAGGCCTTGCTGTTGCTGCTCGCCGAAGCGGTTGAGCGTCAGCGTGAGTTCTTCGCGGCTGCGGCGTGCATCTTCGGTAAGGCGTTGTGCCAGCGATTGCAGGCCGGTGTCGGTGCGTTCGGTAAGCACGTCCAGGCGCTGGCCGAAATGGCCGATGCGTTCTTGCTGCTGCGTACTCATGCCGCCCAGTTGTTCCTGCACCAGCGTGCGGAACTGGCCGAGCGACTGACCGATCGATTGCGTGATCTCGCCGCGACCGGCCCGCTGCTCCTGTGTCAGCGCTTCGCGCAGGTGGCGGTTGTCGTCCTTGAGCGCATCAAGGCGCGCGGTGAGGCCGGCGTCCTCACGTCCGCGCAGCAGACTCATGACCTGCAGCACCACCATGGCCAGCACGGCGACGACAAGCACGATCAGGAGGATTTCGGTAAAGGACATAACGATTCCAGATGACACAAGGTCGCCAGTGTACGCGTTGGCGTCTCAGAAGCCTGGACTGAGCGTGCCTCAGGTTGGGAACGCGCCTTTGTCATAGGCCTTGCAGTAAGCCTTCCAGTCGCGGCGAACCTGGCGTGTGCAGTCCTGCGCCAGTTCGTGCAACTGCGTGACCCAGCGGCGCTTCTCGGCGAAGGCGATCAGTTCGTCGGCGGTGGCGGAACCCTGCCTGCCGCTGCTGCGCAGTTGCGCCCACGCCGAGAGCTTGCCCATGGCGTCCAGCACGCCCTCCAGGCGTTCCAGCTTGCCGCGCCAGTCGGTGAGCGCGACGCGATCCTCGGTGGGCTGCAGACCACGCAACACGTACGACTTGCGTCCCATGTTCACGGCGCGCAGGAAAGCCGGCGAGATGGCCTGCATGCGTCGCTGCACGGCGACGACGCGTTCGGCTTCCGTGCCCCAGTCGGGTTGGGCGATGTCCAGATGCGGCGCGAGGGAAGACGGCAGCGCCTGCTTGAGGTCCAGCAGGTAGTTGCCGTCCGGCGAACCCTTGCCCTCGACAAGAATGGCGAAGCGGTCCACGCCAAGGCTGCCTGTGCCAGCAATGCGGCGCGCCACGTCGAGCACGGTATAGAAGCCCGGATCGGACTCCTTGGCGCCGATCTTCTGGATGAGCGCCGTGACTTTCTCGCGCTGCTTGTCGGTCACAGGCAGGGCGCGGCGGCCATCCAGGCGCAATTTGCGGTGCTTGCCCCTGCGCTCCGTGCGGCCGTCCAGAAAGTGTGGACGCAACCGGCCGCGCAGGCTGCCGAGCAGGTCGCCAACCATGCCGGCGGCGGTATCGCGCTCGATCCAGCGTGCCTTGCCCAGTCGCAGTGCACTGGTATACGAGTCGAGAAAGCGATGGCAGAGCTGGTTGGCCTGGTCGCGGCTCAGGTCCAGGCTGGCGGCGGCGACGTGCACGCTGGTGAGCAGGCGAATGAGCTCCCACGTGCACGGGGCCAGCGCGGCTTCGTCGAAATCGTTGAGGTCGAAATAGACGAGCCGGTTGTCGCCTTTGTAGCTGCCCATGTTCTCCAAGTGCAGGTCGCCGCACACCCAGGTAGCCGGTGCCTTGTCGAAGGCCTTGGCCGGCGGCAACTGCGCATAGAACAGGTGGCAGGTGCCGCGCAGGAAGGTAAAGGGATCGTGCCGCATCGCGGTGTACTTGCGCTGCAGCCGTTCGGGATCGCGCCCGGTGTTGTAATCGCGGATGACATCAACAACATCGAGCACGTCACTTCTCCCTTACATGACCCGGCAGAACACCGCCTTCAGATAACGGCCTTCCGGCACGTCGCTGCGGAACGGATGGTCTGCGCCCGCGCCGGCCGTGTGCAGTACCTGAATCTCGCGACCCGCATTGAGTGCCACGCGACGCAGCATCTCCAGGAAGTCTGCTTCGCTCACCAAGCCCGTGCACGAGCAGGTCAGCAGCAGGCCGCCGGGCGGGATTACGTCCAGCGCGAGGCGGTTCATGGCGAAGTATTTCTTCAGCGCGTCGATCACTTTGCTGCGGTCGCGGGTGAGCTTGGCGGGATCGAGGATCACCGCGTCGTACTGCTCGCCGCGCGCGATGGCCGCGCGCAGCCAGTCGAAGATGTCGGCGGCCTCGAACACAGCGGGCACATCATTGGCCTCGGCATTGGCGCGCGCGATCTCCAGGATGCCCGGGTCCATGTCTACGCCCGTGGCCGACTGTGCGCCTGCCGCCAGTGCATGCACGGCGAAACCACCGGCGTTGCAGCAGAGGTCGAGCACGCGGCGACCCTTGGCGAGACGCGCGAAGTGATGGCGGTTCTCGCGCTGGTCGGCGAAGAAGCCGGTCTTGTGGCCGTAGCCCGGCGCCGCGTGGAAGCGCAGGCCGTGCTCGTGTACTTCCGCCGGTGCAGGCGCTTCTGGCGAGCGACAGTCGAAGGACTCTTGCTTCTGCACATGGCTCTCGGCGAACCAGTACAGGCGCGCACCCGGAAAGTGGCGCAGCAGCGCGGCGTGGATGGCTTCGCGGAAGCGCCACATGCCCGCGGCGAAGTATTCGATCACCAGGATGTCGGCATAGCGATCGACCACCAGGCCGGAAAGGCCGTCGCCTTCGCTGTGCACCACACGCCATGCATCGCTGACGCGGTCGAGTTCCAACAGCTCCTTGCGCAGGTTGACGGCGCGGTCGATGCGCGTCTCGATCCATCCGGCGTCGACGGCTTCAGTCGGGTCGCTGGTCAGCAGGCGCAGCGCAATGCGCGCGTGGCCGTTCCAGAAACCCCTGCCTACGAAGCGGCCCTTGGCGTCCTCCACATCGACCACGCTGCCGGGCGGCACGCGGGTTTCAGGCTTGTGCACCTGGGCAGACCACACCCAGGGGTGGCCGGGCGTGCGGTCGGTTTTGAGGCGGATGACGGGGAGGGGAGCGGGGCTGTTCATCCGCCCATGATACCCGGTGAGAGGCTCCGCTCTGCCGTTTTTCGTGGGAGCGCACCCTGTGCGCGACCGCAGCGCGGCATCGATACCGCGCTGCGGATGGGGTTTCGCTCAGCGGAAGCGCAGCGCCAGCCAGGACAACAGGGCCAGCAAGTTGAGGCCCACGCGCGACGTCGATGGCCCGGCCACGGCCAGCAGAAAGCCCTCGCTGCCGACGTGCCAGTCCAGCCCCAGTTGCACCGGCAGGTGCAGGCTGGCGTAGATGTTCACGAACGCGCCGCAGTGGAAGCCATAGCTGATGAGGGGCGTGGCGAGCAGCGGTAGCTGCATCAATTGCGCCCAGCTGGAGAAGGTGATGCCGCGCTCGCTGTTTTCCAGCAGCAGCGCGCCGGCCACCATCACGAACGCATAGAAGGCCAGTCCGATCAGCGCGACGATGGAGTCGTGTGTGCCGAACGGCAGCAGCCGGCGCAGCATGTTCACTAAACCGAAGAAGCCGCCCGCCACTTCGAGGATGCCAATCAGTCGGAAGAGGAAAATGCGCACGTGCGAGGCCCCGGGTCGAAAGCCGGGAGCTTAGCGGATTGCGGCGTGGGTGTTGCCTGGATGGTTTGGCAGTTCGTTGGGGCAGGTACAGCTCGCTGTACCTGCGAACTTCTTAGGTGAGTTCGTCGGCCAGTTCATGCAGGTCGGCGATGTGCTGCTCCCACCAGCGCGGTTCGGCGGCGAAGGGAAACGCGGCGGGAAACGCGGGATCGTGCCAGCGGGCGGCGATCCAGCCGGCGTAGTGCAGCTGGCGCATCGCGCGCAGCGCGGGCACCAGGGCCAGTTCGCTGAAGTCGAAATCGCGCATCTGCTGGTAGCCGTCGAGCAGGGCGCTCATCGCCTTGTCGTCGTTGGCCAGCATCCACAGATCCTGCACCGCCGGGCCCATGCGTGCGTCGTCGAGATCGACGAAATGCGGGCCGCCGTCGGTCCACAGGACGTTGCCCGGGTGGCAGTCACCGTGCAGGCGTAGCTGGCGCACGGGGCCCACGGCCTCGAAACGATGGGCGACCGCTTGGTCCACGCGCTCCGCCGCTGTGCGGTAATTCGCGTGCAGTGAAGGCGGTAGCAGGGATGAGGACAGCACTGCGCGCATCGGCTGTTCGATCAGCGTGGCGCGATCGATGCGCCCGCGATGCTCGAACGGCTGCCGTGCGCCGACGCTATGGATACGGGCGATCAGTCGCCCCAGCCATTCCAGTTGTTCTGACGACTCCAGCGACGGTGCGCGCCCGCCACGACGCGGCGTGAGCGCGTAGCGGAAGCCGTCGTGATGCAGCAGGGTGCGGCCACCGAACACCAGTGGCGCGACGACGGGAATATCTGCGTCGGCGAGTTCGCGGGCGAAGGCGTGTTCTTCCAGGATCGCCGCATCACTCCAGCGATGCGGGCGATAGAACTTGGCGATGACGGGCGAGTCGTCCTCGATACCCACCTGCCACACGCGGTTTTCGTAACTGTTGAGTGCAAGCAGCCTGCCGTCCGGCCACAGGCCACAGGCGGTCACGGCATCAAGAACGCGATCGGGATCGAGTGATGCGTACGGCGCCTCGATACTCAACGCGGAGCTACCACGCGTGCAGGGATCACCGCCATGGTGATGCGCGAGATGCACACCAGTTCACCGGTATCCGTCTCGATGCGGATTTCCCACACCTGCGTGGTGCGGCCGATATGCACCACGCGCGCGGTGCCAGTGACGGTGCCGCTGCGCACGCCGCGTATGTGGTTGGCGTTGATGTCCAGGCCCACGGCTACTTCCTGCGTGGCATCCAGCGTGAGCATGGCGGCCGTGCTGCCCAGCGTTTCAGCCAGCACCACCGAGGCGCCGCCGTGCAGCAGGCCGTACGGCTGGTGGGTGCGGTGGTCCACCGGCATGGTGCCGCGCAGCCAGTCATCGCCGATCTCGGTGATGCGGATGCCCAGTGTTTCCATCATGGTGTTGGCGCTCCAGCCGTTGATGCGCTCGAGCGAGGTGTCCTGTTTCCAGATGGTCATAGGTTGAATCTCCGCAGTAAGGCCCTCATTGTCGGCTGACGCTTACCCCGCGACAATGTTTGGGGTGCTCTGTTCTATGCAATGTGGGTGGCATGATGTCCAGAAAGGCCGCAGGATGTGGGGTGCGGAGCAGCGCAGGCTGGTTGCCTGCGCAAGCCGCGGCCCGCGGGCTGCGGCCTTTCTGGACATCACCCGGAGGGCCGGCTCTGTCTGCCCGCCGCTGCGCGCCGCGTCGCTTCGACAGGCGGCCAGCCTGCCTTCACCGCCGCAACACGCAGCGGCGGGCAGACAGAGCCGGTGACACCCGCATTGCATAGAACAGAGCACCCCTAGTGTTTACCGTCACTATTCAATCTACCGGCCGCCATTTCCCGGCAGCGCCCGGCGAAACCGTGCTGGAAGCCGCCCAACGGGCCGGCATCGCCTTGCCGTACTCGTGCCGTGCGGGCGTGTGCGGCAGCTGCAAGGCCACGCTGATCGCTGGACATTGCGATTACCCACGCAACCCGCCCGTGGCGCTGAGCGGTACCTCACCGGCGCAGCACGCGATCCTGCTCTGTCAGGCGGTGCCGCGTAGCGACCTCACCATTGAGGCCCGCGAAGTCACCTCGGTGGAGGACATCGTCCGACGGCAACTGGACGTGGTCGTGTCGCGCAAATGGATGCTCGCGCCCGACGTGATCGGCCTGCACCTGAAGCCTGCTTCTGCCGATGCGCGACTCAACTGGCTACCGGGCCAGTATCTCGACGTATTGCTGGAGGATGGTCGCCGCCGGCCGTTCTCCATCGCCAATCATCCGCAGGCCGATGGCACCATCGAGCTGCACGTGCGTCACGTGGCTGGTGGTGGCTTTACTTCGTGGGTGAGCGACACGCTGAAAGTTGGCGATGTGCTGCGCATCGAAGGCCCGCTGGGCACCTTCGTGCCGCGCGAAGATGCCGAGCGGCCAATGATCTTCATGGCGGGTGGCACCGGGTTTGCCCCGGTAAAAGCCATCGTCGATCACTTCATTGCGCTGGGTACGCGCCGGCCGATGCATGTGTACTGGGGTGCACGACATGCCGCGGATCTGTACATGCGCGAGCAGGCGCAGCGCTGGAGCACGGTCGCGCACGACCTGCATTTCCACGCGGTGATCTCCGATGCAGAACAGGCGCTGGCCAGTGGCATCCGCATGGGCCTCGTGCACGAGGCCGTGCTGGAGGATCACCCCGATCTCTCTCGCTACGACGTGTACATGAGCGGTCCGCCGGCGATGATCGACGCGGGGCGCAAGCTCTTTATCGGCGCGGGATTGCCGGAAGAACGGCTCTACTACGATTCATTCGATTACGCGCCGGACGTGCTGGCGCAGATACTGGGCAACCGGGCGGGCATCGTCGGCCTTTGAGGCCGACGCATCACGACGGGCGAGGGTGTTGCACCCCCGCCCTGGCGAATCATCATCAACCCGGGTTCTTGCCCTTGGCCACCGGCAGCTGAGCCTGTTGCCAGCCCAGCACGCCGCCGCCGAGGGTGAAGACTTTGGCGAAGCCGGCCTTGACCAGACGCTGTGCAGCCTTGTCGCTGGCGCCGCGGCCGTCCTTATCGATCAGCACCACAGGGACGTCCTTGGCCTTGGCGATGTCCTTGTGCTCGGGATCGAACTGGCTGAGCGCGACGTGGCGCGAGCCCGGTACGTGCGCCTTCTCGTAATCCGCGTAGGCGGAAAGATCGATCAGCAGCGGGCCTTCCCGGTTGATCAGCAGGGTCAGGCTGGCTGGCGTGAGTTCCTTGTACTTGCGCAGCATCACCATCAGTTGCGTGACGATCAGGCCGAGCAGCAGGACGAGGAACAGCGCGGCGAGCGCCAGATTGTGGCCGATGAACTCGGGCAGCTTGTGCAGGACATCGCTCATTCGTTGGGCTTCCGCAGACGCGGCCATGGGCCGCGTGAAGTGAACAGAACGGGCGATTATACGGTTTGCCGCGGGGCCGCGCCGCCCGAGGCCCCGAATCGGTTTACGGCTGGCTGCTGATGTCCGGCAGCCCGCTTTCCAAGTACCAGTGCTTACTGGCTTCGTCGTATTGCCAGACCTGGTGGTCGGTCACCGTGCGCTCGGACTGGGTGTTCACGTTGACCAGGTTGATCTGCACCGTCTGGCGCACCTCGAACTGGCCTTTGGGCACGGGGCCGTTGCCTTCGTCATAGCCGCTCACCTTGTAGAGTTGGTAGCGGGACATCTCCAGCGGTGAGATCGGGTGTGCCTCGAGCACCTTGGGGTCGACGAACTTCAACGCACTGTTGAAATCGCCCCAGCGCACCGTGCTGGCATAGGCGTTGAGCGTGGTAGTGAGCGCATCGTTGCGCTTGTCGGTGGCGCAACCACCGAGCGCAAGCAAGGACACCGTGACGAGCGGGATCAGGATGCGACGCATGAGGCTTCCCCTTGGGTGAGGCCAGCATTGTGCCCAAGAGCCTTTGCAAAGTCTCCGCGCGACTCCGGGGTAAGTACCCGCCGAAGCCCACGATTTCATACGGCGTCGGGGGACCGCCGCTTGGCCACGAAACGCCCTTCCAGCGTTGCCGCAGGCTTTTCACTGGTGCCCGGCACGCGGCACGACACCTCGATGCGCGCCCGGCCGCGCGTGGCCAGCGTGCTGAAAAATGTGCGCCAGTCCGCACCGTCGGCCAGTCGCGCCTCGCTCACGAAGTCGCTCCATACCGGTTCCAGGTAGCGCACCGTGGATTCGCCCACGAACACGTCGCACTCCAGCCCGCGCATGCGCAGCTCCAGCTCGACCAGGCTCCAGCCGTTGAGGGTCATCACGCTGACCAGGCTGCCGCCGAACGCACAGCCCTTGTCGTTGATGTTCGGGCTGAGCGGCGCGACCAGCGCCAGGTGCTCTTCGTCGCATTCGTGCAGGTTCAGGTCCATGGTCTGCGCGAGTGGGATTTCATCGCGCATGAAATTGACCAGCTTGCGCGCCAGGGTATGCCGTTCGGTGGTGCTCATGGGGAGTGCTAACCAAGGGGGAATGGGTAGTGTACGCACGAGGGCAGACCATCCGCAGGCGCATGGCCGTTACACTCCATGGCATTCCCCGGAGCGGCCCATGATTGCGCGACCCCCGATCCCTGCCGAGCACACGCTGGACGGGCGCGCCGTGGTCATCACGCGCCCTGCGGGCACCGGCTCGCCGATGGCGCGCAGGGTACGCCGCATGGGTGGACTGCCCCTGTTGTTACCGGGCCTGTCGCTGCGTGGTGTGGACGGATCGGAGGTCGCCGCCGCGCTACGAGCGGCACTGGACGACGAATTGCTGGTGTTCACCAGCCCGGCGGCCGTGCGTTTCGCCGCGCGGCTGACTCCGTTGGATACCCGGGCCACGGTGCTGGCGGTGGGTAAGGGCACGGCCAGGGCGTTGGCGCGTCTTGGCATCCCGGCGCTGGCTCCGGCGGGGAGCCAGGATAGCGAGGGCTTGCTCGAGCATCCCACGCTTGCCGGCCTGCAAGGTCGCCGTGTGGCCCTGATCGGCGCGCCGGGCGGACGTGGCGTTCTGCGCGGCGAACTGGCGGAACGTGGCGCGCACTTGCGTGAGGTCCACGTCTATCGTCGTGGCGCGCCGCGCTGGCAGCGTCGACAGCTTGATGCGGTGATGCGGCTGCCGGCCGAGGCGCGCGTGCTGCTGTCCAGTGCGGAGGCGCTCGACAATCTGAGGCAGGGTCTGCCCGCGGATGTGTTTGCGCATCTACGCCGCAGCGTGGCCGTGGCCAGTAGCGAGCGCATCGCGGTGGCGGCGCGTGAGGCCGGCTTCCGGCGAGTGGTGATCGCGGATTCGGCGCTGTCCGAGCACCTGCTGGCCGCGGCAGCGCGTCCTTAGTCCATTTGCCGCGAAATCGGCGATTTTCACGCCCGTTTGATGCGAGGCGGCCGGCGCGGGCTGTTAGCATGTCTCGCATGAGCCAAGACGACTCCCTCCCCGAAAGTGGTGCGCCTGCGGGCGCGCGTTCCGACACCTCTTCCCGCGCGGCCCGGGCCACGCCGCCCGCGCGTCGCGGCAGCGGCACGCTGGCGGTCGCGCTACTACTGTCGCTGGTTGCCGTCGGTGGCGCCGGCTATGTGGGCTGGCGCCAGTGGCAGCAGGAGCAGGGCAGTGTGGCGGGCAACGCCGCGCTCGACGGACTCAGGCAACAGGTTGATGCGCTGCAAAGCGCCGCCAGTGCGGGCGATAGCGAGCGCAACCTGCTGCGCCAGCGCCTGGGTGACGCCGACCAGGTGAACCGCTCACTGCGCGAGGAAGTGCTCAGCCAGGCCGAGCGCACGCGCAATCTGGAAGATGCCGTCGCCAAGCTGTCCGAGAAGACGCTGTCCGGCCACGACGCCATGCTGCTCGATGAAACCGAATCGCTGCTGCGCATGGCCAAGGAACGTTACGACCTGTTCCATGACGCGCAGGGCGCCCTCGCCGCGTATGCGCTGGCCGACCAGGCGCTCGCTGCCGTCAACGATGGCGCCTTCTCCGGCCTTCGCCAGAGCATGGGCGCGGAACGCGAGGCGCTGGCCAAGAGCCGCACGGTCAATCTCGATGCGTCGCTGACCACGCTGAGTGATCTGCGTGCGTCGATGATGCAGTTGCCGCTCAAACCGCTGGACACGGCATCGTCCGGTACCACGCCAAGCAGCTGGTCGCGCATCGTGGGCGCGCTCAATGGCGTGGTGAAAGTGCAACGCACGAACGGTGCCCCGCTTTCCGTCGCCGATGCACGCTTCGCGCGCGAGTTGACCTCGATTGATCTTGCACAGGCGCAGGCCGCCTTGCTCGCCTCCGATCGCGATGCCTACGTTGCCGCGCTCAAGCGTGCCGACGCGGGTATCGCTGCGCAGTTCGACACCAGTGCCGCACCCGTGCAGCAGGCGCGCACGCAACTGGCGGCGTTGATGGCCGAGTCCCCGGGTGCACCCGTGCAGCTCGGTGCGGCACTTAGCGAACTGCGTAACCTCCGTGCCGTGCATGCGCTGAAGCCCGCGAGCAGCAGCTCGCTCGGAGCCAAGCCATGAAGTTGTGGCGCTGGATTCTGTTGCTGGTGATCGTGGCCGCGCTGGCCGCCTTCGGTTGGCACTGGGTGGCCGAGGATCCAGGCTACGTGATGGTGCAGTTGCGTGGCTGGCAGGCTGAGACCACCGTGCTTGCCGCCATCGTCATCCTGCTGCTTGCCTGGGCTGTGCTCAGTGCCGTGTGGTTTGCGGTGCGTTGGCCGTTCGGCGCGTTCACGCGTCGCCATCGTCGCCTGAGCCGCAAGAAGATGAGCGAAGGCCTGCTCGCGCTGATGGAAGGTCGCCATGGCGACGCGGAGCGCGATCTGCATCGCGCCTCGCGCCTGGACGTGTTGCGCGGCCCCGCGTTGCTGGCGGCGGCCGAAGCGACCTCGCGACGCGGCGAGAACAGCCGCGCGCTGGCCACGCTCGATGAGGCGGCACAGGTCGCACCGCGCGCGGCGCGCGTGCTGCGTGCCCGCGTACTGCGTCGCGAAGGCCGCCCGTCGGAGTCCGTGAACTTGCTGGCCGCCGATGCGGATGCCGGCAGCCTCACTCCTGGTGGCTGGCGCGAGCTGGCGCTGGCGGCGCTTGCCAGTGGCGACACACGTCGTGCGCGTCAAGCGCTCGAGCCATTGCAGAAGAGCGGTGCGCTCAGCACAAAAACCTTTGCGGCGCTCGAAGCACAGGTGCTCACGGCATCGCTGCGCGGCGCTCCGGATGCCGCTGCACTCAACACGCTGTGGTCGCAGTTGCCTAAGGCGCAGCGCCGCGTGCCGTCGGCGATCGATGCCTATGCGCGCCAGGCTGCCGCGTTCGGCATGATGCTGCCCGCCATGGACGAGGTGGAATCCGCCTTGCGTCGTGAGTGGTCGCCGCTGTTGATCGAAACCTATGGGGCGCTGGGCGGTGATGACATCGAGGCGCGGTTGCGCCGTGCCGAATCATGGCTTGATGCCCACCCCAACGATGCCGCACTGCTGCTCACACTCGGCCGCATGTGCGCGCGGCAGGAATTGTGGGGCAAAGCCACGCAGTATCTGGAGCGCTCGCTTGCGCTGTCGCCAAGCAGCGGCGCGTGGGAGGCCCTCGGCGATGTGCATGCCGGGCAAGGCGATGCTGCACTGGCGCAGCGTTGCTATCGCAATGCGCTGGCGCTTGCCCGTGGTGAGGCGGTCGATCCGCTGCCGCAGAGCACGCGTTCCACGCGACTGGATACCCGTCCCATCGCGATGGAAGAGCGTAGCGAGCACGGCGTGCCGCGCTTGCCGGAATAAGACCTCAGGTTTGAATCCCCAGCTGCGCGAGCTGGGGATTGGCCATACGTCGATATGGCTAGCGTGCTGGCGCGCGAGTCACACCGTCAGCTGGCAGAGATCGCCCAGGTGATAAAGGCTGCGTTGATTGCCGTGAATACCAGCGAGACGAGGAAGATCGCATCGGCGATGCGTTCCAGTCGATGGTTGCGCCCCATGCTGCGTGTACGCAGTGCCCAGTACGACAACAGGCAGGATGCCAGGTAGAGCATGGAATTGACGGCGAGCAGGTCGTCGCCCAGCAAGTCTTCCTTGCGTAGCGAAATCACCACGCGAAGGATGCCGATCACCGTCAGGCACACACCGACCATGGCGGCCGAGGCGGTGAAGATGTGCACGCAGATATCGTGGTCCAGGCGTGCGCGGGCGGTGTCGGCGGTGTCTCCGGAGGGGGTGTTCATGATGGCGTGGCCTGTGTCGGATGCCTGGAAACAAGGAGCCCCAGCGTGGGGTGCCGGTTCCGGTCGAAGCTTCGTGCGTTCATATCCGGCTCACTCACCGGGCCCCACCCACCAGTGCTGCACGCGCTCGGCCACGGCCACCACCGCAAGCGCGCAGGCGATACCCAGCGCCACCTCACCTACGCGAGTGAGCGCGATCAGCCAGAACGAACCGGTGTGCGGCACCAGCATGATGATGGTGGTGGTGCTGGCGCTCAGCCGTGCCGCGCTGCCCACGCCCAGCAGCCAGCAGGCCCCGATAGCTGCCACGATGCCGACCACATAGGCGCCGTAGTGCTCGCCCAGCAGCAAGACCGCGCCAAAGCCTGCCACGCTGCCCACCAAAGCACCGATGATCTGGTCACGCGAGGACGAGCGTGTGTCCAGGTAGTTCTGTTGTGTGACCGCGATGGCGGTCAATGCAGCCCAGAACGCCTGCTGGGTATGCAGCAGCAGGCCAAGACCATACGCGGCGCTGGCGGCCAGCAAGGCCAGCAGCGCGAACCACGCACCCTGCATCAAGCGATGCGTCCACGGCAAATGGCGATAGACGAACGCCATGCCCTGCTGCACGTCGAACAGTTGCCGGAGGTTGTCGCGTAGCGATGGCTTGTCGCTCATGGTCGTTCGCCGTCGATGGTTACAACGGTGTCAGGTTGGCATACGCGTAGACCAACCACTTGCTACCGTTGCTGGAGAAGTTCACCTGGATGCGCATATGTGCACCGCTGCCCTCCGCGCTCACCACAGTGCCTTCGCCGAAGCTCGGGTGGCTCACGCGCTGGCCGAGCTTCAACGGCATGCTCTCCTCCAGCGAGATGGAGCCGCCGCTCGGGCGGCCGCCATACAGCGGCCGGCTCACCTGCACGCGCGGGCGTACTTCATCGATCAGCTCGGGCGGAATCTCGGCAAGGAACCGTGAGGGCCGCGCCAGCATTTCCACACCATGCATGCGGCGCGATTCGGCGCAGGTGATGAACAGGCGTTCGCGTGCACGGGTGATGCCGACATAGGCGAGGCGGCGCTCTTCTTCAAGGCGCCCCTCGTCTTCGACGGAGCGCTGGCTGGGGAACAGGCCTTCCTCCATGCCGACGAGGAACACGACAGGAAACTCCAGGCCCTTGGCCGAATGCAGCGTCATCAACTGCACGCAGTCGTCCCAGGCTTCGCCCTGGCCTTCGCCGGCTTCCAGCGCCGCGTGCGAGAGAAACGCAGCGAGTTCGCTCAGGCCTGCTTCCTCGTCATCCGGTGTCAGCTCGAAACGGCTGGCCACGTTGACGAGTTCGTCCAGGTTTTCCACACGCGATTCGGCGTTGCCGCGACTGTCCTTTTCGTAGAAGTCGCGCAGGCCAGTGTGCGTGATGGCGTGGTCGATCTGTTCGGCGAGCGCGAGCGCGTCGCCCGTGCCTGTGCCGGCAAAGGCGCGGGCCATCTCCTCGATCATGGTGAGGAAGGCCTTCACCGCATTCTTTGCACGGCCGGCCAGTTCCTTGCCGCCGCTCAATTCGCTCAGGGCAGCGTCCCACATCGAACTGTTTTCGGTGCGCGCGCGACGGCGTAGCACGTCCAGCGTGCGATCGCCGATGCCACGCGGCGGCGTGTTTACCGCGCGCTCGAAGGCGGCATCGTCGTGACGGTTGGAGGACAGGCGCAGATAGGCAAGCGAATCCTTGATTTCCGCGCGATCGAAGAAGCGCTGGCCGCCGTACACGCGGAAGCGGATGTCCCGCTGCATCAGCTGTTCTTCGAAGTTGCGCGATTGTGCGTTGGAGCGGTACAGGATGGCGCAGTCGCGCGCTTGGCCGTGCTCGGCCACGTATTCGCGGATGCGCTCCACCACGAAGCGCGCTTCGTCCTGCTCGTTGTAAGCGGAGTAAAGCGCGATGCGCTCGCCTTCGCCGCCGTCTGTCCACAACTGCTTGCCGAGGCGGCCGCCGTTGCGGGCGATCACACTGTTGGCGGCCTTGAGGATGGTGGAAGTGGAGCGGTAATTCTGTTCGAGCTTGATGGTTTTCGCGCCGGGGAAGTCGCGCAGGAACTGCTGCACGTTCTCCACCTTCGCACCGCGCCAGCCATAGATGGCCTGGTCATCGTCGCCCACCACGAATACCTGGCCGGTCTGGCCGGCGAGCACACGGATCCACGCGTACTGCAGCGTGTTGGTGTCCTGGAATTCATCGATCAACAGGTAACGCCAACGGTCGCGGTAGTGTTCGAGAACGGCCGGGTTGTTCAGCCACAACTCGTGCGCGCGTAGCAGCAGCTCCGCGAAGTCGACCAGTCCGGCGCGGCGGCAGGCTTCTTCATACGCCTGGTAGATCTGCACCATCGTGCGCGTCATCGGATGATCGCGATGCTCGATGGTGTCCGCGCGCTTGCCTTCGTCCTTCCACTGGTTGATCTGCCAGGTAGCCTGACGCGGTGGGAAGCGCGCTTCATCCAGTCCCAGGCCGGCGATCACGCGCTTGATGATGCGTTGCTGGTCATCCGCATCGAGGATCTGGAAGCCTTCCGGCAGGCCTGCCTCGCGCCAGTGGCGGCGCAATAGGCGGTGCGCGATGCCGTGGAAGGTGCCTACGGTGAGTCCTTGCGTGCCGCCGGGAATCAACTGATCCAGGCGCGCGCGCATTTCACCGGCGGCCTTGTTGGTAAAGGTGACGGAGAGAATCGCCCACGGCGATATGCCTTCCACCTGCGTGAGCCAGCCGATGCGGTGGGTGAGCACGCGCGTCTTGCCAGAGCCTGCGCCAGCGAGCACAAGGTAATGGCCGGGCGGGGCGCAGACGGCTTCGCGCTGCGCGTCGTTGAGCTTGTCGATCAGGTGGGAGACATCCATCCTGCCTATTGTAGCGGGCGAGGCCGGATCGGTCCCGAATGGCACCTATCCGCCGGGAGGCGCGGGCCGCGTCAGTAGCTGGGATCGAAACTCAGCAGGTGCCACGAGGCGATGAAAGCGATCGCGCCGAGGCAGGCCAGCAACAGCATCGTGCTGCTGATCCTGCGCCACCACACCTTGCCCTGCCATGCGCGCCATGTCTCCATGGCTGCGGGCACGGTACCGAGCACGGCCAGTGAGCCGACCAGGAAAAGCAAAGCCAGGCGCATCTCGAGATGCGGCATGCCCAGTCGCGGCAGGATGAGACACCAACCGCCAGCGAACAGCAGGTAGAGCAGGGCGGTGAGGCGACTGAGGCGATACCACCGCACATCCTGCTCCGGTGGCGCTAGCGAGGCGTGGCGGCGACCCAGCCACGCCATGACCGGCCAAGACAATCCGATTAGGGCAAATATCGTGACAAGTAGTGACACCATGCTCGCAACGCGGTGGGGAGAGGCGCCGGTGGCTGGCAGATAGACTTCCGTGGGCGACAGCACATCCGTGGAAACCATGCGTACCTTGCCGTCGCCAACGATGGCGGCAAGCCTGCGGCCCGAGCCGTCGTCAACCCACTGGTACGGCTTCACCTCGCGCCAGTGGGCTGCGCCGAACATGGGCGCGAGGAGCGAGCCATCTGCAGCCACGCTGATCTCGCCTTGGTGAAACAGGTCGCGTAGCGCAAGCACATTGCTCTGCGACGTGATGCTGGAGGTGTAGCGGCCCGTGAGTTGTGCAGCGTGCTGCTTGTCCGTGCCGAGCGTTGGTTGTTTCAGCTGTGGCAATGGCGGGAAGTAGCGATCGGAGAAACGTTCGATCAAGGGACGCAGCAACGGCTTCGCGTCGCCACCGGCCGTCGCAATGAAGATGCCGGAGTGGTGTTCGGGGATCAGCGCAAGCAGACTGTGGGAGTTATCGAAATCACCAGCGTGGCCGAGCATGGCAGGCTCTCCCGAAGATACTTGAGCCCAACCGAGGGCCATGCCAGGCAGGCCGGGAATGGTTGTCTTTCGATATCCCAGCATTTGCTGCACAGTCGCCTGTTCGAGCAGTTGAGCATTGCCAGCACGTCCGTACTGCAGGTAGGCAGTCATTAGCCGTGCCATGTCCTCGGCACTGATGGCAAGCCCGAGCGCGGGTGTTGGAATGATCAACTTGGTTGCGGATACCGGCCAACCAGCGACATCGGCTTCAGTCGACTTACCGGCCCACAATGCCCTTGATTGGCGAAACGTTGTGCGGTGCAGTCCCATAGGCTCGAAGATATGCCGCTCGGCATATTCGTCGAAACGCTGCCCCGACGCCCGCTGCACGATGTATCCCGCAAGCCCCATCCCATAGGTGGAATACGCAGGTACATCACCAGCCGGATAGATCCTCGCAGGCACTCGTTGCCCGCGCTGAATTCCCATCTCGTCCCTGTCGACGAGCTTCGCGTCAGTGATGTAGAGATCCTTGGTCACGTCCTCAAAACCGGGCGTGTACGTCAGCAGATCACGCAGCGTGACCGGCTTTCCGTCCCGCGGCGGAATGGTGAAATCGAGATAGCGGTTGACGTCGGCATCGAGCTCAAGCTTGTGCTGCTCGACCAGCTGCATGACAGCCGTCGACGTCACTACGCTGGACATCGCGCCGACGCGAAACATCGTGGTGGCAGGGTCGATCGCTTTCTTCTCGTCTGGGTCAGCGTAGCCGTAACCCTTCGAAAAGAGGATCTGGCCATCCCGCACCACGACGACTACCGCCCCAGTCACCGAGCCCTTCTGCATCACGCCGCTCATCTCGGCATCAAGCCAGGGCTGCACGTCGCTGGCGCTGAGATCCGTCGCGCCCAGTGGGGTGACGGCGGCGTGCTTGGCCTCGGGCAGCGGTGTGATCTGGATGGTCGCCTGCGCCCACAGCATGGCCGGAAGCAGTGCCAGCAACAGCGCCATGGCACATCTGCGCCATGAGAGCCTGCTCATCAA
This sequence comes from Dyella sp. AD56, assembly GCF_002878475.1. NCBI lineage: Bacteria > Pseudomonadati > Pseudomonadota > Gammaproteobacteria > Lysobacterales > Rhodanobacteraceae > Dyella > Dyella sp. AD56. Next base: position 303,421 of record NZ_NRDP01000001.1, read on the forward strand.
GGCAGATGCGATGGCGAGCATGGGGGACTCCTGGGTGTGGTGCGGGGGCGAGCGGCAAGTATGCCGCGCCGCCCGTGGCTCGGCGTCTGCGTCGCGTCAACGCGCGTCAGCCGGCTTTCAGCCTGGCATGTCGTTTCAGGCGCGTTTCATCTTGGCCATGACGTCGGCCAGTTCCCGCACGGCGGCTTCTGACGTTTCGCGGTGTGGCGTGATATCCGCATTGTTGAAATTGCCGGTATCACCGATCACTTGCACCATGATGCCGTCGCTGCGTGGCACCACGCTGATGTCTTGTGCACGCAGGCCGTAGGTGATTTCGGGCTGAGGAATCAGCCGCGCCGTCTGCCCCCGCACGGGAATCATTGATTCATCGTTGAACAGTGCACGGGCGCCATAACCCGTGGCATTGACCAGCGTGTGTTCGGGTAGTTGCTGCAACTGTTCGGGGTGTTCGAACTCGCGGATCTCGATTTTGCCGCCGGCCGCCTGGTATTCGTTCATCAGGTAGCTGGCATAGCTGCTGATGTTGAACATCAGCGTCGTGTAACGGCGCACATAGGGTTCCGGGAACGGATGGTTACCTGGCGACAGCTCGACCGGGCGGGGCGTGAGGTCGCGTACACGGTCTCCGAACTCGCCGTACTCGGGCTCGTCCGGTACGTCGCCATGGAACTTGCCGAACGGCGCGTCGGACAACGAGTAGCCATCGATCCATTCGACCGGCTTGCCCGGTAGGCCGAGCAGGCTCTGGTATCGCGCATAGGAAATGCGCGTCATCATTTCCCAACGATCCGCCAACGCGGGCGCATGCGTGGCATCGCAGATGCGCGAATCGGGCGTCCACAAACCGGAGGCGCGCATGGAGAACACATCCGGCGGCAAGGCCTTGGCGTAAATACGCACCGATAGGCCCGCGCGCTGCGCCAGCAGGGCGGTGGTCAGGCCGATGGCGCCACAACCGATCACGCCGAGTTCCTTCGTGCCCGTGGCCTGCACCATCTGCAAGGCGAGCGTGCCCGAGCCCCACGACAGCGACCAGCCACTGCCACCGTGGCCGTAGTTGTGCACCACGGTTTTCTTGCCCAGTTTCTGCGTTTCGATGCGCGGACCTTCCGCGCGATAGGGCCGTGTGCACACGTAGATGCCGGTGATGCGATCCGTGCTGGCGCGGATCAGCGGCAGCGAAAAAGTGCCACCTGTCGTCGTGGGCCGGGATTCCACCCGCGGTCCCGCACAGGCGGCGAGCCCCGCGGTGGATGCGACAGCAAGCGTCGTACCGGCCTGGCGCAGGAAATGGCGTCGTTCCATGGTTCGGTGTCCCGGGGCGGGGAAGAATGTCGCAAGCCTACACGCTCGTCATTCCGGCGGACCCCGAAAAGGGACAGGGGCCGGAATGACGGTCGAGAACATCAGCCCTTCTTGAGGAAACCCGCCAGCGCCAGCAGCGCACCTACCGCGACACCGGCGATGCCCGCCCATTGCGGAAAGGCCTTGTCGCGCGTGGCGGTGACCTTGGCCGAACCGATCTGCACGAGCGTGTCCGTGGTCTGGTAGCTGCCGTGGCCGGCCAATACCCAGATACCGCCGGCCAGAAGGGCGAGGCCCAGAAGGATCAGCACTGCACGCATGGAAAGCTCCTACGAATCGGGATACCGATCATAGGAGCACGAGGCAGAGGGAAAAGTCGACGGCGGCATCACGCGGGATATCCGCCGCCGTCGAGGGAGGTAAGCGAATATTCAGTCGACCTTGGCGAACAGCGCACCGTGGCCCGGCAGGCTGATGCCGTCGGCGGTGGCCGCGCCCTGGCTGAGCCCGTGGCCATTGACCGCGCTGAGCTTGCCCACGGCTAGCGGCAATTCCACCGGCTGCTTCGACAGGTTGAACGCTGCGAGCAGCGTGTCGTCGCCGTGCTTGCGGGTGAAGGCGAGCACTGGTTCGGGCGTGTCGATGAACTGGATGTCACCCCAGCGCAACGCGGGCTGGGTCTTGCGCCAGGCCATGAACTGGCGGAAGCCGTTCAAGGCCGATTGCGGCGCGGCGTCCTGCAGGGTCACGGCAAGCGCGCGATGCTCGGCGGGCACCGGCAGCCACGGCTCGCCGACGCTGAAGCCGGCGTTGACGCCGCTGTCCCAGGGTATGGGCGTGCGGCAGCCATCGCGGCCCTTGAAGGTCGGCCAGAAGGTGATGCCATACGGATCCTGCAGCGACTCGAACGGCACGTGAGCTTCAGTAAGGCCCAGTTCCTCGCCCTGATACACGCAAACCGAGCCGCGCAGCGAGCACACCATGGCGCTCAGCAGGTTCGCCAGCTTGGGCGAGGCGTCGCCATTGCCCCAGCGCGTGAGCACGCGTGATACGTCATGGTTGGAGATGGCCCAGCACGGCCAGCCTTCCAGCATCTGTGCCTCGAGGTTCCTCACCGTGCCGCGGATGTAGTCCGCGCTGAAATCGTCGGTGAGCAACTCGAAGCTGTAGCCCATGTGCAGGCGGCCGTTGCACGTGTACTCGGCGGTGGTGGCGAGAGAGTCTTCCGAGGAGATCTCGCCGATCGCGGCGACATCCTCGTACTGATCCATCAGCGCGCGCAGTTCCTCGAGGAACGCGATGTTCTCTGGCTGCGTGTTGTTGTAGTAGTGGTACTGGAAGGCGTACGGGTTGTCCGGACTGAAGCCGCGGCCGACGCGCTTTTCCTCGGGCTTTGGCGGGTTGTCGCGCAGCTCGCGGTCGTGGAAGCAGAAGTTGATCGCGTCCAATCGCAGGCCGTTGACGCCCTTGTCCAGCCAGTACTTCACCTCTCCGAGCACCGCGTTGCGCACCTCGGGGTTGTGATAGTTGAGGTCCGGCTGCGAGGTCAGAAAGTTGTGCAGGTAGTACTGGCCGCGGCGCGGTTCCCACTGCCAGGCGCAGCCGCCGAACAGCGAAAGCCAGTTATTGGGCGGCGTGCCGTCGTCCTTCGCATCGGCCCACACGTACCAGTCGGCCTTGGGGTTGTCGCGGCTTTCGCGGCTCTGCTTGAACCAGGCGTGCTCCGCCGAGGTGTGGCTGAGCACCTGGTCGATCATCACCTTCAGGCCCAGCGCATGCGCCTTGGCCAGCAGGCGGTCGAAGTCGTCGTTGGTGCCGAACAGCGGGTCGACTTCGCGGTAGTCGGCGATGTCGTAGCCGAAGTCGGCCATGGGCGAGCGGAAGAAGGGCGAGATCCAGATCGCGTCCACGCCAAGGCTCGCGACATAGTCGAGCTTGTCGACGATGCCGGGCAGGTCACCGACGCCATCGCCGTTGGTGTCCATGAAGCTGCGTGGATAGATCTGATAGGTGACGGCTCCGCGCCACCAAGGTGCCTGACTCATTCGCGTTTCCCGTTCCCACCCAATAGCGAGCGCCGCATGCAGGACGACAGGTCCGAACAGAGCGCGGGGGCAGCTTAAAGGCAGAGTGCGAAGCGGAGGCTTCGTTTGCATACGTATTCAAAAAACCGGGATATTGCGATGCAGCAGGCTCGTTTCCTGCAAGAAAATCTTGTGGCAGGCGATGCGTGTGCGTGCGGGGAAAACCGCTGAGCTATCGCACTTTCAGTGCACGGCAGTGCCCGTAAGCGGATATCGGTCGCGGGATGGCGTGCGACGCGCTGCCATTAGAATTTTGTCAAAGGTGCACAAAAAAACCGGGCCATGAATACGTATGCATAGGCCTCTTTGCCTTTTCTTGCAGCCCTACCATGGCCGCCACGCGACGGGGCCCTCCGGATGTTTCTCGGCTTGCACTGGCGCGTAGCCCGCGGCGGTCTGTGGGGACTGCCGCGGCAACTACAAAACCAAAGATGAAGTGCAAACCCGTGGGAGGGGAAGACGGTGGAACTGAAACGTAATGTGCTGGCCCTGGCGCTGGCGTCCGGCCTTTGTTTGACGGCAAGTATTCATGCGGCGCCGACGGATACGGGCGCGAACGCGACCGGTACTGCCGCCGCTCCTGCCACCGCCCCTGCTACGCAGGACACCTCTGCGCAGCAGAGCGACCCGAACGCCAAGAAAGACGATAAGTCGAAAGAGACACAGGACCAGCAACTGGCCAAGAGCCTGGGCGCCATCACGGTGACGGGCTACAACCAGAGCATGGAAAAGTCGATCGACTACCAGCGCTACTCGAACACCATCACCAACGTCATCACCTCGGCCGACATCGGCGGCCTGCCGGACCAGTCCATCGCCGACGCGCTGACCCGTTTGCCGGGCATTTCCGCGGAACGCATTGCCGGCCAGGCGTCGCAGATCAACATCCGCGGCCTCTCGGGTAACTTCATCCAGACCACGCTCGATGGTCGCGAGCAGCCGTCCACCAGCGGCAGCAACTACATTCAGTTCGACCAGTACCCGTCCGAGCTGATCAACATGGCGACGGTGTACAAGTCCTCGCAGGCTTCGCTGGTCACCGGCGGCGTGGGCGGCACCATCGCGATGGAAACGGCGAACCCGCTGGAAGCGCCGAAGGAGCAGAACCTCGCCATCGATGCGCGCGGCAGCTACGACGGCCAGGCGCATGATGTGGCCGGCGCCAACGCGCTGGGCTACCGCCTGAGTGCGGCCTACCAGGGCAAGTTCCTCGACAACACGCTGGGCGTGGGCCTGGGCGTGGCGCAGATGTACCAGCCGCACGTGGCGGAGCAGTTCGTGGGCGAAGCCTCGGACGGTTCGAAGTACTCGATCAACTCGCAGCCGGGTGCGGCGACGGGCTACCTGCCACAAGGTATTCAGTTGCAGCAGAACGGCGGTGAAGAGCGCCGCACCGGCGAGATCGCCACCATCGTGTGGAAGCCCACCGACGAACTGCAGCTCACCGGTGACGCGTTCTACTCCAAGTTCAAGAACGAGTCGTTCGGCTACGGCTTCCGCTCGCAGAACTTCTACGGCAACAACACGCAGATCACCAACCCGTCGTGGAGCTCGCTCGGCACGCTGGTCGGCGGCACGGTGTCCAGCAACCCGACCACCGGCACCGATCCGCGCACGAATGGCTCGTACGGTAATCAGTTCTCCAACGAGACCACGGCGGACAACTACACCACCAACACCAGCATCTTCTCCGGTGGCCTGAACCTGAAGTGGAACCACGGCAACTGGCACGTCGACGCCGACCTCTCGCTGTCGCGCGCGTCGAGCAATGAGATCAACGTCGACACCACGGCCGATCCGTACTCCGGTCTGGGCACGGCGAATCCACAGTTGATGGCGCAGTCCATGAACTACCAGCTGCGCGGCGGCCAGATCGGTTCGGCGCAGTTCGGTAACCCGGGTCTGTACACCAACGTCAACGACATGGGCTTGTCGCGTTACGGCGTGTATCCGTACATCTACCACGACAAGATGAAAGCCTTCCGCACCAGCGTGAAGTACGACCTGCCCAACAGCTCGTGGCTGTCGGCGATCGAAGCTGGCGTGTACATGAACAACCACACGTACAACGCCGATCGCGAGGCCTACGTGTACGGTTCGGAGTGGAACACCTCGCCGGTGGCGGGCGAGCCGCCGCTAAGCATCCCGGCCAGCGATGCCAAGGTCACCTGCTGGAAGGGCAAGTTCTCCGGCTTCCCGTGCTTCCTGACGCTCAATGGTCCGGCCATCCTCGCCTCGCACGGCATCACCGCCAACCCGGTGAAGGACATCAACGCCAATAGCTGGACGTACATCCAGAGCGGCCAGGTGGACGAGAAGACGCGCGACATCTTCCTGATGGGCGATATCGACGCGCAGAACGTGTTCGGCCACGAGCTGACCGGCAACTTCGGCATCCGCGTGTCGCACCAGTCGCAGTACAGCACGGGCCTGCAGCAGGTGGGCAACAACGCCGGCATTCCGATCACCGACGGCAACGGCTATACCAGCTACAACTACGCGCCGCTCACGGTCGGCAAGACGTACACCGACTACCTGCCGTCGCTCAACCTGATCTACCACCTCACCGACGACGACTTGATGCGCTTCTCGGCCTCCAGGGTGCTGTCGCGTCCGCCGATCGACAAGATGCTGGCGGGTTCGGGTTCGTGGGTGTCGAATGGACAGTACAACGTGTGGGGCGGCACCAGCCCGCTGCTCGACCCGCTGCGTGCATCGCAATATGACCTCGATTACGAACACTACTTCGACGATTCGTCGGGCTTGGTCACGGCAGGCGTGTTCTTCAAGGACGTGAAGTCGTTCGTGCAGGACGTCACCCTGAACAACTTCGATTTCGCTGCAGCCGGCATTACGGTGCCGACTGACCCGACCACCGGCAAGCCGTACCTCAACGGTGAGTACCAGACGGCATACAACGCTAATGGTGGCTTGGTGAAGGGTCTGGAACTGTCTGGTTCGAAGACCAAGTTCCTGCCCGGCATCTGGGCTGGCCTGGGTGTGCAGGCGAACTTTGCGCTGACCGACAGCACCGTGCGCAACCCGACCAACCTGGGTGGACCGACCACCTACGTCGGCCTGCCGGGTCTGTCCAAGCGTGTGGCCAGCGCGGCGCTGTTCTACGACTACGGTCCGTTCTCGGCGCGTCTGTCGGGCAACTACCGCTCGTCGTTCCTGTCCGACACGCAGGTTGCCGTTACCAACCAGCTCGTGACGTTCGCGGCCGAGACGGTGTACGACTTCCAGGCATCGTACGACATCACCAACCAGTTCAAGGTGGTGTATCAGATGCTCAACCTGACCAACCAGCCGACCCGGACGTACTTCGGCGGCAACCCGCAGCAGACCGGTACGATCCAGTACTTCGGACGCACCAGCTACCTCGGCGTGCAGTTCAAGTTGTAAGCCACGATCGCGCCGGCTCCCGCAAGGGGCCGGCGCGATGCTTTTGGGTGCTGCCAGCGCAGCATTTACACACCGCGAGGCCCGGCGTGGCGGTCACCGGTCCGAAGCGAAGTCCGCATTCGTGTACCGTTCCCCACTGGGTTTAGCGTCCCAGCATGGAGAACGGCATGTCGCGGAATCGTCTGTTTAAACCTCTCGCTCTTCTCGTGGCCCTTGTACTGGGCACCGGCACGCTCGCTGACGCACGCGCGCAAGCTGCCGCACCGGCCCCGGTGGCCAACGCGCAGCCTTCTGGCGTCTACTACGAAATCTTCGTGCGCGCCTGGTACGACACCAATGGCGATGGCATCGGTGACCTCAACGGCGTCACCGCCAAGCTCGATTACCTCAAGCAGCTGGGCATCAGTGGCATCTGGCTGATGCCGATCAACAGCTCGCCGAGCTACCACGGCTACGACATCACCGACTACTACGGCATCAACCCGCAGTACGGCAGCACGGCTGACCTCGAAAAGCTCGTGGCCGAAGCGCACAAGCGCGACATCGCCGTGACCATGGACATGGTGATCAACCACACGGCGAAAGAGCACCCGTGGTTTGTGGCAGCGCAGAACCCCAGCGACACGCATCGCGATTGGTACACCTGGACGTCCAAACAGCCGAACCTGAAAACGCTCAGCGCCACGGACACGCCGATCTGGCACGCCGGCAACGAGGGCTGGTACATCGGCGATTTCGGCGGTCACATGCCCGATCTCAACTACGACAACCCGGCGGTTCGCGCCGAGATGGTCAAGGTGGGGCAGTACTGGCTGGATAAGGGTGTGGACGGCTTCCGACTGGATGCGGCCAAGCACATCTACGTCGACTTCAAGACCGATGTCGGCAACCCCAATGCGTTGGCGAAGAACGTGCAGTGGTGGGGCGAGTACCACGACGCACTCGCCAAGACGCATCCCAACGTCACGCTGGTGGGCGAGGTGAGCGCCAAGTCTCCCAAGGAGCTTGCGCCGTATCTCAAGCCGTTGGGTTCCATCTTCGATTTCCCGCTGGCCGAGCAAATGATCCTCAGCGCCAAGAGCGAAAACGCCGCGCCGTTGGCGACGTTGCTCAAGGCCACGGTCGATGCATACAAGGTGGCGGGCGATACACCGCACATCGATTCCACGTTCCTGTCCAACCACGACCAGGAACGTGTGATGAGCCGCCTCAAGGGCAACCTCGATCACATGCGTGTGGCGGCGGCGATGCTGCTGACGCTGCCGGGCCGGCCGTATATCTATTACGGCGAAGAGCTGGGCATGGAAGGCAAGAAGCCGGACGAGAACCTGCGCGAACCGATGCGCTGGACGCGTGAGGCAGGTCCGGGCGAATCGCGCTGGAAGCCGTCAAGCGTGAATCAGGGCGGCGTCGTGTCCGTGCAGGCGGAGCAGGACGATCCGAATTCGCTGTACACCACCTATCGCACGCTGATCGGCTGGCGTGCGCAGAACAGCGCACTGCGTGACGGAGACCTCACTGTGCTGGCTACCGGCAAGCCGGGCCTGCTCGCCTACTGGCGCAACGACGGCAAGCAGAAGCTGTTGGTGGTGCATAACCTTTCCGGTAAGGCCGCGGTGTGGAAACCTAAGGCGGATCTCCTGCCCAAGGACGCCGCCGTGTTGATGACTACCAAGCCACAAGCCGCGCTGGACAACGGTAACCTCACACTTCCTGCCTATAGCACTGTGGTGATCCGCTGATGCGTACAAGGCTGCTCGCGCTGGCGCTGTTGTCCGCCATGACTGCCACGCCGGCGATCATGGCGGCGCGCAACGATGCCAGCGCCGACCGCATGGAACTGACCCTGCCCAAGGGCAAGGTTGAGCTGCGCCTGCTGGCGCCGGGCATCGTGCAGTTGCGCATCGACGGCACACGCGAGCCAGCCACGCCGGTGGTCGATGAGCAGGCCAGCTTCGAACCGGTGGACGTGAAGCGCGAGACGCAGGGTGACGAACAGTTCCTGCGTTCGGATCGGCTTGTCGTGCGCTGGAATCCTCATCGTGCGGAGCTGAAGATAGAAGACGCAGCCGGCCACCTTCTGCTCAGTGCCGATCTTTCGCGCGCGACGGATGGTCGATGGTCGCTGCGCCATGCCAAGGACGATCCGCAGTACGGCATTGGCGGCCTTAACGCGTTTGATGCCGAAACGGGCGATCTGATTCGCCAGGGCAAACAGATCGCCACTGCTGGCAAGCAAGGGCACACCGGAGCGCCCTTCGTGTGGAGCACGGCCGGTTACGGTGTGCTCGCTGATGCGGAACCGGCGCAGTTCAATCTCAGCGCGACGGATATCGAGATCCAGTCAAAGCAGCAAGCGACGCACACGGATGTGCCAGTGCCGCGAGCGCAGGATGCGCAGGAGCGGCCGGTGCACACGATTTACTTGCTCGTCGGTGAGCCCGACGCACTGTTTGCCCAACTGCGCCAGATCAGCGGCGCTTCGCCGATGTTCCCCAAGTGGGCCATGGGCTTTACCAACAGCCAGTGGGGCATCGACCAGAAGGAAGCGCTGACGCTGGTGGATACCTACCGCGCCAAGCACATCCCCATCGACAACTTCACCTTCGACTTCGACTGGAAGGCGTGGGGCGAGGACATGGGCGAGTTTCGCTGGAACACCGACAAATTCCCGGACGGTCCCGACGGCAAGCTGAAACAGCAGATGGACCAGCGTGGCATGCACATGACCGGCATCATGAAGCCGCGTGTGCACGTGAACACGGTGGAAGGCAGCGAGGCGACGGCGCGAGGCTATTGGCTGGCGCAGTCGAAGGAAGCACCTGACTACTTCTCGCACAAGCCAGTGCGTGACGTGGACTTCGACAAGCCGGAAGTGCGTGCATGGTTTTTCAACGATGCGCTGAAGCACTCGTTCGACACCGGCATCGTGGGCTGGTGGAATGATGAAGCCGACGATAGCGGCGTCGATACCCAGTTCCTCAATATGCAGCGCGCGATGTATGACGGCCAGCGCGCTATCAGCGACAAGCGCGTGTGGTCGATCAACCGCAACTTCTACCTGGGTTCGCAGCGCTACGCCTATGGCGTGTGGTCGGGCGATATCCAGAGCGGCTTCGCCAGCATGGCCGCGCAGCGCCAGCGCATGCTCGCCGCGTTTGACGTGGGTGCGATGCATTGGGGGATGGACGGTGGCGGTTTTAAGGCGCCTCGCCCCACTGACGAGAACTATGCGCGCTGGATCCAGTTTGGCGCCTTCACGCCCGTGTTCCGTGTGCACGGTGACTTCGGCCAGAAGCGTCAGCCGTGGGTCTATGGCCCGATCGCGGAGAAAGCCGCGACGGACGCGATTCGCCTGCGCTACTCGCTGATTCCTTACATCTACAGTTACGAATACCAGGCGCACGCGAACGGCGTGGGACTGGTACGCCCGCTGCAGTTCGCCTATCCGCAGGACCCGGCGCAGCGGGATCGCGTGGATGCCTGGATGTTCGGCGACTACCTGCTGGTCTCGCCGGTGGTGGAGCAAGGGCAGACGACCAAGCGCCTGCGTCTGCCACAGGGACACTGGATCAATTGGTTCGACGGCAAGGCGTACGAGGGTAATCAGGAAATCACGCTTGCCGTTGACGCTGCTAGCTGGAGTGACATCCCGCTGTTCGTACGCGAGGGCGCCATCATCCCGCAGCAGCCGGTGATGGACTACGTCGGCCAGCAGCCGGTGACGGCGCTGGATGTGCAGGTATTCCCATCCGATAGCGAAACGCATTTCGACGTCTATGACGATGATGGCGAGACCTACGGTTACGAGAAGGGCGCGTATTTCCTGCAGTCGTTGTTCGTGCGTCGTCAGGGTGAGGTGGTGAGCTTCCGTGTCGCGGCACCGGTCGGTAGTTTCAAGCCCGTGGTGCACGACTATGTGCTGGCCATCCACGGCCATCCTTCCACCACGGTGAGCGGCGATGGTTCAGCGCTGCCGCAGGCCGCAAGTCTCGACGCGTTGCGCGCGTCGAGCGGCGAAGGCTGGACACGTGGACATGATCGGTTTGGCGAGGTGACCTACGTGAAGATCGAAGCAGGCAAGGCTAAGAACATCCAGTTGTCGACGCAGGCGGTGCAGCCGTGAGCGGCCGTTCCATGCATCGCACTCGCATCGCGCTGGCCTGCGCGGCATGGCTGATTGTCGGCGCTGTGCAGGCAGAGGCGATCACCCCGCAGGGCAACGTGAGTTGGCAGGGCAAGGTCGCCAGCATGAGTGCGCAGGCCGATGGTGGTTTCGTGTTGCACGCCCCCGCGGGTGATCGCGCCATTCCCGCGCAGAAGATGACAGTCCACACTGCGAGCCCATTGTTCGATGGCCTGTTCGCCATGGCGCAGGACGACCTGAGTCACGACGCGGTGTCCGCCATCAAGGACGGCGCCTACGACCACGGGCAGGAGATTCCATGCGTGTGCTACGCCACGGGCGAGAAGTGGCCGTACGTGTGGACGCGCGACGTGTCGTATTCCATCGACCTCGCGCTGTGGCGCATCGATGCGGACCGCGCGCGCAACTCGCTACGCTTCAAGCTGTCCGACGTGCGCGAGCCCTCCGTGCCGCAGGGCCTGTACGTGATGCAGGACACCGGTTCCGGTGGCAGCTGGCCGATCAGCACCGATCGCGTGGTGTGGTTCCTCGGCGCGCGCCACTTGCTCGACGACAAGGCCTTTGCTGACGATACCTGGACGGCGTTGAAGGACACGCTGGCGCAGGATCGCCTTTACATCTTTGACTCTGCGCTGGGTCTGTATCGCGGTGAAACCTCGTTCCTTGATTGGCGCGAGCAAACCTATCCAGCGTGGACGGAGAAGGACGTACGCTTCATTGGCGAGTCCTTCGCGCTGTCCACCAATGTGTTGCACTACCAGGCGTTAAAGCTCGCTGCGCAGATGGCGGAGCAGCGACACGACGCAGGCGCCGCCGATTATCGCGGGCAGGCACAAGCGCTGAAGCAGGCGATCAATACGCGGTTCTGGCGCGCCGATCGCGGCATGTACATGAGCTACATCGGAGCCGGGGCGATGCCGGTCGATAGCTACGACCTACTCGCTATCGCGTTGGCCGTGACCAGCGGCGTGGCCGATACAACAAGGGCGAAGCAGACGCTGGCGAACTATCCCGCGTGGTCGGCCGGCAGTCCGGTGATCTGGCCTGAGCGCAAGGACCAGCCCGTCTATCACAACTGCGCCATCTGGCCGTTCGTGAGCGCCTATTCACTACGTGCCGCGCGCACGGTGAACGATGCGCCGCGCATCGCGCACGAGATGGAGTCGCTGCTGCGCGGCGCCGCGCTTGCCTCGTCCAATATGGAGAACTACGAGCTGGTCTCGCAGGCGGTGCACGTCGACGAGGGCAAGCTCAGCGGCCCGGTGGTGAATTCGCCGCGGCAGTTGTGGTCCGTGGCGGGCTATCTCGACATGGTCGTCAACGGCGTCTTTGGCGTGGGCGACGATGGCCGCATCGATCCGAAATTGCCGGCCTCATGGCTCGCTCCACTGTTTGGGCAGCAAGCCAGGATCACGCTGAATCTTGGCGACCAGCGCATCACGTTGCTACGGCCCGCCAAGGTCGATGGCGACCTGTTAGTGGCGCAGTCGCAACATCGCGAGGGCGGCGAAACCGTCGTCCAGTTGAAGGCGATTCACTCCGGCGCGAAGCTCCTGCGTACCGACGCACCGCTGTTTGGTCCCGACATGCCAGATGCACCAACCGTAGCCGATACGCCGAACGGCTGGCAGGTCAGCTTCTCCGGCAAGGGTGTGCTCTATCTGGATGGTCGCCGGGTTGGTGCTATCGACGATAGCCTTACGGTGCCCAAGGGCGTGACGCGGCAGTGCTTCCAACTCACACGTGTGGGTGATGGTGGTCTGGAATCACTGCCCAGCCTGCCAACCTGCAAGGGTGAGGAAGTGCGTGTGGCGGGACACGGGCCTTGGACATGGGCTCCGGCGCGCAGCGGCCGTTTCGCGGTCTCGTTCGACTACGCGAACGACCACGGCCCCATCAATACGGGCGTGACGGCGGCGGTGAAGATGCTCGACGTCTCGTGCGATGGTGCAGCGCCACAGCGCGTGCCGGTCGTGATGCCGCATAGTGTGGGGATGCAGCGCTCCACCACCGCCACCTTTATGGCCCAGGGAGGAGCGGCCTGCCGCTTCCGTCTGGACCAGGGGTTCAACATGAGTGATCTGCGCCATAACGCGCATTACACCGGCGAGCAAGGTGGGGCGGGCGGCCCGGTGAACAATGCGTCTGTCGAAGCGATGCTGGTGTCGCCTGCGCCACAGGGATCTTCCGCACCATGACGCGCAAGCCCGAACTTTCGTTCTGGCAGATCTGGAATATGTGCTTTGGTTTCCTTGGCATCCAGTTCGGCTTTGCGCTGCAGAACGCGAACGTCAGCCGCATCTTCCAGACCTTGGGCGCGGATGTTGGCGACATTCCCGCGCTATGGATCGCGGCGCCGTTCTCCGGTCTGTTGGTGCAGCCGATCATCGGCTACCTGTCGGATCGCACGTGGACGCGACTGGGGCGTCGGCGCCCGTACTTCCTGATCGGCGCGGTGCTCACCACGCTGGCCCTGCTGTGCATGCCCAATTCGCCGGTGCTGTGGGTGGCGGCAGGTTTGCTGTGGATCATGGACGCCTCGATCAACGTTTCGATGGAGCCGTTCCGCGCCTTCGTGGGTGATCAGCTGCCGCCGCGCCAGCGCCCGGTGGGTTACGCCATGCAGAGCTTTTTCATCGGCGTGGGCTCGGTGGTGGCCTCGTTGCTGCCTTGGCTGCTCGCCAAGCTCGGCGTGAGCAACGTCGCGGGCGAGGGCGCCATTCCCGACACGGTGAAATACGCGTTCTACCTGGGCGGCGTGGTGCTGCTGGGATCGGTGTTGTGGACGGTGCTGACCACGCGCGAGTACCCGCCTGGTGAGTTGGAGGCCTTTACCGACAATCCGGTGGATGCGGGCGAGACGGAAGCCTCGGGCGCATGGCGCCTCGGCGCTGCGCTGATCGTGGCAGGCATCGTGTTGTTGGTGGCCATTCGCTACTACGGGCTGGAGAAGGAGCTCTATCTGCTCGCGGGCGGATTGGCTCTGTTCGGCGCGCTGTTCTCGTGGCTGTCGGTGGCGCGTACCCGCGGCATGCTCCGACAGGTCATGGGCGATCTCTACGGTATGCCGGAAACCATGCGGCGGCTGGCGGTGGTGCAGTTCTTCTCATGGTTCGCGCTGTTCGCGCTGTGGATCTACACCACGGCCGCGGTGACGTCGGTGCATTACGGCACCACCGACACGCATTCGGCGCTCTACAACGAGGGCGCGAATTGGGTGGGTGTGCTGTTCGGTGCCTACAACGGTTTTGCCGCTGTCGCGGCGGCGGTTATTCCTTGGATGGTACGTCGGTGGGGCTTGCGCGCAAGCCACCTCGTCAATTGCTGGCTGGGCGGCGTGGGCCTGCTCTCGTTCCTGCTGATCCGCGATCCGCACTGGTTGCTGCTGTCGATGGTGGGCGTGGGCTTTGCGTGGGCGTCCATTCTGTCGCTGCCGTATGCGTTGCTATCGGACAACCTGCCGGCGACGAAGATGGGCGTCTATATGGGCATCTTCAATTTCTTCATCGTGATCCCGCAACTGCTGGCGGCGAGCGTGTTGGGGCTGCTGCTGCGCCTGTTCTTTCACGGTCAGCCGATCTGGGCGTTGGCGATGGGCGGTGCGAGCCTCGTCGTTGCTGGCTTGTGCACGCTGCGCGTGGCAGAGCCTTCGGCGCAGTTATCGGCAGCCGAGGCGTCCTGAAACAGCGACGCCGACTAAGCTGGGGCATCAGCGGGGTTTGAGGCTGGATTTCCGTACGGTCAGTTTTGCAGGAAGCATCGCGCTTTCCGCCGGCTGGCCGCGGATCAGGGCCAGCAGGTTGTCGACCAGGATCTCACCCGCCAGATGGGTGTCCTGCAGCACGGTGGTCAGCGGTGGATTGACGAAGCTGGCGACCGGAATGTCATCGAAGCCGGCTAGCGCCACGTCGTCGGGCACGCGCAGACCGTGGTCGGCCAGGGCCCGCATGGCGCCGATGGCGATCAGGTCGCTGGCGGCGAACACGGCGTCGAACGCCACGCCGCGCGCCATCAGTGTTTCCGCAGCGTTGTAGCCGGACTGTTCGGTGCTTTCGGCGTTCACCTGCAGCAACGGTTCGGCATCGAGGCCGGCGTCGTTGAGCGCGCGCGCATAGCCGCGGTAGCGATCGAAGAACTCGGGATAGTGGCTGGAGGCGTCGCCGAGGAAGGCGATGCGCTGGCAGCCTTGGTCCAGCAGATGCAGGGTGACGTCCCGGCCGCCGCTGACATTGTCGCAGCCCACGGAGACATCCGGCTGGTCGGGCAGCACGGCGCCCCAGCGCACGCAGCACGTGCCCTGATCCACCAGCTTCTGCAGCTTGTCGCGGGTGGCGAGGTAGTCGCCGTAGCCCAGCAGGATGATGCCGTCGGCCTTTTTGCTGTCCGCGTAGTCGGCGTGCCAGTCGCGCGAAAACTGCTGAAACGAGATCAGCAGGTCGTAGCCACGCTGCGCGCTGGCCCGCGTGATCGAGCCCAGCATGGACAGGAAGAACGGGTTGATGTGCGACTCGTCGGCGGTTGGGTCCTCGAACAGCAACAGGGCGAGCGTGCCGGTGTGCTTGGCGCGCAGCCCAGAGGCGTTCTTGTCGACCTTGTAGTTCAGCTCATCGACCGCCGCCTGGATGCGCCGGCGGGTCTCCTCGTTGACCAGCGGACTGCCGCGCAGCGCGCGCGACACCGTGGACTGGGAAACCCCGGCCAAGTGAGCGATATCGAATGAAGTGACTTTTCCCTTGATCTGCACGCCGAGATGACCCTTGAGCAGTGCCGACCGCGGTCCGTGTGGCCCGACGGTTGGTTGGCGCAAATCCTATCCGCTTGAGTGCTCGCTGTCCTTTCGCTTCGGTGTTCCGGGCAGCAGGCATAAAAAAGCCCCGAGGATTAGGGGGGAATCCTCGGGGCCGGGGTGGCAGCAAAACCCAGGGGAGAGGTTTGCTGACCGGTTGGGTTCGTCCAGGGAGGTGGCGAACCCGAGGACGCCGTTGCGTGCATCCGATAACTAAGAACGCAGGACGGAGCAAAAGTTGCACACGTCAGGCCGATTTTGGTTAGGGATGGTTCATTTGATGAAATGTTAACGGCTGGCCTTCAACGCCAGTGCGCGTCCTTTAGCCAAACGTAGAGCACGACCTGGAGCGCTATCGAAACCAGGGCCAGTCCAAGCAATGCGACGCTCAGGCCGATGGCGATGTTTGCCATCGGAATACGCCGGTTTCGCCGCGCTAGCCACAGACCTGCCGTCGCCAATCCCAGGCAAAGTATTTCAAGGACTCCTCCGGAGACGGAAGCGTTACCGCTCCAGCGACCGTCGACCATCAGGTCAAGTAGGTTTCCGAAGAAATTCCACGCACTCAGCAGGAGATCCCAGGCGGAATCTCCAAGCATTTTGCGCCAAGCCATCCACGAGCCAGTGAGCAAACACAACCACGCGCCGATACTCGCAAGGCATGCGATACGTGCCGACGTCCCTGGCGCGATCTGAAGGCGAGCGATCATGGATGTCGCTTTACATGGCGACTTGGCGGCGGGGTTTGATCAATGCGCCTCACCCCAGTTGGCTCCCACGCCGGCTTCCACCAGTAGCGGCACGGATAGCGTCGCCGCACTGGACATGCGCTCGATGACACCCGCGCGCACCTCGTCCACCACATCCTTGCGCACTTCGAATACCAGTTCGTCGTGCACCTGCATGAGCATGTGAGCGTCGTCGGCGCGCGTTTGTAGCCAATCGTGCACGGTGATCATGGCGCGTTTGATGATGTCGGCCGCCGTGCCCTGCATCGGCGCGTTCACCGCGGCGCGCTCGGCGCCCGCGCGCAGCGCCTGATTGCGTGCGGTGAGGTTTTCCAGATAGAGACGGCGACCAAACAGCGTTTCCACGTAACCGTCGCGGTGAGCTTGCTGGCGGGTGGCTTCCATGAAGGCATGCACACCGGGATAGCGGGCGAAATAGCGCGCCATGTAGTCGCTGGCTTCGCCGCGATCCACGCCCAGTTGGCGGGCCAGGCCGAAGGCGCTCATGCCGTACATCAGGCCGAAGTTGATTGCCTTGGCGGCGCGGCGCTGGTTGGCGCTGACCTCTTCCGGCTTGAGCCCGAACACTTCGGCGGCGGTGGCGCGGTGCACGTCGCCGCCTTCGTGGAAAGCTTTGAGCAGGCCTTCATCGCCGGACAGGTGAGCCATGATGCGCAGTTCGATCTGCGAATAGTCGGCCGCCAGTACCACCCAACCCTCCGGAGCGACGAAAGCCTGGCGGATGCGGCGGCCTTCCTCGGTGCGGATGGGAATGTTCTGCAGGTTGGGATCGGACGAGGACACGCGGCCCGTCGCCACCGAGCCCTGGTGGTAGCTGGTGTGCACGCGGCCCGTACGCGGATTGACCATCTGCGCCAGCTTGTCGGTATAGGTGGAGCGCAGCTTGGCGAGGCCGCGGTAGTCGAGGATCAGGCGCGGCAGCGCGTGATCATCCGCGATGGCTTCGAGCGCTTCCTCATTGGTGGACGGCTGGCCGGTGGGTGTTTTCACCTTGACCGGTAGTCCCAATTCGTCGAACAGCACGGCCTGCAATTGCTTCGGCGAGTCGAGGTTGAACTCGTGGCCGGCGCTTTTCCAAGCTTCCTGCTGTAGTTCCAGCATGCGCTTGCCGAGTTGCTGGCTTTGCATGCGCAGCTCGCTCACGTCGATCAGCACGCCGCGCTGCTCCATCGAAGCGAGCACGGGGATAAGCGGGATCTCGATGTTCTCGTAGATCGAGCGCAGCGTCGGTTCGCTTTCCAGCTTGGGCCACAGGGCGTGGTGCAGGCGCAGCGTGATGTCAGCGTCTTCGGCGGCGTAGCGGCAGGCGGTATCCAGGTCCACCTGCGAGAACGGAATCTGCTTGGCGCCCTTGCCGGCCACCTGTTCGTACTTGATGGTGTCGACGTCGAGGTATTTCTTGGCTAGCGAATCCATGTCGTGGCGCGTCGCCGTGGCGTTCCACACGTATGACTCCAGCATGGAATCGTGCTTGAGTCCCTGCAGATGGATGTCGTAGTTCGACAGGATGTTGATGTCGTACTTCGCGTGCTGACCCATCTTCGGGCGGCTGGCGTCCTCGAAGAAGGGCTTGAGTGTAGCGAGCACGTGCTCACGCGAAAGTTGCGCGGGTGCGCCCGGGTAGTCGTGAGCAAGCGGCACGTAGCACGCATGGCCCGGCTCTACCGACAGGCTCAGGCCGACGATGTCCGCCTGCATCGAATCGATGGAGGTAGTTTCCGTATCAAACGACACCAGCGGCGCTGTGGCGATCTTCGCCAGCCAGCCGTCGAACTGTGCCTGCGTGGTCACCAGTTCGTACTGACCGGCCATCGAAAGGTCTTGTGTGCTGGCTTCCAGCAGGAGCGCGCCCTGTGCGCGACCGGTCTCGGATGAGGCATTCGGCGAACTCGTGTCGCGCGCGGGTTGTGCTCCTGCCGTGCCGTTGGTTTCAGCCTCGAGATCCTTCAGCGCCGCCTTGAATTCATAGCGCGCATACAACTCGCGCAATTGCTCGACGTGGCGTTCATGGAACTTCAATTCGGCAACGGACTGATCCAGCGGCACATCGATCTTGATCGTCACCAGATCGCGCGACAGCGGTAGCTGCGGCAGTGCGGCGCGCAGGCTCTCGCCAATCTTGCCGCCGACCTTGTCGGCGTTTGCCATCAGGTTGTCGAGCGTGCGGTACTCGGCCAACCACTTGGCCGCGGTCTTCGGGCCGCACTTGGGCACGCCCGGCACGTTGTCGACGGTGTCACCGGTGAGCGAAAGGAAGTCGATGATCTGCGTGGGCTCGACGCCGAACTTTTCCATCACGCCAGCGCTGTCGGTGGTCGTGTTGGTCATGGTGTTGATCAGGGTGACGCCCGGTCGCACGAGCTGCGCAAGATCCTTGTCGCCGGTGGAAATTTCCACCTCGATGCCCTGCGCATGCGCCTGTTCGGTCAGCGTGCCGATCACGTCATCTGCTTCCACGCCACCCACGCGCAGGATAGGAAAGCCCAGCGCGCCGACGATGGCCAGCATGGGCTCCACCTGTGCGCGCAGATCGTCCGGCATCGGCGGGCGGTTGGCCTTGTACTGGTCGTAGAGCTGGTTGCGGAAGGTGGGGCCGGGGGCGTCGCTGACGAAGGCGACGTAATCGGGTTTCGCCTTCAGCGTAGAGCGCAGCATGTTCACTACGCCGAACAGGGCGCCGGTGGGCTCGCCTTGCGAGTTGGTGAGCGGCGGGAGCGCGTGGAAAGCGCGGTACAGGTACGACGAACCGTCGATAAGAATGAGCTTGGCCATGCGGCATTCTCGCATGCGTGCCGGGCTGAGGGCGCCCTCCGTTCAGGCCGGGCTGGTGTGGCCCGTGTCGTCCATCGACGACGTTGGGTGAGGCATACGGCCGCTTCACAAGCCATGCGGTTTTGCGCTGTTATGCTCCATTTCCCACAGGAGGCCGTCATCATGAAACCCGTTGTTCTGCTCGCTGTTCTTGGTGTGGCCGTCGCGTCGAATGCGCTTGCCCAGTCGTCTCCCAGTCAGTTCCCGCCGGCACCGCCGCCGCCGGGCATGAACGATCCGGGTGTGCAGGCCACGCCGCCACCGCCGGCACCCAAGGTGCCGTCCAAGTCCTCCGCCTCGTCCGCCTCCAAATCCGGCCAGGTATCTGCCGACACGGAAGCGACGTTGAGCCAGCCGGCCACGACCACGCCGGCCACCTCCGACGCCCAGCCGCGTGATCCGAACGGCAACGCGCCGCCGCAGGTAAAGGTGCGCACCGAAGGCGACCAGACGATCCAGGAATACAGTCGCAGCGGTCAGGTCTATATGGTCGTGGTGACGCCCAAGGGCGGCATTCCGCAGACCTATATGGTCGACCAGAAGGGCGCGTGGACGAACCAGGCCGGTGAGCACGTAAAGCCGGTCATGTACAAGGTCATCGAGTGGGGCAAGAGCCGCCCGGCGAGTGACCAGGACAGTGGCGGTTAGTCAGCCGCGCATGACCACGCTGCCGAGCGAGCTGGCATGAACCTGCGCGAGAGCTGGCTGCTCTTCGCGCTGGGTTCGGCGTTTTTCGCGGCGCTTACGGCACTGTTCGGCAAGATGGGCGTGGCGGGGATCAACTCCAACCTCGCCACCTTCATTCGTACCATCGTGATCCTGTTGGTGACGGCCGGCATTTTGAGTTTGAGGAACGAATGGGTACGCCCGACGGGCCTGCCGGTGAGCAGCTGGGTATTCCTGGTGCTTTCGGGTATCGCCACGGGTCTCTCGTGGCTTTGCTATTACCGCGCGCTGCAGCTGGGGCCGATCAGCAAGGTGGCGCCCATCGACAAGCTGAGCGTTGCCATCGCCATCGTGCTTGGCATCGTGCTGCTGGGCGAGCAGCTGAGCTGGCCGCTGGCCATTGGCGGCGGGCTCATCGTCACCGGCGCCATCATCATCGCGGTGTTCTGAGCCTCAGCCTTCGTCCAGCTCGGGATAGTGGCGAAAGATGCCATCTTCATTGAACGGAATGCGTCGATCCGACGCCAGATAGGCGGCGATGTTCGGTCGCGCCGCCACGCGGCCGCGTAGTGCGCGCAGTCGGGCGGTGCGGCGGCGTAGACCCTTCATGGTGTTGGGGAACGCATAGTCCAACCCGGACATCAGCTGGAACAGCGACAGGTCCACGTACGAGTGCTTGCGCCCGATGGCATGTTGCCCATCGCCGCGCTCGAGCACTTGCTCGAAGTAACCCAGGTATTTCGGCATGCGTTGCGTGCAGAAGGCTGCCGCGCGTTTGCGCGCCTCGGCGCGTTGCTCTTCGTAGTATTCCTCGACTGAGATCGGATGGTGCGTGTCGTGCACTTCCGCGACGATGTCGGAAACGGTCTGCTGCAATTGCATCGCGTAGACCTGACCAGTTGCGGACGCGGGTACCAGGCCGTGCCTCGGTGCGAGAAAAGCGAGGATGTTCGCCGTCTGCGCAATGACCTGGCGTCCGGCACGAAGGAACGGTGGTGCGAAGGGCAGGGCACCAGGGTGCTCGCCGCGCAGGAACGGCATGATGGCGTGATCGCCTTTCACGCGGGCGACGTCGGTGTAGGCCGCGTCTGCGTCTTCCAAGGCAAGGCGGACGAATTCGCCGCGGCCTTGGATGCTGGTCCAGTAGTAGAGCTCATAGCGCATGGCGAAAGCCTTCGTGGAAAACGCCGAGGCTAGGCGGCGAGCATTCAAGGAAGCGTGAGCGGCGGATGTGGTTCTACAGGGGTGGTGCGCCCTTGCTCAACGCTATCAGTTGCTCCCACACCAGCGCGGCCAAGGGCGACAGCGAGCGTTGCTTGCGCTTGATCAGCACCACCTCGCGGCTTTCCTGTGGTGTCAGTGGGCGCGTTGCCAGCGTGGGCGGCGGTGGAGCGAGCGCCGGACTGACACTGATGCCCAAGCCGGCTTCCACCATGCGGAAGGCCGTGAGCGTGTGGCCGGTCTGTTGCACAACGTTCGCCTCAATGCCGCGGCTGGCGAATGCGTGGTCAATCAGGCGGCGGCTGCCCGAGGAGTAGTCGAGCAGGATCAGCGGTTGCCCCTGCAGCTTGCGCCAGGGCACGCGGTCCAGTTGGGCCAGTGGATGCTCGGGACGGCAAACCAGCACGAACGGATCGCGCAGCAGCAACTCGGTATCGAATTCGCCGGTCAGGGGCGGATCGATGGCGACGCCGAAATCCACTTCGCCACCGCGCACGCTGTCCAGCACCAGGGTCTGCGCCTGGTCGTGCAACTGGATGGTGAGCTCCGGATAGAGCGCGGCGCACTCTGCAATGCAGGTGGGCATCAGCCCTGCTGAGAGGGTGGGGACCGACGCGACGTGCACCTTGCCGCGCTTGCGCTCACTTTCTGAGTGCACATGCGAAAGCACGCCCTCCAGTTCGTCCAGCACGCGGCCGATGGCGCTTTCCAGGTAGCGGCCAGCGTCGGTGGGCACCACTTCGCGGGTGGTACGGTCGAACAGACGGATACCCAGCTCGACCTCCAGGTCGGCGATGTAGCGACTCACGGCGGGCTGGCTCAGATGCAGGCTCTCCGCAGCCCGGCGAAAATGCTGCTGGCGAGCCACTGCGAGAAAGGCACGAAGCTGGCGCAGGCTGATATTCATGCCTATATGGTATCAGTGAATCAGATAAAACGATTTGATTTATCAATGACCTAGCGGTCCAATAGCGGCAATTCCCCGATGCGTTCCCTACGGCCATGTTCCTGCGTCGCTTCCTGCCCGATCGCTTTACCTGCGCCCTGATCATCACCGTGCTGCTGGCCAGCCTGCTGCCTTGTCGCGGCACCACGGCGAGCGTGTTCAACGTGCTTACCGATCTGGCGATCGCACTGTTGTTCTTTTTGCATGGCGCCAAGCTGTCCCGTGAAGCGGTGGTGGCCGGTATGACGCACTGGCGCCTGCACCTGACCGTACTGGCCAGCACCTTCGTGCTGTTCCCTGTACTGGGCTTGTTGCTGCGCCCTGTGCTGCAGCCGCTGGTGAATCCGTCGCTTTATCTGGGCGTGCTGTTCCTGTGCACGCTGCCGTCGACGGTGCAGTCGTCCATCGCGTTTACTTCGATGGCGCGCGGCAATGTACCCGCGGCGATCTGTTCGGCCTCCGCATCGAGCTTGCTCGGCATCTTTATCACTCCGCTGCTGGTCGGCGTGATGCTGGAATCGCACGGGCAGAATGGGATGAACTGGGATTCCATTGGTGCCATCGTGCTGCAACTGCTGGTGCCGTTTGTAGCCGGTCAGGTAGCGCAACGTTGGATCGGTCGGTGGGTCGAGCGCAATCGGGCGCTGCTGTCATACGTCGACCAGGGTTCGATCCTGCTGGTGGTCTACACGGCTTTCAGCGCAGCGGTACTACAGGGCTTGTGGAAGCAGATCCCGCTGCCTGTGCTTGGAGGCCTGCTGGTGGTCAATGCGGTGTTGCTGGCGATTGCGCTGCTAATCACGCGGTATGGCTCGCGCGCATTGGGATTCAGCCGCGAGGACGAAATCACCATTGTGTTCTGCGGCTCGAAGAAGAGTTTGGCGAGTGGTGTGCCGATGGCGAAGGTGTTGTTCGCGGGGCATCCGCTTGGCACGATCGTGTTGCCGATCATGTTGTTTCATCAGATTCAGTTGATGACGTGTGCGGTGTTGGCGCGGAAGTATGCGGCGAGGCCGGTGGAGCTTGAGTGTGGTGGTGGGTCGGAGGAGGCGCAGGTGGCGAGCTGAGGGGCTCTTTTGCTGTTCTTGGGTGAGCCCCGAAAAGAGGGTAAAGGTCGGGTGCTCTCTGCACCGTTTCATCTTTGGCCGTCATCCCGGTGGCGACCGGGATCCCGCGGCGTCAGTGATTGGCTGTCGCCTCGTGCGTTACAGCGATCTGGCCGCTTACGCAGCGGGCGTTTCGATCGTATGCCGACGACGCGAAGCTAGTCCCCGTGGGACGCTCGAGTCACTTTTCTTTTGCTGGCCCAAAAGAAAAGTAACCCAAAGAAAATGGCCGTAAAGCCAACGCCCGCGGCATTTCGATGGGATAAGCCCGAACGGCTGAGGAATCGTGTTGCTTGGCCACCTTCGCCTCAACACAGCGGGTACTTCCAAGCGCTTCGCAACGCGCCGATGCGGAGAGGACTTAAAGCAGGCTTCGCTACGCTTCCCTACCGGTATGGTGAACGCGCCACCTAACGAGATCGTCTTTCTCTTCTGCCTTGGCTTTGAGCCCTAGAGCAGGAGCAACGCGACCTGCTGCCGCGATGCGATGTGCAGCGCAGCTGCACGAGCCGTCAGCTTTGAGCTTGTGACCTTCCGGGCCCCCTGTGCGGCGGTGAGGGGTGGACGAAAAGGCCCGCAGGGGGATCGGCATGGATGCCGATCCCTTTTCGTCAGGGCAGGATGCCCTGTCGAAAAGCCCGGCCGCCCCTCACGAACTGGCCGGCTTTACCGGCCAGCGCCAAGTGGGGGTGCCCTTTCTTTGGGTTACTTTTCTTTGGGCAAGCAAAGAAAAGTGACTCGGCCTCCGGCAGGAGGGCGAAACGCCCGCTGCGTAAGCGGCCAGATCGCGGTAACGCAACAATCAAACACCGAGGCTCAGGACCCTGGCCTGCGCCGGGGTGACGGCTAAAGATGGAACCATGAGGCGAGCACCCACCCCTCACCCCAACCCTCTCCCCGAAGGGGAGAGGGAGTAGACCTGAGGCGTTCCTTCAGCGCCGCACTCGCCCGATCCACGCAGGATTCACGAATCCGCCGAAACCAGATTGACCGCCCACCTCAACCCTCCCCAAAAGGAGAGACGACACAAACGCGATCAATGGCGGAAGTGGCGAATCCCAGTAAACACCATCGCCATACCATGCTCATCCGCCGCAGCAATCACCTCTGCATCACGCATCGAGCCACCCGGCTGGATCACCGCGCTGATACCCGCCGCAGCCGCAGCATCAATGCCATCGCGGAACGGGAAGAACGCATCCGATGCCATCACCGAGCCGCGCACTTCCAGCTTCTCGTCGGCGGCCTTGATGCCAGCGATCTTCGCGCTGTACACGCGGCTCATCTGGCCTGCGCCCACGCCGATGGTCTGGCGGTTCTTCGCGTACACGATGGCGTTGCTCTTGACGTACTTGGCTACCTTCCAGGCGAAGATCAGGTCGTCGATCTCGGCGGGCGTCGGCGCGCGCTTGGTGACGATCTTCAGGTCTTCGGGCTTCACCGTCGCGCGGTCGGCGGTCTGGATCAGCAAGCCCGAGCCTACGCGACGGGAGTCGTTGCCCGGATGTGCCTTGGTGAGGTCGCCATCGGCCGGTGCCGGAATTTCCAGCACGCGCACGTTGGCTTTCTTGGCGAAGACTTTGAGTGCGTCGTCTTCATAACCCGGCGCCAGCACCACTTCGACGAACTGGCGATCAACGATGGCCTTTGCGGTTGCCGCATCCACGATGCGGTTGAAGGCAATGATGCCGCCGAAGGCGGAGGTCGGATCGGTCTGGTAAGCCAGGTCGTAGGCGTGGCCGATGCCGTCAAGGCTCACTGCCACGCCGCACGGGTTGGCGTGCTTCACGATCACGCAGGCCGGCTTGGTAAAGCTGCGCACGCATTCCCACGCAGCGTCAGAGTCGGCGATGTTGTTGAAGGAGAGCTCTTTGCCCTGCAGCTGGCGGAACGTGGCCAGCGTGCCCGGCGCGGGATACAGGTCGCGGTAGAACGCAGCCTGCTGGTGCGGGTTTTCGCCGTAGCGCAGGTCCATCAGCTTGACGAAGCGGCCATTGGTCTGCGCGGGGAACGGGTCGTGGCCAGCGATGGCGTCGAAGTCGTCGTTGAGCTTGAGTGCAGAGAGGTAGTCGCTGATCGCGCCGTCGTAGTTGGACACGCGGTTGAACGCGGCGACTGCGAGCTTGAAACGCGTGGCGCGCGAGAGGCTACCGTGCGCTTCGATCTCCGCCAGCGCGTCGTCGTACTGGTCAGGCGAAGTAAGCACGCCCACGTCGTTCCAGTTCTTCGCGGCGGAGCGCAGCATGGCCGGGCCGCCGATGTCGATGTTCTCGATGGCGTCTTCCAGCGTGCAGTCAGCGCGGGCCACGGTCTGCTCGAACGGATAGAGGTTGAGCACCAGCAGGTCGATCGGCGCGATGTCCAGTTCCGCCATCACGCCGGCGTCGACGCCGCGACGACCCAGCAGGCCGCCATGCACCTTGGGGTGTAGCGTCTTGACGCGACCGTCCATGATCTCGGGAAAGCCGGTCAGTTCGCTCACATCCTTCACCGGGATGCCTGCATCGCGTATCGCCTTGGCGCTGCCGCCGGTGGAAAGCAGCTCCACGCCCTTGGCGGACAGGCGGCGGGCGAGATCGAGCAGGCCCTGTTTATCGGAGACGCTAAGCAAGGCACGGCGAATCGGTGCCGGGGACGCGGCGGACATGAGGCATGTTCCTAGAGGGAAAGACCTCAATTATAGACCCAGCGCTCTCGGGCGCGCGGTTTGGCCTTCTTTAGGCGCGCAGTACCAGGTGCAACAGCGGAAATGGGCGCCCGCTGCCGTCCAGTTCGGAGCGTCCCATCTCCACGAAGCCGTAGCGCCGATAGAAGCGTACCGCCTGCGGATTCTGCTCGTTTACGTCGGTGGTCCACGCCGGGTGCGAGGGGGCCTCGGTGATCACCTGATCAAGCAGGCGACGCCCCAGGCCCTGGCCGTGCAGCGTGGGGTTTACGAACAAGGCTTCGACGTGGTGGCCGTTAGTGGCGATAAAGCCTTCCACGTGGCCGTCGCGTTCGATCACGCGCACGTTTAGCCGTCCAAAGATATGCGGCAGGAAGGAGCGGAAGAAGATGATGTCCTCTTCCGCAAGAAAATCATGTGTGGCGCGAACTGCCGCTTCCCACACTTCCGTGATGCGGGGTTCGTCGGCCGCCGATGCGGCACGAATCGAAATGGGCAGGGTCATGGCTTTCGATCCAGTCGCGCGATTCCGTGCGCGAGCGAGCGGCGTCCCTTCAGAGCAGGCCGTGTGCGGCCAATTTCTTGCGCAAGGTGGCGCGATTGATGCCGAGCACCGCAGCGGCGCGGCTCTGGTTGCCGTCGTGCCAGGCCAGCACTTCGCGCAGGAGGGGGCCTTCGACTTCGCGAATGACGAGCGCGTGCAGGCCCTCGTCGCATTCCGTATCGCCGATGTCGGCGAGATAGCGGCGGACGGTGCGGCTGACGCATTCGCTCAAGGCGCTCTGCGACGACGTCTCTTTGGGAGACTCGCTGGCAGGCAGTCTTACGGCGTTCACGGGCATTTCCCCTCACGTTCTGACACGGCGGCTACGTAGGCCACCGCAATGTTTATGGCAATACCGCGGGCGGCGGCTCGCATGGAACGCCGGGTGCAGCACAAGACGAAGGAGCGAGTTTACCCTCGCGTGCCGAGAATTTTAAGTACCCGGTTCGTAAGAGGGCATCTGGCCTTCAAAAACAAAATGTCCTATGGACATGCACTTGCATTGATGGCACGACCTGTGCCTGTGCGGAAACTGACGATAAGAACCGTGCGCTCACTTGCACTTTTTCGGCAATAGATCGAATGGATGGCTATTCGAAACCGAATTCAAAGGCGACAGCCTTGCCGCCCGGATCTTCCACTTCAAGCATCAGCGCCGCGCTGCCGCCGGGCGGTATGCCTGCCTGCAGCACGGCGTTGTCGCTGAGATATTCCGTGGGACGAAGGCGCCGCATGGCGAGCCGGTTGCCGTTGGCATCGGACAGCGTGATCGATACGGTGGGATACGGCTGCGCGAACGGTGCGTCGTTGCGCAGGTTCGTCGTGATGAGCAGCGCGCCAGGCACGGAGGGGTGGGCCTGTACGTCGCGCGCCACCATGATCAGGCGCGAGGTGTCCTGCACCGGCGGCAGTTGGCAGCCCAGCGTGGCGCAGGCGTTGCGCAGCAGCGGGCCGGCAGTATCGTCGGCGATCAATACGTCGCGCTTGGCCCAGGCGACCTGTGCGGCCAGCGCGAGCAGCAGCAGCGTACAGGCGGTGATCCATGGCCAGCGGCGTTTTTTCTCCGGCCGGCGCGCGAAACGCGGTGCCACCACGAGGTCGGCGAACTCGTCGAGCACATCGTGCGGAGCTGGTGCCTCCGCGACGGCGGGAAGCTCGGCAGGTGGGCGATAGACCGCGAGGTCGAGCCGAGGCGGCAAGTCCAGCGTGCGTGGCGGCAGCTGTTGGAAAGGTTCCGGCGGCAACTGGTCGCAGAGGCTTGCCAGTGCGTCGAAGATCGCATCGCAATGTCCGCACACGACTTCGCCGCGCGCCTGCGCAAGCGTTTCCGTGTTCACGGAGAACACGGTGAGGCAGTCGGGGCATTGGGCGTACATGCGGACCGTAATGATCGGGCTCGACGGCAAGCCTAGTGCACCGCGCGCGACAAATCACCCGCGCATGAGCCCAGATCGTGAATGGTCACTCAGTTACGGTGATGTGGAGCGTGATGAAACAAGAGCCGCTCTATCAGCCACTCTTGCGTCGCCCGCTGATGCGGACCCAGTCTTCCTGTGCCTCCACGCGGAGCTCGTCGAACCACTCGGCGTAACGTGCCAGCAGTTCGTCCTCCTGGCCTTGCAGAATGCCGGAGATGGCGAATGGTGCGCCGGGTTTGGCAGCAGCAGCAAAGGTGGGCGCCAGTTCGCCGAGCGGGCCGGCGAGGATGTTGGCGATGAAGACGTCGGCAGGCGACGCGCAGGGATGCGCTAGTGCCGCGGGCGCAGGATGCGCAGGAGCGGCCGAGGCCGCGAAATCTTCCGGTAGATAAAGCGCGAGGCGGTCCGCCACTTCGTTGCGTTCGGCATTGTCCGCAGAGGCCGTGAGAGCTTGCGGGTCGTTGTCCACGCCTACTGCGCTGGCGGCGCCAAGCTTGAGCGCGGCGATGGCGAGGATGCCGGAGCCGCAGCCGAAATCGGTGATGCTCTTACCCTTCAGATCCAGGCTGTCGAGCCATGCGAGGCACAGCGCGGTGGTGGGGTGCGTGCCGCTGCCGAAAGCGAGACCCGGGTCCAGGCGCACCACGACGATGTCCTCACCGGCCGGCGGCTCGATATTCCACGGATAGATCCACAGGCGCTGGCCGAATTGCATCGGCTTGAACTGATCCATCCAGGCGCGTTCCCAGTCCTGGTCGGCGATGTCGCGGAACTGGATGTGGTCGGGCTCCAGCCAGGGCAGCAAGTCGCCCAGTGCTTCGCCCAGGCCGCGGCGATCCGTATCGGCCTCGAACAGCGCGTTGAGCGTGATGGTCGGCCACAGTGGCAACTCGCCTACGCCCGGTTCGAAGATGGCTTGCTCGTCCGGCGTCTCCGCATCGGCGTCCTGCAGCGTGACGGACAGCGCGCCGAGGTCATCCAGCGCTTCTTCGACGCGAGGCTGTTGATCGGCGCGGATGGTGAGCGAGAGTTCGAGCCAGGGCATGGGGATAATCCTGCGGTTCAGGCGCGCATTGTCGCCGATGTGGCCGGCGTGGTGCACGGCGCCAGCCCGCGTGGTTACAGCGATTCCGGCGGAACGCCGAGGAAGCTATCGTGCTTGCGGTAGTGATCCAGCGCGCGAGCCAAGTCGTCCAGCGTGGACGATGGATGATGCCGGCGCTGCACGAACAGCACCTCGGCGAAATCGGCTGCTTCGAGGAAATGGCGCAGATGGTGTTGCGCGGCGAAAGGCGGCAGGGCTTCGCCGTGGTCGGCGATCAGCGCGTCGTCTTCGTCGGCAACGTGCGAGAGATACAGCCGGCAGGTGGGGTCGGTCACGTGGCCGTGGATATAGACCCAGGCGTAACGGTCCCAGCCGTCGCCTTCATCGAACGCGTCGGTGATGGCGTCGATGGCTTCGCGGAGAGTGAGTAGTGCGGACATCGTCGAAGGCAACGCCGGCGAGCTGCTGAAGCAGCTCGCCGGTCAAGCATCAGCCGCCAGTGGCGGCCTTTTCCTTCTGCTCGGCCATGCGCTTTTCCAGGTAGTGGATGTTCTGTCCACCCTGCTGGAAACCGACGTCAGCCATGATGCGCTGCTGCAACGGGATGTTGCACTTCACGCCCTCGATCACCGTTTCGGCAAGCGCCAGACGCATGCGCGCAATGGCGGTTTCGCGATCCGGGCCGTGCACGATCAGCTTGCCGATCATCGAGTCGTAGTTCGGCGGAATGCGATAGCCGTCGTACAGATGCGTATCCACGCGCACACCCGGACCGCCCGGTGCCTCGAAGCGCTTCACCGTACCCGGCGAGGGCAGGAAGTTATCCGGATCTTCCGCGTTGATGCGGCATTCGATCGCGTGGCCGTTGATCTTGATGTCTTCCTGGCGGATCGAGAGCTTCTCGCCGCCGGCGATCAGCAACTGCTCGCGCACCAGGTCGATACCCGTGATCAGCTCCGTCACCGGATGTTCCACCTGGATACGGGTGTTCATCTCGATGAAGTAGAAGCGGCCGTCTTCGAACAGGAACTCGAAGGTGCCAGCGCCGCGATAGCCGATACGGATGCACGCGTCCACGCACACCTTGCCGATCTGCTCGCGCAATTCCGGCGTGATGCCCGGCGCGGGTGCTTCTTCCACCACTTTCTGGTGGCGACGCTGCATGGAGCAGTCGCGCTCGCCCAGGTGGATGGCGTTGCCCTGGCCGTCGGCGAGCACCTGGATTTCCACGTGGCGCGGATTCTCCAGGAACTTCTCCATGTACACCTGATCGTTGCCGAAAGCGGCTTTCGCTTCCTGCTTGGTCATGGTGATGGCGTTGCCCAGGTGCGCTTCGGTGCGAACCACGCGCATGCCGCGACCACCGCCGCCACCGGCGGCCTTGATGATCACCGGGTAGCCGATGTCGCGCGCAATGCGGATGTTCTCTTCCACATTGTCGCCGAGCGGACCACCCGAGCCCGGCACGCACGGTACACCGGCGGCCTTCATCGCGCGGATGGCTTCCACCTTGTCGCCCATCAGGCGGATCACATTGGCGGTCGGGCCAATGAAGATGAAGCCGGACTGCTCCACCTGTTCGGCGAAGTCGGCGCGCTCGGAGAGGAAGCCGTAACCCGGGTGAATAGCCTGGGCGTCGGTGATTTCCGCCGCAGCGATGATGCGCGGGATATTGAGGTAGCTGTCGACGGACGGCGCGGGGCCGATACAGATCGACTCGTCGGCCAGGCCGACGTGCTTAAGGTTGCGGTCGGCGGTGGAGTGCACCGCCACGGTTTTGATGCCAAGGCTGTGGCAGGCGCGCAGCACGCGCAGCGCGATCTCACCACGGTTGGCAATGACGACTTTTTCGAGCATGGGCATAGAGGGTGGCCGGGCTTAGCCGATCACGAACATCGGCTGGTCGAATTCCACCGGCTGGCCATTCTCAAGCAGGATGGCCTTCACGGTGCCGGCCACGTCGGCCTCGATCTGATTGAACATCTTCATCGCTTCAATGATGCCCAGCGTCTCGCCGGCCTTGACCTGCTGGCCGACCTTAACGAACGCGGCGGCACCCGGGCTGGACGAGGCGTAGTAGGTGCCGACCATCGGCGCCTTTACTACGTGACCGGCGGGCAGCGCAGCCTCAGCCGGGGCGGCTTCGACAGGTGCTGCGACGGGCGCGGCGGCCACTGGCGCAGGCTGCATGGCCACCGGCGCGGGAGCCATCGTCACGGTGCCCTTGGGCACGCGCGACAGGCGGACCACTTCTTCGCCTTCCTTGATCTCAAGTTCCGCGAGGTTGGATTCCTCGAGCAGGTCGATGAGCTTCTTGATCTTGCGCAGGTCCATGTTTCAAACCTTTTCGTTGAGGCCGCCAGAGGGGCCGAAATGGAAAATCG
The DNA here is from genome assembly GCF_002878475.1 of Dyella sp. AD56. Lineage (NCBI taxonomy): Bacteria > Pseudomonadati > Pseudomonadota > Gammaproteobacteria > Lysobacterales > Rhodanobacteraceae > Dyella > Dyella sp. AD56. The sequence continues at coordinate 334,706 of NZ_NRDP01000001.1, forward strand.
TGGGCAGAAAGCCCGGTATCAGGAGGCGGACGCGCCCGCGCGGTCCAACCGGTTCAGGGCGGCATCCAGCGCCAGCCGGTAGCTGTCTGCGCCGAAGCCGCAGATCACGCCAACGGCAATGTCCGAGAGATAGGAGTGGCGACGGAAGGCCTCGCGGGCGTGCACGTTGGAAAGATGCAGTTCGATGAACGGGATCGCCACGCCAGCCAGCGCGTCGCGCAGGGCGATACTGGTGTGGGTGAGGGCGCCCGGGTTGATCAGGATGATCGCCGTGCCGTCCAGGCGGGCCTGGTGGATGCGGTCGATCAACGCGTGTTCGGCATTCGACTGGAGCGTTTCCACGCTGTGTCCCGCCGCTTGCGCGCGCTGGGTCAGCTCAGCGTCGATATCGGCCAGGGTGTCGCGGCCATAAACTTCCGGCTCACGTACGCCCAGCAGATTGAGATTGGGCCCGTGCAGGACCAGAACCTTCGCCACGCCAGCATCCAGATTGCACCGGCGAGGCCGGCGTCCGGCGCGGAGTGTGCGCGCCCCGGCGGATGTTGTCCAGTTCGGCGCAGTTCGGCGATGTTTGAAGGAGAAGTCAAGGTTAAACCGTGCGGCGACGTATGGCCGTGAAAACCGCGTCAGGGCGCGGCTGGCGCGGCCCAGGCTTTGAGGTCATCCGCGTCCAGCATGCCGCGCCGACTGAACAGCACGTGGCCGTTCTCGTCCAGAAGCACGCTGTACGGCAGCACTTCGCCGACGTTCCCTAATCGAAGCGACGTGCTGGGGCTGTCCAGGCTGCCCAGCAGGACGGGGTAGTTCACGGGGTGGGTGCTTAGGAATGCGCGCACCTGCGCCGGGTCGTCCATCGCAATGCCAATGATGATCGGGCCACTTTTGTCGGCGTGTTCGCCGACGTTGGCCTGCGCCTTTACCAATGCGGGCATTTCTTGCAGGCAGGGGCCGCACCAACTTGCCCAGAAGTTGAGCAGCACGCGGCGACCGCGGTACTCGGACAAGCGATGTTCTTTACCGTCCAGCCCTGCCAGCGCCAGATCGGGGGCGATCTCGCCCTTTTCGGCCACATGTACGCCAGCGGGCACACGGGCACGCTGGCTGGCGTGTTGCAGCCAGCCGCCGGCAGCAGCGGCCAGAACGGCGGCACCCAGGATGATCCAATTGCTGCGACTCATCATGGGTTGGTGGCGACCGGTGTGCCCGCAGCCTTGGTCAGGGCCTCTTCCACCAGCGAAGAGGTCAACACCGTCGGCAGGCGGTTGCCGTGGCCACCGTCTTTGGGAAACACCACATAGAGCGGCACGCCGGGCGAGTGGTATTCCTGCAGGAAGGCGGTGATGGCGGGATCTTCATTGGTCCAGTCGCCCTTCATGTAGACCGCGCCGGTCTTCTTGAGCAGGTCGCGGAAGGCGTCGGTGTCGAGCACGGCATGCTCGTTGGCCTTGCAGGTCACGCACCAGTCGGCGGTCATGTCTACGAATACCGGCGTGCCGGCCTTACGCAGTTCGGCCAGCTTCGCCGGGGTGAAGGCCACCGTGCCGTTCGCGCTCACGGCGTTCTGAGCGGCAGGCGCCGCTGCTGGCAGGCGGACGAGGGCGTAGAGCGGAATGGCGGTGAGCAGGGCGAGCACGATCACCCACGAACGACTGGCGCTACCGCTCCAGCGGCTCTTTTCAAACCACCACAGCGTCATCGCGAGCAGCACCGCGGCCACCAGCAACAAGCCCACGGCGTCCGCGCCACGCTGGTTAGCCAACACCCATGCCAGCCAGACGGCCGCCAGATACATGGGGAAGGCCAGCACCTGCTTGAGCGTCTCCATCCATGCGCCCGGCTTCGGCAACAGGCGAGCCAGCGCGGGCACAAAGCCGATCGCAAGGAAAGGCAGGCACAGGCCCAGCCCCAGCGTGAAGAACACCAGCATCGCTTGTGCAGCCGGTGCCGCAAATGCATAGCCCAGCGCCGGCCCCATGAACGGGCCGGTGCACGGGCTGGCCACCACGACGGCGAGCACGCCGACGAAGAAATCGCCTCGCCAGCCCTTCTGGTTTGCCAGCGAACTACCGACGTTGCCGAGCGATCCGCCGAACTGCACCACACCGGACATCCACAGGCCGGCGGTCAGCATGACCAGCGACAGTGCGGCGACCAACAGCGGGTATTGCAGTTGTGCGCCCCAGGCCTTGGCGAGCGCCACCACAGCGACGCCGAGTACAACGAAACTGGTCAGCACGCCGGCGCTGTAGGTCAGTGCATGGCTGCGGCGACGCGCGGGGCTTTCGCCGCTTTCGATCACCGATACCACCTTGATCGAAAGCACCGGCAGCACGCACGGCATCAGGTTGAGGATGAGTCCGCCGAGCAGCGCATACAGCAGCGCAATGCCCAGGCCTACTTCGCTGGTCCGTGCCGGCGGCATCTCCGGCGCGGGCTCCGCGACGGTGCCGCTGGTCGGAGTTGCACCGCTCAGGTCGATCGACAGCGCGCGCGTCATCAGTGGATAGCAGATGCCACCGTCCTGACAGCCCTGGAAGCCGGCTTCCAGATTCACCGTCTTGAGGCTGGCGGTATTCCCTTCGATGGTGACCGGCAGCTCGACCTGGTCGAAGAACACCGTGGTCTTGCCGAAGTGCGCGTCCTCGTGTTCCACGCCAGCCGGCCATTCGGGCTTGGCCAGCGAGAGGTCGGCATCCTTGAGCTTGAGCGCGGTCTGGTCGCGATACAGGTAATAGCCCTTGGGCATGGTCCAGCGCAGCAACAGGTGCTGGCGGTCTTTGGCCAGTGCTTCCAGATGGAAGGCCTGTTCGGCGGGCAGGGAGGCACCATCGCCAGCGCCGCGGTTGGAACCCAGCTTGCCCAGTGCAGCGCCCAGCGAGTCGGCCGCGCCAGCTACCGGTGCTCCCGACGCAGGGATCGGCAGCGTGAGCTGTTCGGTATGCGGCGGGTAGCAGATCTTCGGATCCACCTCGTGGCAACCCTGGTACTGCACGCTGAGCTTCAGCTCGGTGGTGCCGGCCGCGACTGTGTAGGGCAGGGTGGCGTCGACGCTGTGGTGGTAGGTCTCCACATCGCCCAGGTATTCGTCGTGGTGCTTCTCGCCATCGGGCAGTTGCGCGTCGCCCAGCGTCACGCCGTCGCCGGGCTTGAACTTCATGCGGCCGCGGTAGAGGTAGTAATCGGGCGCGATGGTCCAGTGCAGCTTCACCACGCCGGGCGTGGAGGCATCGGCGGTGAGCTTGTAGGCTTCGGTGACCGGCAGCAGGCCGTCAAGGTCGTCCTGCGCCAGCGCGGGCAGCGCACCGAGCAGCAGACAGAGCAGAGTGAGGAAGCGTGCGGCCAACCGGCCGGGGTGAATCAGGCGCATTGCGGCTCCGGCATGGGAGAAGCCCGCGCCAAGGCGCAGGGCGAAAGGGGATTATGGCGCAGCCCGCACCTTCAGGCTCACCGGAGAGAGACCGTCGCCGCTCAGGCGCGTTCCGTCATTACTTCGCTCGGGGTGCCGCTGCGGTTACGCAGCCCCACCAGACCGGTGGTCAGCGCCACACCCAGCAGGATCACCACGCAGCCGCCGCCCATCGCCAGCGTCACCGGCTCATGCAGGAACAGCAGCCCCCACATCACGCCGAATACCGGGATCAGAAACATCACCACCATGCTGCGCGATGCGCCCACGCGGGCCATCAAGCCATAGAACAGTACATAGGCAAGCGAGGTGCAGATAGCCGCCAGGCCCAGCACGGCCAGCCACGACGCCCATCCCGGCGTCTGGGTGGGCCACATCCAGACGGTGAAAGGCAGCAATAACAGCGCGGCGGCCAGTTGGCTTCCGGTGGCGACGCTGAGCGGCGTGACACCACTGCGCAAGCGGCGGTGGCTGTAGTGCGCGCCGAAGGTGTAACAGACATTGGCACCCAGGCAGGCGGCCATCGCCCAGCCCATCGCATGCGCGCCACCGCTGAAACCCACGGTGCCGGCCACCAGCCACACCACACCGCTGAAGCCCACCACCAGGCCACTGGCCTGTATGGGGCTCAGCTTCTCGCCCAGCAGCATCCAGCCCGACAGCGCCACCAGCAGCGGCGCGATGGCGTCGGAAATGGCGGAGACACCCGCGGGCAGGCTCTTTGCCGCGAAGGAGAACAGCACGAACGGCAGCGCCGAATTGGCGATGCCGACGATGGCGATATCGCGCCAATGCGTACGCATCTCGACCAGCCGCACACGTGTCAGCAGCGGGATCGAGCAGATCGCCGCGCCAATGGCGCGCATGCCCGCCAGTGCCATGCCGCCGAACTCATCGGCGCCCATGCGCATGAACAGGAACGAGGCGCCCCAGATGGCTCCCAGCAACAGTAGTGCGGCGATGTCGGAGGTTTTCATGGTTTTGGCTCTGTAGATCTTGCTCGTCATTCCGGCGTAGGCCTGAATCCAGTAGAGAGTCGTTGGATCTTCGCGAAAGACAATCATCGGTCTCGCGACAACCTGCCACTACGGAAACTGGATTCCGGCCTCCGCCGGAATGACGAATGTGAGAGGTGGTCTGTGATATGGAAGGCTAGCCGCCCATAGTGTCAGAACCTGTCAGCAGACTTCACGCTTCAGGTTTCGATCCTTGCCCGAACAGCACCCGGCGCTCCTCGTCGGTCAGCGCCTGCTTGGGCCGGTAGGCGTTCTCTACACCCTCGTACGTGCGCAGCGTGGCGGGGCGCTGCGACATGGCGATGAACCAGCGCTCCAACTGCGGGAAGTCCGCCAGGTTCTGGCCGTGCGCCTCGTGCGGCACGATCCACGGGTAGCAGGCAACGTCAGCGATGGAAAACTCGCCGCAAATGAACTCGCGCCCTGCCAGCTGGCGATCGAGCACGCCATAGAGGCGGGCCACCTCGCGCGTATAGCGGTCGATGGCGTACGGCACTTTCTCCGGCGCATACACATTGAAGTGTCCGACCTGGCCCGCCATTGGGCCCAGTCCGGAGACTTGCCAGAACAGCCACTCCAGCACTTCCATGCGGCCGGCCGTGTCTTTGGGGATGAACCGACCAATCTTCTCGGCCAGATAAAGCAGGATCGCGCCGGATTCGAACACGGCCAGCGGCTCGCCGCCGCCGGCGGGTGCATGGTCGACGATGGCGGGAATCTTGTTGTTCGGCGAAATGGCCAGGAACTCCGGCTTGAACTGCTCGCCCTTGCTCAGGCTCACCGGCGTGATGAAGTAGGGCAGGCCTGCCTCTTCAAGGAACAGCTTGATCTTCAGGCCGTTGGGCGTGGCGGCGAAGTACAGCTCGATCATGGCGGATCTCCGTGAGATGACGTGGAGCAGTGTCCCGGTTTCACTGGTCTTGAAAAAGATCCAGGTCAAGGGAATTCTTTAGGACCAGTCAACCCACCCGGATGCCGGCATGGACCACCCCCTGGCTTTCCCGTTGGACATCCCCGTGCGCGGCCGGTTGCAGGCGCTGCATGGGCAGTTGCGAGCGGCCATTCTGGACGGGCGACTGCGCACCGGGCAGACCCTGCCTTCGACCCGAGCCCTGGCGACCTCGCTGAACGTGTCACGGAACACCGTGGTGGCCGCGTACGACCTCTTGCTCAGTGAAGGCTACGTGGTCTCGCGACAAGGCGCGGGTTACGTGGTGGCGCATGCCGGCCCTACGCAGGCGGGCGCTCCGCCGCCGAGTGCTGGAGGCGAGATGCGGTTGCAGCCACGCTGGCGCGATGCGATCGCTCCGGCGCCCATGACCGCCTTGCCACCATCACGTTATGACCTGCGCGTGGGGATGCCCGATGTCTCGCGCTTTCCCTTCGAGGCGTGGCGCAAGCTGTCCGCCCGGGCCTTGCGTACGCTCACGCGAGCCATGTCCGTTTACGACGCCGTCGAGGGGCGCGAGGCATTGCGCGAAGCGATTGCGGGGCATGTGTCGTTTGCGCGCGCGGTGACCTGCAGTGCGGCCAACGTCATGGTGACGGGCGGTGCGCAACAAGCCTTCGACCTGCTGGCGCGCATTCTGGTGACGCCCGGCCACACGGTGGTCGCGGTGGAAGATCCCGGCTATCCGCCGTTGCGCGCGACCTTCGAAGCCGCCGGCGCCCGCGTGACGCCCGTGCCGATCGACGAGGAGGGCCTCATCGTGGAGCGCACTCCACCTGACGCCCGCGTTATCTATGTCACTCCATCCCATCAGTTCCCCTCCGGCATGGTGATGTCACCGGCGCGGCGCGTGGCCTTGCTCGACTTTGCGCGGCAACAGGGCGCAGTGATCATTGAAGACGATTACGACGGCGAATTTCGATACGGCGGGCGCCCACTCGACGCACTGCAGACGCTGGATCGCGACGGCTCGGTGTTCTACGTCGGCACGTTCTCCAAGAGCCTGTTTCCGACCCTGCGCCAGGGTTACGTCGTGGCACCGAGCTGGGCCATGGCGGCACTGGGCGCAGTGCGCCAACTGGTGGATCGCCACAGTGATCTGCTCGCCCAGGACACGCTGGCCTGGTTCATCACCGAAGGCCATCTCGCGCGACATGTGCGCAAGATGCGGCGCATCTACGCGGAACGCCGCGACGCCTTGCTGGAAGGCCTGTCGCGACATGCCGGTGAGGCCCTGCGCCCGCTGGCATCGGACGCCGGTCTGCATATCGCCGCCGAACTGAGGTGGCCGGTCGACGCGAGCCGGCTGGTCAGGGACGCCGCCATGAAAGATATGCGTATCGAAGCGCTGGGCGATTACGCCATCGGCGAGCACAAGCCCAACGGCTTGGTGTTCGGTCTCGGCGGTATACCGGCCACGCGCATGGACGAAGCGACACGCCTTCTCGCGCGCTTGCTCCACGAACACCTCCCGCGCTGACGCTGGTTCCCTCGTTTCTGCGCCAACTGGACCTGTCCGACCGTTGGGCAGCGGAGGAGCATGCGAGCTCTCCCAGCCAAGGATGCTCGCCGTGCGTTACTTCGCCCTGCTTTGTCTGCTCGTGTGTTGCATGGTGGCGTATGCCTCTGAGTCTGGTCAGTCACGCGCTGAGATGGCCGGGCGCAGCCTGATTGGCCAACCGGCGCCGCGCGTGGTGGTCAAGACTATCGACGGTCAAACCATCGACTTGGGGGCGCTCTACGGCAAAAAAGCTGTCTATCTGAAGTTCTGGGCCACCTGGTGCGTGCCGTGTCGCGAACAGATGCCGCACTTCGAGCGTTCCTATGAACAGGCCGGCCCCGATATGGCCGTGATCGCCATCGATGTGGGCTTCGATGACAGCGTCGAGGAAGTACGCAAGGCGCAGAAACAGTTGGGGCTTGGCATGCCGATCGTGTTCGATGATGGGTCGCTGGGCGAAGCCTTTCATCTGCGCGTTACGCCTCAGCATGTGGTGATCGGTCGCGACGGCCGCATCTTGTACGTAGGGCACGAGGCGAACGACAAGCTGGATGCCGCGCTTGCGCAAGCACGCAGCCGCTCATCGGCGCAGATGGCCTCGGCTGCCGCGCCGAAGGACGAGCCGCACTACGACGTCGGTGATCGCGTGCCCGCATTCAACGTGCAAACGCTGAGTGGCGCGTCGCTACCGGCCTTCGGCGCGAAAGCCGGGAAGCCCACAGTGCTGCTATTCCTTTCGCCGTGGTGCGAGTCATACATCGCCACGAGTCGCCCGGCGTTGGCGCAGAGTTGCCGCGCGGCGCGTGAACGCGCTGACGTGCTGGCACGCGACAACCATGCGCAGTGGCTGGGCATCGCCTCAGGGTTGTGGGCCAGTCGCGAAGTACTGGCCGACTACCAGCGCGAACACCACATCGCCATGCCGCTGGCACTGGACGACTCAGGCGCGTTGTTCCGTCGCTTTCGGGTGATGCACGTACCCACGGTGATCGTGCTGGATGAGCAGGGCAAGGTGCTTCGCCGTAGCGAAGATGTGGATGCCGCGCTGCCCTCGCAGCAGTCCGCTGTCACGGTGCGCTGATCATGCGCGCCGCTCACATTCTCGTTTGGATAACGGCGCTTGCCCTGACGATGCCAGCCATGGCGACGCACGACGAGTCGCTGCTGACGGCGGCGTTGACGCGCGCGCCAGGTCAATTCATCGAAGCCTTGCGTGTCACTTATGCGCCAGGTGAATCATCCAAGCCGCATTCGCATGATCGCGATGCTTACGTCTATGTGCTGCAAGGTCACGTGCGCAACCAAGTTGAAGGCCAGCCGCTGCGCGTGTTCGCGGCCGGCGAGAACTGGTTCGAGCCGGCCGGCGCACGCCACCTGGTCAGCGCCAACGCCAGCGATAGCGAGCCGGCCACGTTCCTGGTGGTGTTCGTGGGTGCGCAGCGAACTCAAACCGGGCGATAACGCTGGAGTGCGTCGCCGAGCATCTCTTTAAGCGGAGTGAGATGGTGCGCGTACTTCGTCCACTGGTCCAGGCCGTCGCGGAAGATCGGGCGACGCACCTGTTCCGAGCTGGCGGTGCGTACGCTGCGCTCCGTCTTGTGGAAGTCCAGGCACGAAGCCTCGAACGGAAGCTCGCAGAAATCGAGAATGCGTCGAACGTTGCCTTCCAGATCGTCCACCACGTCTTCGTGATGTACGCGCAGCACGCGGCCCGGTAGCACCTTGTCCCAGTGCGCCATCAGGTCGAGATACGTGCGGTAGTAGCGCGCGATATCTTCCATGCTGTAGGTGAACTCCTGGCCGCTGGCAAATAGCTGCTTGAGGTTGCTGAAACAGCAGGCCATGGGTTCGCGACGCGCGTCGATGATCTTCGCGTTGGGAAACATCAGGTGGATCAGGCCGATGTGCCGGAAGTTGTTCGGCATCTTGTCGATGAAGCGGGCCGCGCTGCCGCGATAGATGCGAGTGTCGCGAAGGTATCGTTCGCCTAGCTCACGGAAAGCTTCCAAGGGCACATCGGCGAGCACGGCCGGGTAACGCGGGTCGTCGAAGTCCGGCTCGCGTCCTTGCAGTTCGAGCACGATGCGGGGGATGTCGGCGAGCTCTTGCGTGCCGTCGACCTGCGAATGCGAGGCGAGGATCTGCTCCAGCAGCGTGGAGCCTGCGCGCGGCAGGCCGACGATGAAGATGGGGTCGGGGCTGGGGTCGCCAACGCCGGCGCGTGCAGCGAAGAACTCGCGCGTGCATACGGTGATCTGCCTGCGCGTATTGGTTTCGATGATCTCCGGACGGTAACGGCTTTCCGCGCGTTTGAGCGCGTTGCCACGGGCATAGTGCTGCCAGGAAGCGTCATGGTCGCCACGATCCTCGAACGCTTTACCAAGTGCGAAACACAGGTGATAGCGATCCACGGTTGGCGTGTCCGCTGCCGCTTCCCCTGCAGCCATGCGGGCGATCTCGTCGTCGCTGAAGCGATACGTCTTGAGATTCGCCAGGCTCCAGTACGCATCGCCAAAGTGCGGCCTTGCCGCGATGGCGGCGTGATAGGCATCGATGGCGTCGCAGCGCTGGCCTTGCGTCTTCAACGAATGGGCGAGGGACAGGTGCAGGTCTGCAGCGCCCGGTACTTCGCGCAGCAGGGCGCGATACAGCCCGATCGCGCGTTCGTGCTCGCCCAGCCCGACGCAGGCGCTGGCGTGCAGGGTGCGGTAGTCCAGGTGCTGCGGATCCATGGCCAACAGCTTCTCCATCTCCTCGCATGCGCGCTGGTACTGGTGGCGCTCGAACAGCACCTTGGCGTAGTCGAAGCGGGCAGCATGAAAGTCGGGTGCGATTTCAAGCACGGCAGTGAGCAGGGTGTCGGCGTCGTCCAGCACGTCGCGCGCGGCGGCAATGCGCGCCAGCAGGCGCATGCCTTCGACATCGTGGCCCGTGCGCTGCAGGTAAGGTCGGATGAGCTGCTCGGCCTGGGTGAGCTCACCGTCGGAGACCAGGCTGGTGGCCTGCACCACTTCGGGCGCGAGGCGCTTGAGTGTTGCGACGTGTGAGGCCGCCGTGGCTGCGTTGGCGTGGTCGCCGGTCATGCGGTAAAGGCCTTCGAGCAGGTTCCAGCTCGAAGGCAGCGCGGGGTTGAGGTTGACCGCGCGCAGCAGTGCGTCGATTGCCTGCGGAGCATCGCGCTGGACGACGTAGCAGTGGCCGCGTTCCTCGTGGAGTCGACTGAAATGGGGATGCCACCGTTCGAGATCGATGAGCGTGTTCAGTGCTTCATCGACTTGTCCAAGGTATCGCTGACTTCGGGCGATAAGGTGGAGCGCATCGCGGTTCTCCGGCACGTCAGGCAACAGGGATTGCGCCAGCGTCAGCGCTTGCGCGTGCTCCCCCATACCCTGCAGTTGGCGTACGCGCTGGACTTGCTGTTCGACGGACATCTGAGGTGGCTCGGCTACGACGGCGTTCATGCGTTATCGATGGGTAGAACGGATGAGGGGGGCTAAGCCCACGGTAGAACGGAAGAGGGGTGGGCCTAGGCCCACCCCATGCTATGTGCCGATCTGCGACGGCAAGATGTCAGAACTTGAATCCGAACTTCACGCCGACCACGCGTGGGCGCAGGGGCACCTGTGACTGGATGAACTGGGCCGACGAGGTGAACACGCTGGCGTGGCTGTTGCTCAAGTTGGTGCCGTAGAGCGACAGGTCCCAGGCATCCTTCGCGATACCCACGGAGGCGTCGTAGGTCGTGTAGCCCGCCTGCAGGTAGCGCAAGTCCACCGTGGTCGGGTACAGCACGCCTTCGCCGCTGGGGTAGGTGGCCGGCTGGTTGTACATGGAGCCGGTATGGCTGGCGCCGACCATGGCGAAGGCCTTGTAGTTGCCGTTGAAGGTCCAGTCATAGCGGGCGCGCAGGTTGAACTGCGAGCGGGGCGAGAAGGCCGGCTCGCTGCCGGAAGCGCCGAACGGGTTCGCGAATGGCTGCACGCCTTGGCCGGCGATAAGCACCTGGGTGATACACGCGCCGTAGGACGGTGTGTTCGGGATGTTGCCCACCAGGCACGGCGAATTGGTCTGCTTGGACTTGTTGAACGAGCCCGAGCCCATCAACGTCAGGCCGTCGGTGACACGTCCCTCGAACTGCAGTTCCACGCCGTCCACCTTGTAGTTCGGGCCGTTGACGCCGAACGTGGTGTTGCCGAGCACCAGGGGGTTGAAGAACTGCATCTGCACGTTGTCCCACTTCATGTGGTACAGCGAGCCGTTGAGCAGCAGGCGATCGTCGAAGAACGTGGTCTTGAAGCCGATCTCGTTATTGGTGAGGGAGTCCGGCGCGTAGCTGAGCGGCTTGCTGTACTGCGGGCCGTCCGGTCCCTTGGCCACATCCTTGGTGGTGCGGTTGAACGCACCCGGGCGGAAGCCCTGCGAGAAGGTGTAGTAGACCATCGCGTCGGACGTGACGTGCCAGACCAGGTTCGCGCGGCTACGGAAGCCGTGGTATGCGGCGTTGAGGTTCTCTGCAGTCATGCTGGTGGCGTCGCCGCCCACGCACTGGCCGTTGGGCACGTTCACGCAGTTGGAACCCGTGGAGTACTGCGAACCGCGCTGGTACTCGGAGTAGTGGTAGTAACGCGTGCCGGCAGTGGCGGTGAGCACCTCGGGGATGATGTCGTACGACACCGAGCCGAACGCAGCGATCTGCCGGTAGCCACGCTGCTCATCTTCGCCGAACGCCGTGCTGTCGCTTCGCTGGCTGGCGTCCATCTTCGCCGTGCCCGGATAAGGCACCACGTTGGCCACGCACGGTGCACCGCCAGCAAGCGCCGAGGACAGGTTGGGCGGCGTGCAGGACGGGATGGTCTTGTAGTTGAAGTTCATGTCGTCGAGGATCTGGAAATCCTCGTAATACAGGCCGCCGATGGCGCGCAGGCGATTTTCTTCCGGCGTGCTGAAGCGCAGCTCATGACTCAGGTGCGTGCTCTTGACCTGGTCGTTCCAGTAGCCGATCGGGGAGTAGCAAGTCGGCTTGGTGCCAGCGCCCAGGCCGGAGCCGCCGGAGCAGGTGTAGTACCAGCCGCCTGCGGCGCGGGCGTAGTTGGTGTAGTCCTGCTGTTCGCTGATGTGACGGTCGGTGTAGCCACCGGTGTACACCATCGAGACGTCACCGATCTTGCCGTTCAAGGTCCACGCGGTGTTGGAGTTGCGGTCCTTGTCCCAGGCGGGCGCGAATGCGGTGGTCTGCAGCGGCTGCAGGTTCTGGCCATCCGAACCGATCGGATAGGTCGACGACTGGCCTTGCGCATCCATCTCCTGATAGCTCTGCGCGATCAGCACATTCCAATCGTCATTGATCTTGTAAAGCGCGGACACGCGGGCGCCCTGATAATCGACCGGATTCCAGTCCTTCTGCGCCACGGAGTTGTTGTTGGCTGTCGGGCTGCCGGGCACAGCGCAGTAACCGGTGCTGGTGCCCTGGCCGTTCGGGCACAGGCCGCCGGTCGGTTTGATGTTGGCGTAGAAGTTGCCGCCATCGTTGTTGTTGCGGGTGAACGTGCTCGGCACGTTGTCGATGTAGCCGCCGCGATGGTCGTTGTAGATCACGCCACGCAGCGCAAAGGTGCCCGGGATGATGGGCAGGTTGAGCACGGCGTTGGCCGAGTTGTTCGGGTCACCACCAGCGGTCACGCCGGTGCTCGCCTGCACGTTGCCGCTCACCTTGTCCAAGTTCGGCTTGTTAGTGATGTAGCGAACCGCGCCGGCTTCAGCGCCGCCGCCGAACAGCGTGCCCTGCGGGCCTTCGAGCACTTCCACGCGCTCCATGTCTACCATGTAGACGTCGAGGTTGCGTGCCGGGAACTGCATCGACTGGTCGTCGAGGTAGACAGCGACGTTGGGGAATGGCGCGATGGATGCGCTCGACTGGTTGCCCAGGAAACCCGTGCTGAGGCCGCGCATGTAGATATTGCCCTGGCCCGGACCGTTCTCTGCGAACGTGACGTTGGGCAGATACCGGATGATGTCGTCGAAGGTGTCGACGTGGAGCTGTTTCAGCATCGTTCCGGTGAACGCCTGCATGGTGATCGGCACATCCTGCATGTCTTCGTTGGCATGCTGCGCCGTCACCGTGATCGCGCCGAGCGTGGATACAGATGCATCCGCAGTCGGCGCCGGGGGCGGCGCTGCCGGTGGCGTGGCATCGTCGGCATAAGACACACGAGCGACCGCAAGCGCGGCAAGCACCGCGCAAGTGATTGGATTGATCTTCAAGACTGTCTCCCCGAAACGTGAAATGGCCAAACGGCGTCGGCCGGTCGATTGCTGCGATGGGCGCAGGCTAGGGAGGGCGGGTGAAATGCGAATGACTGGGACTAGGCAACTATTGCCCGTTGTCTATGCGCGTCAGTGGCGATAGAACTTACGATGTTTATGCTGGCCGCAACATTGACAGCGCGGCGTCAGCTACGGCGTATGGCAGACGTTTGGCCGTCCGTAGCGCCTAGAGCCGTTGCGCGCCCGCGACCCATACGGAACGGACCACGGATTGTGTGCGATGCATGCGCACGCGAAGCAAGTCAGCACGTAGTCCTTCGCCAAGGCGTCCGCGGTCGCCGAAACCCAGCACGTCAGCGGGCGTGCTGGTGACCGTCGCCACCGCTTCGGGCAGTGTCCAGCCGGCTTGATCATGCAGGATGAAGGCGCCCTGCAACAGGCTGGTCGGCATGTAGTCGGAAGAAAGAATATCCAGGCAACCCGCGCGCGCCAGCGTGATCGCCGCAACGTTGCCGGCATGCGAGCCACCGCGCACCAGGTTGCTGGCGCCAGCGACGATGTGCAGGCCATGTTCCCGGGCTGCCTGTGCAGCTTCCAGAGTGGTGGGGAACTCGCTGACGCGCGCGCCCACGGCGACGGCTTCGTCCACATGGGCAATGTCGGTATCGTCGTGGCTGGCGACCAACAGGCCATGGCGGTGCGCCAGACGCATCACGCCGGCCAACTGCAGGTCGCGATGCTGGCTCTGCTGTTCGCGGCGTTCCGCCAGTACCGCGGCAAACTCTTCATCGCTCCAGCTGATCCCGCTGCGGCCGTAGTACGTGCGGTACTGGCGCACGTCGTGGTACTGGCGTTGGCCTGGCGTGTGATCCATCACGGACAGCAAGCGCAGGTCCTTGCGAATCATCAGTGGTTCGGCCAGCTCCAGCAGGCCCGGCCAGCTCAGTTCGCAGCGCAGATGCAGGTAGTGCTCACAGCGCAGCAGGTCGTGATCCCGCGCCTCGTCAAGCGCGACCAGGGCGTTGCGTAGCGTGTCGATACGACCGCCGTCTTGTTCCAAGTCACCCAGCGATAGCGCATCCAGCACGGTGGTGATGCCGGCGGCCACCAGTTGGGCGTCGTGCGCGAGCATGGCCGGCAGGGCGGGCCATGCCGCGCCAGCGCGTGGGAGTAGGTGTTTCTCGAGATTGTCGGTGTGTAGCTCGATCAGGCCGGGCAGCAGGAAATCGCCCTCGAAATCGATGGCGCCATCCGGCAGCTCATCGCCGGCCCAGAGCCGTTCGATGCGGTCTCCGCGGATGTCGGCGCCGCCCACGATCACCCGATCGGACAGGACCAGACGCGCTCGCGCAATGCGCCATGTATCACCGTGCGCCAATGTCATCCCCCCGAAAACTGGCTTACCCATACTCATTATCCGATCTCAACCACCGCCAGCCAGTGTGGGCCAGGAAAATGCAGGAATGATGGCAATCCTCTTCCAGCCGCCGGATCGTTCATGCGATGTGCCGGTATGGCGACAGATCGAACAGCAAGTGTTGCAGCAGATCCGTAGCGGCCAGCTTCGCGGTGGCGCCAAGTTGCCATCCGCACTGGAACTGGCACGGCAGCTGCGCGTGAACCGACATACCGTTCGGCGCGCGCTCGATGCGCTGGAGGAGCGCGGTGCGATCCATGGCGATCCGGCGCGCGGGCTGCGCGTGCGGGAGGAGTGCTACGACTACGCCATCGGCCGGCGCACTAGCTTCAGCCGCAACATGAACAACCTCAACGTGACGTCGGGCAATAAGGTGCTGGGTACTGCGCTGGTGATGCCGCCGCAGCGCGTGGCCGAATCGCTGGCGCTGGCGCGTGGGGAGCGGGCGTGGTGGATCGAGTCATCTGCCTACGCAGAAGGACGTGTGCTCGACCATGGCCAGGCATGGTTCTCGGCGGCGCGTTTTCCGCGCCTTGGCGAGGTGTTCCAGCGCACGGGCTCGGTGAGCCGCACGTTGGCGGAGTTCGGCATCTCTGATTACTTCCGCAGCTACACCCGCGTAACGGCGCGTCTTGCTGGCACCGCCACGGGCATGGTGCTGGACCAATCGCCAGACCTGCCCGTGCTGGAAGTCGAATCGCTCAATGTGGACGGACAGAATCAGCCCGTGCAGTACGGGCTGACCTGTTTTGCGGCGGAACGTGTGCAGCTAGTGCTTTCCACCAGCGAGCGCTGATGTTCAGTGCGCGGTGGCGACCATCGGCGTCGCGGTCTCGGCCTTTAGCTGACCGCTGACCACTTCCTCGGCAAGGCCGAACGAAAGCGTCATGCCCAGCCCGCCGCCACCGATGCCATTGACGATGGTGACGCCCGGTTCTGCCTCGATCACCAGCTCGCTGCGCTTTCCGTCGGTGAGCTTGGCGTAGATGCCGTGCCAACTCTGTTTGACGTTCCAGCTCGGCAGATCCAGCACGCTGCGCAGATAGTCGACAATCTTGCGATTGATCGAGCTCTCGTTGAAGGGTTCGTGCGTGTGGCCGTATTCGTGCGAGTCGCCGATGGTGATTTCGCCCAGCCCGTTCTGCGCGGCCATCACGTGGATGCCTAGCGCGATCAGATCGGCGTACTGCTCGGACAGTCGCTCACGCATGCGCCCGATGCTCGGGGTGGCATGGAAGCCGCTGTAATGGGCCATGGTGAGGCCGCCGCATACCACCGGGCCGAGCTGGAACGGCGTGGGCTGTGCTTCCAGTCGCAGCATTTGCAGCTTGCACTTGGTGATTGCAAGGCGCTCGAACAGTTCGGGATAAAGCGTTTCGAAATCCGTACCGCCGGCCACGTAGATAAGGTCGGCGCCATAGCGACGCCGGCCGCTCCACACCCACGGATGTTCGATGCGCGTAACGGCCTGGCGCCAATGGAACTCCACGCCGTAGCGCTCGGCCAACCATGCGGGCAGGTTGCGGATGGCTTCACGCGGATCCACCACGAGCTCGTCGGTGCTCAGCAGGGCGCCGCGCAGACCGTTTGCCACGACGCCGGGTGCATGTTGGCGCACCTGCGCGGGGTTGAGCGTGCGCGACGGGCGAATGCCCTCGTTCATCGCCGCGTATTCGTTCATCACCGCCCACTCGTCGTCGTGATACGCGGCGATCAAGCTGCCGCTGGGCGCGGACCAGGTACCGGTGGCGTTGCAGAACTCGCGCCACACTTCGCGCGAACGCAACGCGCGCGCATACAACGAGCCATTGGGCACGCCGATCGGCCAGATGGTGCCGAAGTTACGTACCGACGCGCCTACCGAACGCTCATGGCGATCAAACACCGTGACCTTGTAACCGGCTTCGGCGAGCGCGCGGGCCATGGCCAGCCCGACAATGCCTGCACCGACCACGATCGCGGTGCGTGTTTGCGACTTACTCATAAACGGCTGCTTTCCATCTTCAGAGGTGACAACGGTGCCGGCGCATGTCCGTTCTGGCGGCCATGCCACCAGAACCAGCGCGCGGCGAGTGCGATAAGCACGAGGCCGAGCAGGCTGCTGATCAGCACGGCTCGTTCGAAGAACTGCGTCCAGTTGAGCTGCAGGGCGAGAAACTGTCTGACCAGCAGCACTGCAACGCTGCCTAGGTAGCCGGAGGCATCGGCGAGGTACATCACGAACGAGACGGTGCCGGCGACGCGGTACGTCGCCATCATGCGTTCGAAGAACATGCCGTTGAGCGGGATGTAGCCGAGATAGAGGCCAAAACCCACCAGCGTCATCCAGGTCAATGGCGGCAACTGGTGGTGCGCGAACAACAGGGTGCTCAGCGCAGCGCAACAGAGGCCGGCGGCGATCAGCGCATGGTTAAGCATGAATGCACGCATGTTGTCGCGCACCAGCGACAGCGATGCGGTGAGCATCAGCACGCCGATGCCGATGGGCGTATCCACTTCGCCAAATACCAGGGCGCTGCGGCCGAAGCCGAGGTCGCGGAAAATTTCGGTGTCGAAATTCTCGCGGAAGTCGCGCAGCACAGTCAGCAATACGTACAGCGGCACGATCAACAGTAGACCGGGCAGAAAGCGACGCATGAACTGCCGACGCGCTTCACGATCCATGCGGCCGCGCGGTGCGCGTGCAGCAATGTCCTCAGCGCTGGGTGGCGGTATACGGGTAAGTACGCGCAACGACAACAGCAGGGGCGGTACGAACACGAGCCCGGTGAGGAACGGCATCCAGTGATCGCTGACGCCAGCCAGCAACATGGCTTTGCCCACCCCTTTGACTACGCCTGAGGCGAAGATAAAGCTGGAGGCGAGGATGGCGCCCATCAGCTCGGTCGCCTGCCGGCCTTCGATGTAACCGAACACCAGGCCCCACACCATGCCCAGCGGCAGGCCATTGAGGAACAGGAACACGATGCCCGGCACAGGCGGTGCCAGCGCGAAGCCCAGCAGGGCCAGCCATGACAGCCCGATCAGCCACAGGATGGCGCTCGCACGCCGCGAAGGCTGCAGCTCCGGCACCATGCGGATGCCCCAAAGCTTGCTCAGTGCATAGCCCAGCACCTGGGCGATCACCAGCCAGATCTTGTAGTCGATGCCCAGCCAGCTCATGCCTTCATAGCTGGCCGCGCTGAACGGCTTGCGGAAGGCGTACATGCACGAATACACGCAGAACGCGGCGATGCCGGCGACAAGCGGCAACAGCTTGGATGACCAGCGGGAAGTGGGCCCGGAGGAAGAGGAGAGTGGATTCATGGCCGGCGTCAGGCCACGCGGGATGGGGCGGAACGATCAAGTAGCGCGTGCAGCTCCTGCAGGCCATCGAGCACTGCATCAGGACGATACGTGAGCAACTCGGCGCGGGTGTACGCACCGGTGGTCACCGCCACCACCAGGCCGCAGGCTGCGGCGCGGCCTTCGCGAATGTCCACCTCGGTATCGCCGACCTTGAACACGCGCGCGGCATCGGTGACGCCGCACTCGGCCATCAATGCACGGATCATGTCGGGCGCGGGGCGGCCCTGGGGCACGCGATCTGCCGAGATCGCCGCATCGATCAGGCCGCGTTCGCGCCAGTCGAAGCGCTCGATCAGGCATTCGGCGATGTCCTGCGAGAACGCGGTGTTGAGCGCCACCTTGATGCCACGCTCATGCAACCAGGCGAACGTGTCCTCGGCGCCTGCCATAGGGCGCACCGCTTCATGCGTGCGGTAGCAGGTGAGCATGCGTTGCACGAAGTCGTCGTGTACAAGAGCGACCTGCGCATCGTCTGCCGGCAGATCATGCGCGGCGAGCATGCTGCGGATAGCGGCGGGCTTGGTGTAGCCCATCAAGGCGCGCAGTTCGGGCACGGCCGCATTGCAGCCGGCCTGTGCCAGCGCGTCGCCCAGCGCCTGCACGACCAGATCCGGATCGTGCACCGTGGTGCCCGCCATATCGAAAACTGCCAGTTCGAACGTCATATCGCCTCCCGTGATGGGGAGGCATGCTGACCAGTGGCGATGGCGCGCCCGTGACGCGGATACGGACAGTCGCGGTGGACTGTCTAGTCAATCGCGGCGGATGAGATGTCTCGCGCGCTTTGGGCGCTGCCGATGGTGCTGGTTGGAGCCTGTTCGCGGCCTCCGTTTGACTTTGCAGTGGAACGACATTCATCCCTCACCGTCATCCCCGCGAAGGCGGGGATCCAGTGCCTTTAAGCGCCACAGAGACAAAAGCCGCTGGATCCCCGCCTTCGCGGGGATGACGGTGAGGTCATGGCGAGACCGCGTTGAGATTGTGAACAGGCCGCGGATCAGCCCGGGTCGCGCACCCAATCCAGGTAGGGGCGGTGACCCTCGGCCACGGGAACGGCGATCAGCTCGGGCAGTTCGTAGGGATGCAATGCGACCAGCCGTTCCTTCAGCGCGGGGAAGCGCGCGGCGGTGGTCTTGATAAGCAATAGCTCCTCGCTGTCCGTGACCACCTCGCCTTTCCAGCGATAAGTGGACGCCACCGCGGGGATACGGTTCACACAGGCAGCCAGGTGTTCGCCCACCAGGGCTTCGGCCAGCTTCTGCGCGCTGGCGACGTCGGGGCAGGTGCAGTAGCAGAGCAGGACGGTATCGGACATTAGGACCTCGACATCATCCCGTAGTTGGCGAATTTAGCGAGCACATCGGCCACTTCCTGGTCCGTCAGCAGCACCGGCGTGCCGATCTGCAGGGACAGCGCGTACTGCCGGGCCAGATTCTCCACCTCCACGGCCCGCCACATGGCCTGCGCTAGCGTGCTGCCCAGCGCGATCATGCCGTGGTTGGCCATCAGGCAGGCCAGCCGGCCTTCCAGTGCGGCCAGCACCGCATCGGACAGCGCCTGGGTGCCGTAGGTGTAGTAGTCCGCGCAGCGGATGGAGTCGCCGCCGCCCACGGCGATCATGTAGTGGGCCGGCGGAATCGGCTTTCGGCACATGGCCAGCGCCGTGGCGTAGGGCGGATGCACATGGACGACCGCCCCGGCGTCGGGGCGGGCGAGGTAGATGTCCCGGTGGAAGCGCCACTCGCTGGAAGGGCGCTGGCTTGCCGGCCAATGGCCGTTGCGGTCGACGAGAACGATGCCCTCGGGGGTGATGTCCTCATACGGTGTGCCGCTGGGCGTGATCAGAAAACCTTCGCCGCAGCGGGCACTTAGGTTGCCAGAGGTGCCCTGGCTGAGGCCGGAGGCGGCCAGTTTGGCGCCTTGGAGGACAAGGTCCTGGCGTAGCGTCAGCTCATCGCTCACGGGTGGGTCCCGATGGGGTGCAGGCGGGCATGGTGGTCGGTCCCGGTCCGGGTGTCGATAGTGGCAGAAAGGCGAATTTCGGCGCTCCCGGCTCTTGAAAGCCTCTGGCCGCTCCCCCATTCCAAGTTTCAGCCATCGGACGGACGCCTCTTGCAGGGGGCTTTTGCGTCGTTATTATTGGCACTCACCTCCGGGGAGTGCTAACAGCGCCGACATAGGCGCCGCTCCGGGGTCCCGAATCCTGTTCAACCATTCAACCGAAGCTGGAGCCCACCCATGAGCAAACTGCGTCCGCTGCACGATCGCGTCATCGTCAAGCGCCTCGAAGAAGAGCGTGTCTCCGCTGGCGGCATCGTCATCCCCGACAGCGCCACCGAAAAGCCGACCCGCGGCAAGGTTATCGCTGCCGGTACCGGCCGCATCCTGGAAGACGGCAAGGTCCGCCCGATGTCCGTCAACGAAGGCGACACCGTGCTGTTCGGCAAGTACGCCGGCCAGGAAATCAAGATTGACGGCGAAGAGCTGGTCTTCCTGAAGGAAGACGACATCGTGGCTGTCATCGAAGCCTAATTTGAGTCCGCTGGGGTTTAAGCGCGACAGACGCGCTCTGTAGAAACCCCGTCGCGAGCTTTCCCATTTTTAATCAAAATTTTTGAGGCAAAAATTTTATGGCAGCTAAAGAAGTTCGCTTCGGCGAAGACGTTCGCGCTCGTATGCTCAAGGGTGTGAACACCCTGGCCAACGCCGTGAAGGTCACCCTGGGTCCGAAGGGCCGCAACGTGGTGATCGAGAAGAGCTTCGGCGTTCCGACCGTCACCAAGGACGGCGTCTCGGTCGCCAAGGAAATCGAACTGGCCGACAAGTACGAGAACATCGGCGCGCAGATCGTCAAGGAAGCTGCTTCCAAGACCTCCGACGTTGCTGGCGACGGCACCACCACCGCCACCGTGCTCGCCCAGGCGTTCATCCAGGAAGGCCTCAAGGCCGTTGCCGCCGGCATGAACCCGATGGACCTCAAGCGCGGTATCGACCAGGCCGTCACCGCTGCCGTGGCTGAGCTGAAGAAGCTCTCCAACCCGACCGCTGACGACAAGGCTATCGCCCAGGTCGGCACCATCTCCGCCAACTCCGACTCCGCCATCGGCGAAATCATCGCCACCGCGATGAAGAAGGTCGGCAAGGAAGGCGTGATCACGGTCGAAGAAGGCTCGGGCCTCGAGAACGAACTCGACGTCGTCGAAGGCATGCAGTTCGATCGCGGCTACCTGTCGCCGTACTTCATCAACAACCAGCAGTCGCAGCAGGTTGAACTGGACGACCCGTTCATCCTCATCCACGACAAGAAGATCTCCAACGTCCGCGAACTGCTGCCGGTGCTCGAAGCCGTTGCCAAGGCCGGCAAGCCGCTGCTGATCGTCGCCGAGGAAGTGGAAGGCGAAGCGCTGGCCACCCTCGTGGTCAACACCATCCGTGGCATCGTCAAGGTTGCCGCCGTGAAGGCGCCGGGCTTCGGTGATCGCCGCAAGGCCATCCTGGAAGACATCGCCATCCTCACCAACGGTGTGGTGATCTCCGAGGAAGTGGGTCTGGCCCTTGATAAGGCCACCATCACCGATCTGGGCCGCGCCAAGCGCGTGGTGATCACCAAGGAAAACACCACCATCATCGACGGTGCTGGCGAAGCTGAGCGCATCCAGTCGCGCATCAGCCAGATCAAGGCGCAGATCGAAGAGACCTCTTCGGACTACGACCGCGAGAAGCTGCAGGAGCGTGTGGCCAAGCTGGCTGGCGGCGTCGCCGTCATCAAGGTTGGCGCTGCCACCGAAGTCGAGATGAAGGAAAAGAAGGCCCGCGTCGAAGACGCCCTGCACGCCACGCGCGCTGCGGTGGAAGAAGGCGTGGTCCCGGGCGGCGGTGTCGCTCTGATCCGTTCGCTCAAGGCCGTCGAAGGCCTGAAGGGTGCCAACGCTGACCAGGATCTGGGCATCGCCATCACCCGTCGCGCCCTGGAAGCCCCGCTGCGCGCCATCGTCGCCAACGCCGGTGACGAGCCGTCCGTCGTCCTGAACAAGGTGAAGGAAGGCAACGGCAACTTCGGCTACAACGCTGCCACCGGTGAGTTCGGCGACATGATTGCCTTCGGCATCCTGGACCCGACCAAGGTGACCCGTTCGGCCCTGCAGTTCGCTGCCTCGGTGGCTGGCTCGATCATCACGACCGAAGCGGCCGTGACCGAAGTGCCGAAGAAGGACGAAGGCCATTCGCACGGTGCGCCGGGCGGCATGGGCGGCATGGGTGGTATGGACTTCTAAGTCCACGCCTTCCAGGCATCGCAACACCAGAAAACCCCGCCTTGTGCGGGGTTTTCTTTTGGGCGCGGAAAACCCGGCAGACAGCAGGCCATGCCCGCAGCTCTGTATCAGAACAATTCAGGGCTATTCAGCGCCGGAATCAGGACTTTGGAGCGGGGCGACGCCTACAAGGTGACTCGTTGGCGACGGCGTGGCCGGTCGGCAGCGAATCGATTTCCCCTTCAAAGGAGTGCGTATGAAACGTTTGCGATTTATCGCCCTGGCGGCGTGGTTGCTGATGGCAGGTGCCGCCCATGCGATGCCAGTGACGTATACGGTGGCCACCAAGATCTCGCGGGTATCGTTCACCATCGAGCATCAGGGCTTCATTCAATTGTTCGGCACGCTGAGGATGGCGCCAGGCACGTTCACGTTCGACGAAGCGGATTGGTCAAAGTCGCAGGTGAACGTCACTCTGCCGACCAGCACGCTGGACATGGGCGATGCCCACTGGAACCAGCAGATCCGTGGCGACAAGGAGTGGATGCCCCTGTTCAGCCATTCAACCATCACGTTTCGCAGTACCCGGCTGGAGAAGAAGGACGACACCCACGGCACTCTGTACGGTGAGTTGACCCTGGGCGGTGTCACGCATCCGATGGAACTACCGCTGCAGCTCAACAAGGTGGGCATCAACGCGGTATCGGAGCAGCCCTCCGTCGGATTCTCGGCAGCGACGACGATCAAGCGTTCCGAGTTCGGTATCGACGGCTACAGCGACCTGGTGGGTGACGACATCAAGGTACAGATCCAGCTCGAGGCCGCGGTTGGGCCTGATCCGGGAGCGCCGCAGGCGGCCCATCGATAGAAGCCTTCAGGGTCTTGACGACTTCACTGGCGATGTCGTCCTGGATCATCAGCTTGTCGTCCCAGCTGCGGTCATAGGTTTCCGACCAGACGACGAAGCCGTCATCGGCGCGCACCAGGCGCGCCGCGACCCGCAAGGTGGTGCCTGATTTGCGTACGCTGCCGTCGAGCACGTAGGCGACGTCGAGCGCACGCGCAACGTCGCTGACCGTGAATTGCTTGCCCTTGTAGTAGAACGATGCGGTGGGTGCCGGCACGCGCAGGCCAGGCACCTGGCTCAGCCTGTCGATCAATTCCTCGGTCATCCCGTCTGCGAAGGGCTCTTCGTTCATCTCATCGGTGAGATCCAGCAGAGGTAGTACGGCAACGGAGCGGGCAGGAGGTTGCGCCGTTGCCGTTGACGAGTGGGGACGTTCTTGTCGTAGGGCTAACCCGCCGATGACCCCCGCGATGATCAGCAGAACTACCGCGATGATCAGTGGGCGATGCGTCGAACGGCGGGGCGTTTGCGGCAAGCGCTCCGCCACCACCGGCCCGGCGGATACCGTGGCCGGAGGGTGGGGCAGCACTTCCACCGGCGCGATCAGTCGATAGCCGAGACGCGGCACGTTAGCGATGTACGCAGGTTGCTTGGGATCGTCGCCCAGCTGTCGGCGCAACGTGGCGATGGCCTGGTACACAGAATCGGGCGTAACGATGACCCCGGTCCAGGCCTCATCCAGCAGTTCGTCGATGCTCACCACCTGGCCAGCGCGCTCGGCGAGGCACATCAATAGCCGCATGGTGCGCGCATCCACCCGTACGAGTTCGCCATCGCGCGAGATTCGGCCCAGGGCGGGTTCGACCTGCCAGTTCCCGATGCGATAGCCCGCGATGCTGTCCATCTGTAACCACCCTTGGTTCATGGGTATGGCTGGGATCTACGACCTGGCAAAGGTGCCGGATTGTGACCGGCGCGTCCAACGGCGGTGCCGGGGCGCGATGGTCATCACCTGGGAGGTCTTGGGTGAAGGGGCTGTGTTTCCCCGCCTGGCGCTCAGGATGGAAGCGGTCAGTCCGCCCTATCCCAGGGGCCATGCCCGGAAGCTGTAGCGGGCGTTGCCAACCCTCAGCGTAAATTTTTTCGCCCGGCCATTTCCGTTTTCCCCCGCACGCACGTCTTAACTAATGTCACAGTCATCAGCGGGTTGGCGAGCCTTGAACGAACGGAATCTTCAGCCAGGGGAGGAACCCCTGGACGCCGATCTGGTGTTCGCCGCAAGCGGCTGCGCCTACGCGGCGCAACGCTCCCTGGAGCGCGAATTGCAGTGGGTGGGGATAACCAGCCCGCAGGTGACTGGACGCAGGGAACTTCCGGCCACGGACGGCCAACCCGGCTTGTCGCTGTGGTGGCGCTCGCTGTGTGGACGCACCGACTGGTCCGACGATCCGGGCAGGTTGGCCTTGATGGCCGGCAAGTACCTGGTGCGCGCGCTGGGTATGCCGGTGCGACATCATCAGTATCTGGCGTTCCTGGCTTCGCATCCCTCGCTGCGCGCCTGCGTTGAGGCGGATCCGCGCCTGCTGGAGCGCCATCACCACCGCTTCGTGAATCGGCGTTGGCACCGCGCGGACCGCTTGCGTGCAGTGCAGACGCACTATCGCCTGTTGCTGGAGCGTTGGTCGGCGGATCTCTTTGAGGGTGTCTACGTGCAGGGTCGGGCCACCCTGGGTTTCATCACGCTGAAGGACGGCAGCGAGGTCGGGCTTCATCTGCGCGCTCCCGCGCATATGAATTGCGAGGGCGAGCTCACCCTTGAGCTGACCGACGCCTACGACCGCACGCTGTATCGCCTGGTGGTGACGCTCATCGACGACGATACGCTGGCCATCGGCTGCATCCAGGGGCCGTCTGGCGAGGATGCGCGCGAGGTAGTGCGCGAACTCACCAAGAACATGCATGGCATGCGCCCGAAGCAGCTGATGCTGGTGCTGGCCTATGCGTTTGCAGGTCAGTGCGGCTTGCGGCGTATCCTTGCCGTGGGGAACGTGGCGCATCCGTTGCTGGGGCGGGCACGACTCTTCTCCGATTACGATGCCTACTGGCTAGAGCAGGGTGGCGTCGCCATCGATGATGGTTGGTTCCTGATGCCGGCCACGTTGCACCACCGGACGGAAGCGGAACTGGAAAGTAAGCGCCGCGCCTTGTTCAGGCGCGCGCGGAATTACGCTGGGACGCAGTGAAACTGTTGAACGACGCATTGCGCCCGGTAACGTGGTGGCGCGATGCGACAGAGGCGTCGGCAGCCATGGAAGCCTTGCCGCCGCTTGCCGACGTGACCAGGGCAGCCTAAGTGGATAGACCTGTAGCCGCGCCCACCCATCCGGGCGTGAATCTCGATCCGGCGTTTGCCTTGCGCATCGCTGATCTGTTCCGCGAGCACAACCGTGCGCTCGTGGCGTTCCTGCAGTGCCGCCTGAATTCGTTATCCGATGCTCAGGAGGTTGCGCAGGAAGCCTATGTGCGCCTGGTGACCATGGATCGCCCCGAGCAGGTGGAGTCGTTGCGTGCCTATCTGTTTCGCGTTGCCTCAAACCTGGCGGTAGATCGGATGCGCGCGCGCCAGGTGCGTGCCGAGCATCCGGTGGAGATTCCGGACGAGGACCTGCACCTTGCGCCTATTCCTGAGCGCCATGTGCATGCCACGGGGCAATTGCAGGAGCTCTACAAAGCGCTGCGTGAATTACCTGCCAAGACCGGACGTGCTTTTGTCATGCATGTCATCGACGGCTGCGAGATCAGCGTTATCGCGCGGGCCATGAAAATTAGTGAGCGCATGGTGCGCTATCACGTCGCCAACGCCCTGGCTCATTGCCGGGCGCGGGTAGACGAACTGGAGATGCCATGATGGCTAACACATTGAACGAACAAAACCTGCGCGTCGCCGCCGATTGGTGGGTGCGACTGCGCGATCCCGCTGCGACGGAACGGACAACCGCGCAATGGCTGGCCTGGACCGATGAAGATCCCGCACACCTCACGGCGTTCGAGCGCGTGACCGAGTTGGCCATGCGCCTGCAGATGCTGGGTGAGGTGTCGCGCGAGCGGTTGATGGCGGAGTTCGCTTCGCCGCGGGTGGCGCCGCAGCGCTGGTGGATCCCGGCCGCGGCTGCGGCCGCCGTGATACTGGCCGTGGGCGGCTACGTGGGTTGGCATGCAACCTCCGGCAGCGTCACCACGCAGGCGTATGCCAGTGCCATTGCCACGCAACGCAGCGTGGTGCTGGATGACGGCACGCGCATTACGCTCGGCGGCGCCACGCGTCTCACCACGCGCTTCAGCCATGGCCAGCGCGAAGTGGATCTCTCCTCCGGCGAGGCCTATTTCGAAGTTGTGCACGATGCGGGGCGGCCGTTTGTGGTGCATGCGGGCGGCGTGACCATCGAGGACATCGGTACGGCCTTCAACGTCCGTCGCACCGGCGACTATGTCACCCTCGCCATGGCGGAGGGCCGCGTGCGCGTGGCTGATGCCACCGGCGGCTCGCACAATAGCCTGGAGGCCGTGGCAGGCCAGTCGGTGACCTATGATCCGTCGCGTGCGGCCATGAACGTCACCGCCAGTGATCCGGCCAATGCCGCGGCTTGGCGCAATCAGCGGCTGGAGTTCGACAACGAGCCGCTGTCGGTGGTGGTGGCCAACATCAATCGCTATCGCGCGCAGCCACTGCGTGTTGCGGATACCGACCTGAACTCGCTGACGTTTACGGGTACCGTCAGGGCCGATGCTATCGACGACTGGCTGCATGCCTTGCCGCAGGTGTTGCCGCTGCAGGTGGGCAACGTCAGCGGTGAAACCGTGCTTTCCGATACGCGCAACAAGGCGGCGCCACATTGATCCCAGTGGACTGAACTGACAGCTCCTCGAAAGATAGCGTTCATTCGGTTGCCATAGACACACAACGTCCCCGACGCGTGTCACACTCGCGACTTTCGCTCGGCGAGAAACGGGGGCTATGAGGAAAGGTGCGGCGCTGCTGCTGTCCGGCAGCCTGTTGACGTGGGTCTGTCTGGCCGTGCCGGGCAGCTGCCTCGCTGGCCCGCGCGCCGCCCAGGAGCCTTCGCCGCCGGCGCACTCCATCGATTTCGCGATTCCCGTGCAGCCGCTCGCCACGGCGTTGATCGCTTTCGGCAAGCAGGCCAACGTGCAGGTGTTGACCGCGGGTAGCACCGTCGCACGCTTCCGTTCGCAGGGCGCCACCGGCAGTTTGACGGCGGATGCCGCGCTTGCCCGTCTATTGGACGGGACCGGCCTTTCCTATGAGTTCACCGGTCAGGGCACAGTCGTGGTGACCGCGCCCGCTGCGCCAGGAAAGAAAGCGTCGTCGTCAGACCCACAGGACGAGATCAAGGAGCTGACGGCGGTCGAGGCCGATGCCTTGGTCGGGCGCGATGTCGGTTTCAAGGCGTCGCTGACCAGCGTCGGCTCGCGCAACGATGCTGAGCTGATCGACGTGCCCCAATCGGTAAGCGTGGTGACACGCGACCTGATGGCCTCGCAACAGGCGCTTACCGTCCAGGACGTGGTACGCAATGTGGCCGGCGTGTCATACGCCGAAGACTCGAGCGGCCTGCCGCTGTTCCAGATCCGCGGCTTCAATACCGGCGAAGGCCTCATCGACGGTATGCCCAACAGCAACGTGGGCTCGGGCGACTTTCCTCCGCTGGTGGGGTTGGAGCGCGTGGAGGTGATCAAGGGGCCGCAGACCATCCTTGGGGACTCCAATGGCAACAGCTTTGGTGGCCTGATCAACGTCACCACCAAGCAGCCGCAGAGCGAGCCGGTGCGTGAGCTTAGCTACACACTGGGCGAGAACGGGCGAGCGCAGGCAGCGCTGGACCTGGCGGGTCCGCTGAAGCAAGGCTCGGGACTCACCTATCGGCTGGTGGTCTCAGGCGATTACGCTGACCGTTCGCCGCAGGGCTATCGCAACCGTCGCAGCGGCTATCTGGCAGCGTCCATCGGATGGACCGGGTCAAGCACGCAGTTGGTCGTGGGCGTGCAGCGCATTGTCGATCGCCTGCCTATGCCCGACCATGCCGTGATATTGGGTAATACGGTCGGCACGGCCACGCCGTTCAGTCTGCTGACCGGCAATGCCTACGACTACGCTGAGTACCAGACCAACCGTCTGTATTACTTGCTCGACCAGCAGCTGGGGCATGCATGGACCTGGCGTAGCCGCGGGCAATTTGTCCAGCAGCGCAACGATGCGCAAAGCTGGACGCTATACAACCCCACGCCTTCCGGTGATGCATTCCCCCAAGCCGAAGCCTATAAGTACAGCGACGCCTATTACTCGTTGCAGAACGATTTGATCCGCGTTTTCGGTACCGGGCCGGTGACGCACACGGTCACCCTGGGCATGGATTACTCACGTTCGCGCGTCGGACACGCCGATGATTTCGTGCACGATGACGAGGATACGTACAACCTGTTTACAGGTCCGGCTCTGCCGCGTGTATCCGCTGTCATGCAGCCGGAAGACAATGTGCCCATCGCCGGCACGCCCTGGTCGGTAAACAGCGGCCTGTTTCTGCAGGATCAGCTGTCGCTCGGCGAGCACTGGGACATGTTGTTGGCGGTGCGTCGTTCGTACTACGAGGTATCGACTACTGATATGCAGGGGAATCCGTGGACGCCGCGGCGCACGAAGTGGGTGCCGAACGCGGGTGTCGTCTACAAGCTCACCCCTGACGTTGCCTTTTATGCTGGCACGAGCAATGGCTTTCAGCCCTTGTCCTACCTCGGCGAGAACGGGCGGCCGCTGGTGCCTGCGCTTTCGCGCCAGTTGGAGGTGGGTACCAAGCTCAACCTGTTCCATCAGCAGGCGTGGCTGTCGGTATCGCTCTACCGCATCATGCTCGACCACAGTTACCTGTTCCTCGAAACGTTCCCCAACGTCGCGAGCTTCGGACCGGGGCAGACCAACAGGGGCTTGGAGGTCGAGTTCGCCGGACGGGTCATGCCGGGCCTCGATATCACCGGCAGCTATACCAATGCGGAGATCAGCAACCACGACGGCACTGCGCCCACTGGCGCGCCGCGCCAGCGCTTCAACCTGTGGGCAAGCTACTGGTTCCAGAGCGAGGCACTGAAAGGCTGGGGTATCGCTGGCGGCGTGCAGGCGCGCAGCCGTTCGTTCGGGCAAAGCCTGGACTACTCCACTTACTTCCCCTCGCCGGGGCAGGCCGAGGTGGATGCCAACGTGTCGTATCGCACCGATCACTGGCGCATGTCGCTAGGCGTGAAGAATCTTTTTTCGCGCACTTTGTACGCCCCGGATTTCAACGAAACCTTTTTGCCGCTGCGCACGCGATGCAGCGTAGTTCTTTCGGGCTCCTACGACTTCTGATACACGAACACGAAAAACCCCGGGAGTCGCCTCCCGGGGGTTTGGGTTCACTCGTGCGGAACGATTTACTGCTTCGGCGTGGCCGGTGCGCCGGCGTCTGCCTTGGTGGCGTCCGTCTTGGTGGCGTCGGTGGCGGCGGCCTTGGCCTTATGGCTGCTGTGCTTAGCCTTGTGGCCGGCTTCTGTGGCCTTGGTGGCGGCGGCGTCGGTGGTCGACTTGGCCGTGTCCTTCGCTGCCGCACCCGCGGTGGTCGCGCTGGCTTCGGTCTTCGCTACCGGAGCGGCGTCCTGCGCGAACGCCGGGACAGTCAGGACGGAAGCGGCGGTGACGAGGAGAGCGGCAAGCATGGTCTTACGCATGAGGTGAACCTCCAATGTGGGGATGCCAGCGAAGGCGTTGCTTCCTGGCTGGGATCCAAGCTAGACGCCCATCGCTCTACCGAACCTGAACGAAACTGTCTCCCTTAAGCGAGCAGACAGATCGATGAATCCACGTTATTTCATGCGTGGAAAAACGGGTTTCGACCGCTTGAAAAACCCGCGAAACCGCCGCCGCGCTCATTTCGTTTGGACGTCCATTCCAATAGGTCCGTTAGGATGTCGTTATTGGTTGGCCCCGGTTGGCTCGTTCTCGCCTACGGGGAAAAGCCGGGCATCTTCCAGCAAGCCAGCGGTCTGCATCGCGGCTTTGGGCAGCATCGGGCCGAGCTTGCCCTTCATGCGGAGCAGGGCGACGTTGGCCATGTCGTCGTCTTCCTGTTGCTCGGAGTGGTCTTCCGCTTCCAGCGGTGCACCCGGAGCATGGGTGAGTGCAGCGAGTTGCGGCGCAATCACCTGGGTCAGCGCGAAGTACGCGTCGTCGTGTACGCCGGCTTGTTCCAGCAGGCGTCCAGGCAGCATCCACGAGGCCAGCGACTCGCGCTTTGCCTGCATCGGATTGCGCGGGTCGATCAGCAACCAGGTGCCGGCCTGACTGAGCATGTCCTTGCCGTCGACAAAGCCGGTGGTGCGGTAGGTATCCGTCAGTGCCGGGAGGTGGTCGCCATAGAACAACAGCAGGGTGGGGCGCTCGCGATGCGAGATCAGTTCCGCCAGCCGGCCGAGTTCCTGATCGGCGTGCCGCATGTGGTAGAGGTAGTTCTGCAGTTCCAGCTTGTTCTTGCCAGTGATGCCTTCGGGCACGGGAATGGCGTCGCGCTCGGCGGCGTTGGCAGGCGGCACGTCGTAGGGGCCATGCGCCTCGATGCTGATGGCAAACAGGAACTGCGGCGGGCCGGCGTTCTTCAGCTGGGCCATGATCTCGTCCGTCATGGCGCTGTCGGCCATGTACTGACCGTCCGAAGCGGCGTTGGCCGGGAAGGACGAGCGCGACACGAACCGATCGAAGCCGATGGCCTGGAAGGCCGTGGTGCGGTTCCAGAAGCCGGGATCATTGCCGTGCAGTGCGATGGTCTCGTAGCCGTGGGAGCGCAGCACGCGCACCATGCTGGGGACCACTTTGTGATTCATCTGCAAGTACGGGAACTGCAGATCATCGAAGTAGCGCAGCGACAAACCGGTGAGCACTTCGAACTCAGTGCGGATGGTGCCGCCGCCATAGGTGGGCACGTGCAGTGGGCCGCTTTCGCCTTGTGCAGCAAGCCGGTGCAGGTTCGGCGTGAGGTCGGTGTTCTCGTAACCCTTCATGATCGACGGGTCGAAGAACGATTCGCTCTGAATCACCACAATGTCGGGCGCTTCGCCGGTGTTGCGCACAGGCGCCTGCAACCGTTCGCGCAGGGCGACATCGGAGCGATCGATCAACTGTTGCGCCGCCGCCGTGTCGGGCTTCTTGCGCGCATGGCCCTGATTCAGGTGGAACATCATGAGCGAGCTGACCAGGCCCGAGTGTTCGGCGGTGGCGGTAGCCGACCACGGTTCCAGCCACAGGTGGTGTCCGCCGTAAATCTTCATCCATCCCGGCATGCCGGCAAGCAGGGTGCCGATCAGGGCGAGCAGGGCCACGCCGGAGACGAGCCGTTTGCCGCGCGTGCGCCGGGCGAACATCGGTGGTTCGATGCGCCACGCGATCACGATGACGGCGACGGCGGTTGCCAATGCGAGGTAGGGCCACGGGCTCGCTGGGAGATAGCTTCCCAGCAGCTTCAATCCGCCGCGCCGCAATTGGCCCAGCATGCGGAAATCCGCAGGCATCAGCGGCGTATTGAGATTGCTCACCTTGAGCGCATTGACGGCATAGACCACCGTCTGCGTGAGGAAAGCGAGCCCGAAGGAAAGAAACACTCGTCGGCTCAGCACCAGCAGCAGCGAGGCAAACAGCAGGCCCGGCAATGCATTGGCGATGAGGTAGATCGGTTGGCTCAGGGCCTGAGTCGGACTCACGCCAATACCGCCGTCGACCACACCGGTCAGCAGCGTGAACAGCGCCCCCAACGCGACGATCAGCGCGAGGCGGGCGGACATGGAGCGCGCGCGAGGCGCTGGCGGAGTCGTTGACGGGGTCATGGCACCCTAGTGGATGGCTGTCATGGCTCGGACACAGGAATGTAATGGCCCGGATCTGAACCATTTGTTGAGAGCCGCCTTGGCGCGTGGCGGAATGGCTTGACTTTGAGCAACGCGTCACGCGCCGCGGACGTGCACGCTAACCCGGCCTCTGGTCACGTAGCGGTCATGTTGCGCCGCAGGCTGAACGTGTGCGGGCGCAGCAATACATGTGGCACTGCGGCAGAATGGACGGATGACTGTCATGACCAAGCCCACGGAATCCCCGGCACTGCGTGCGCTGATCGACGATCGCTACAGCGAGCTGATCGCGCGTTGTCGCCAGATGGGCGTACCGCTGCACGACGACGCCGGTGTCGCCGAACGCATCCGACGTACGCTGCTCGCCAGTGACTTCGCTTTCGATACCTGGTTCAGGCAGCCGCAGTTGCTTGCGCCGCAAGGCCTTGAGCGCCTTCGTTCCGGTAGCGATGCCAGTGCACGTATCGAAGCGCTTCGACTTTCGGCCGACGAGACCGTCTGTCTTACGGAGCTGCGGCGCTTTCGCCATGCCGAAGCGCTGCGTCTGGTCTTCCGCGACGTAAATGGTCTCGATGAACTGCCCGAGACCTTGTCGGCGACCAGTGTGCTGTACGAGGTGCTGCTGGAATCGGCGTTGCGCTGGTCCGAGCAAGCGCTGGTCGCGCGCTACGGACATAGCCGGGGCCATGAAGGTGAACTGCAACGCATGGTGGTGGTGGGCTTCGGTAAGTTGGGCGGCAGTGAGCTCAATTTCTCGTCTGACATCGATCTGGTGCTCGCCTATCCGCACGGTGGGCAAAGCGACGGTGCGCGATCGCTCGACAATAGCGAGTACTTCGTACGCTTGACCCGGCAATTGGTGCGCCTGCTCAACGAGCCCACCGTCGACGGTATCTGCGCACGGGTAGACCTGCGCCTGCGGCCGTTTGGCAATGCGGGCCGTCTGGCCCTACCGTTCTCGGCGATGGAGCAGTACTACCAGAGCGAAGGGCGCGACTGGGAGCGCTATGCATGGATCAAGGCCCGCCCCGTGGCGGGTGATCGCAACGCTGGCAAACAGCTGCAGGATCTGCTGCGCCCGTTTGTCTACCGCAAGTATCTCGACTACACCGCCTTCGCGGGATTGCGCGAGATGAAGTCGTTGATCGATGCGGAGGTTGCCCGGAAGGATCTGGCCGATAACCTCAAGCTGGGACCCGGCGGCATTCGCGAGATCGAATTCGTGGTGCAGTTGGTGCAACTGATTCGCGGCGGCCGCGAGCCCAGCCTGCGTGTGCGCGGCCTGCTTCCCGCGCTCACGGCTTGCGAGGCGCGTGGACATATCAGCGCAGCGCGCGCACGTGAGTTACGCGAAGCCTATGTATTCCTGCGCCGCGTGGAGAATCGCGTGCAGATGCTACGCGACGCGCAGACGCACGATATACCGGAAGACTCGCTCAGCCGAGAGCGCATTGCGCTGGGGCTGGGCCATGCTTCGTGGGAAGAACTGGAAGAGCAACTCGCGCAACATCGCGCGAAGGTCAGCGAAGAATTCGCCGAAGTGTTGATGCCGCAGGGCGGCCGCACCGCGACGGCGCCGGTGGTCGACGTTGCGTTGTGGCAGCGTGCCTGCACGGAGACGCTCGACGCAGGCGTAATGGAATCCTCGGGTTTCGCGCCGGGCGTGGACGTGGCCGAGACGCTGGTGAAGCTTTCACAGGCCGCATCGGTGCGGGCTATGTCGCAGCGCTCGCGCGAGCAGCTCGATCGCCTGATGCCGCAATTGATCGCCGTGGCGCGCAACAGCATGGCACCCGTGGCCTGTCTGTTGCGTCTGTGTCGACTGGTGCAAGCGGTGGCGCGGCGTTCGTCATACCTTGCTCTGCTTGAAGAGCAGCCAGCGGCGCGGTTGCGTTTGGCAAAGCTGTTCGCCGAAAGTGCTTTCCTTGCAGAGCGAGTAATCGTGCAACCGTTGTTGCTTGACGACGTGCTCGACCCGCGGATCGATCAGCTGCCGCTCAAGCGGGCCGACATCAGTGCCGAGATCACGCGTGTACTGGCGACGCTGGACGATCGCGAGGCGGAAGCGGAACTGGAGCGCCTCAACGAATTCAAGGCCAGCGTGGCGTTCCGCCTGGGCCTGGCCTTCAGTGACGGAAGGGCGGATGCGGTGGCGACCGCACGGCGCCTGGCGGTGCTGGCCGAATCGATCGTGCTGGCCGTCACCGCGCTGGCTGAGCGTGAACTGGCTGCACAACATGGCCGCTTGCCCGGCGACGGGATCGGCTTTGCGGTACTGGGCTACGGCAGCCTCGGTGGCGAGGAACTGGGATTTGCCTCCGATCTCGACCTGGTGTTTGTTTACGACGGCAAGCGCGCACACGCCATGAGCGACGGCCCTCGCCCGTTGGAAGGTTCGCGCTGGTATCAGCGTCTCGCGCAGCGCGTGATGAACTGGTTGACCGTGTTGACACGCGCGGGGCGCTTGTACGAAGTGGATACGCGTTTGCGTCCCGATGGTTCCAAGGGCTTGCTGGTCAGTAGCCTCGATGCATTCGAGGCGTACCAGAAGAGCCGTGCGTGGACCTGGGAACATCAGGCGCTGTTGCGCGCGCGACCGATCGCCGGCGATGCCTCGTTGCATGCGGATCTCTCCGTCGTGCGTCGCGAGGTGCTGGCGGTGCCGCGTGAGCGCTCCGCGGTATTGCACGAAGTCAGCAG
Organism: Dyella sp. AD56; assembly: GCF_002878475.1. Taxonomy (NCBI): domain Bacteria; kingdom Pseudomonadati; phylum Pseudomonadota; class Gammaproteobacteria; order Lysobacterales; family Rhodanobacteraceae; genus Dyella; species Dyella sp. AD56. Next base: position 369,347 of record NZ_NRDP01000001.1, read on the forward strand.
CATGCGTCAGCGCTGGCGTGCAGAGCGCGATCGCTCGGATGCGCAGTGGTTCGATCTCAAGCAGGGGCACGGCGGCCTGCTGGATATTGAGTTTGCCTTGCAGGGGCTGGTGCTCGCCCATGCTTCGGAACGCCCTGCATTGTTGAGCATCACCGCCAACGCCGGATTGATCGAAGCGTGCCGAAATGCCGGTCTGCTCGACGGCCGGCAGGCGGGTCTGTTCGCCGAAGCACATGCGGAGCTGTTGCATCGCGCACTCGCCTGCACGCTCGACCTGCGTTCGCGCCTTGCGCCGCGAGATGGTGAGTTGGAGCGGCTAAGTGCCCATGTGCGTGAAGTGACGGCGGAGCTGGGTTTCTTGTTCTGACTAGTCTCGGTCCGTTTCGCCCTGCCGCAGCGCGATAAGGTCGTGCAGCGTGGCGGCGATGGCCGCTGTCACGCGTAGCGGCGGGACCGGTGGTGTGTCCGTCGCGTCGAGCGAATGCAACAGGCCCGCTCCGCGCAGTGCCTTGTGGAACCGTTCGAGTTTGTCCGGCAGGCTGCCCACCACGAGCGTATGTACGGGGCAACCTGCGGCACAGGCTTCAGACAGCATGTTGACCGAGTCGGGCGTGACCACCAGGCGGTCCGCCCAACCCAGCACACCCGGATAGGGATTGCTGCCGTCGTCATGTCCCGACCACACAAGGCCGGGGACATCGCCTAGCCCCTGGCGCATGCGTTCTACCAGCGCCGGAGGTGTTCGCCGTGACGCCATCACCAGCAGGCTGCCACCCTCCAGGCGACGTCGTGCGTGCAGGCCGTGGATCAACTGGTCGATGTAGCTCTCGTTGAAGGTCACCCCTTTGCGTGGCCCGCCCAGCAGCACGCCGACGCGGGGCTGGGGCAGGCTGGCGAATGCGGGGTCCGCGTCGCGGCCGTCCTGCAGCCATACCTCATCCACCGGATTGAGCGAGCCCAGCGGACGGATGACATTGCGGCCAGTGAGCTGATCATGCTGCGGGGCGATCACTGTGTCCCAGTGCCTGGGATCCACGCGTGGGTCGAGGATCTGCACCGTGTAGCACGTGCCCCCGCTTAGCGGGCGCAGCAACCGTGTATACAGCGCGGCAGTACGGCCGCAGCCGATGGCCACGGTCGGCCAGGGCGCGGCGAACTGGCGGCGCTGGGTGGCATCGAGCGCGAGTCGCGCGCCCAGGGCCAGGCGGGGCGCCAGCCAGGACCAGGGTGCGGCGGGTTCGAGCTGAAGGTGGCGGACCGGCATGCCCAGCATCTCGGCCAGCGCCAGTGCCTGGCGCTGGTTGCCGGCGGCGCCGTCGGTGATGACCCAGCAATCGCCATGCAGTTTCAGCATGCGTCTGTCCACCGCATTGTTTCCCTGGACAGCACAGTTCGTTTCATTGGCCTGTGTCCTGTTTTCCCGCGACCGCGCTTACACTGCACGCCATTGCGCCGATCCCGGCGCGCTGCGTCCCTATGCCCAAAGGATACCCATGAGCGAGAAGCTTTCCGAGGCCGCCTTCGATCAACTGTTTCGTACGGCCCGTACGTACAACGCCTGGCTGCCGAAAGAGGTGACGGACGAGCAGCTGCGCCAGCTCTACGAGCTCGCCAAGTTTGGTCCGACCAGCGCCAACTCCTCGCCGATGCGCGTGGTGTTCGTGAAGTCGAAGGAGGCCAAGGAAAAGCTTGCGCCTTTCCTGTCTGACGGCAACCGTGCCAAGACCCTGGCCGCGCCGGTCACTGCCATTGTCGGCACCGACCACGCGTTCTACGAAAAGCTGCCGCAGCTGTTTCCGCATGCCGACGCGCGCAGCTGGTTCGTGGGTAACCAGGCGCTGATCGATGTCACCGCGTTCCGCAATGGCTCGTTGCAGGGTGCCTACCTGATGATGGCTGCCCGTGCGGTGGGCCTGGATTGCGGCCCGATGTCCGGCTTCGACGGTGCCGGCGTGGACGGGGCCTTCTTTGCCGGCACCACGGTCAAGTCCAACTTCCTGGTCAACCTCGGCTACGGCGATGCCAGCCGCGACCTGTTCCCGCGCAGCCCGCGCCTCTCGTTCGACGAAGCTTGCCGGATCGCCTGACGCTTTGTTCGTCATCGGTTCGCCAACCCCCAACCCTGTGGAGATTCAACCCATGCGTGCACTTCGTTACCTCGTTCTCGCCGGCCTCGTCAGCGCCGCCGTGTCCGTCCAGGCCGCCCCGGTGACCTACAAGATGGATCCGGGCCACACCATGGTCCTGTTCAGCTGGAACCACTTCGGTTTCTCCAACCCGACCGCCAACCTTGGCATCGGCGACGGCACCATCGTGTTCGACGACAAGGACGTGTCCAAGTCCTCCGTCGACGTGACCCTGCCGCTGACCGACCTCGATACGCACGTGTCGAAGCTCGACGAGCACCTGAAGAAGCCGGACTTCTTCGATGCCGACAAGTACCCGACCATCACCTTCAAGAGCACCAAGGTGCAGGCCGCTGGTGGCAACAAGTACAAGGTCACGGGTGATCTCACCGTGCACGGCGTGACCAAGCCGGTGACGCTGGACGCTACGCTCAACAAGAGCGGTGAGCACCCGATGATGAAGGTGCAGACGGTGGGCTTCGACGCCTCCACCACGCTGAAGCGTTCTGACTTCGGCATGGGTGCCTACGTGCCGAATGTGAGCGACGAGATCAAGGTGCACATCACCACCGAAGCATCGGTGCCGAAGGCCGACGCCGCTAAGTAAGCACGAACGTCGTAAGTGAAAAAGCCCGCGCCATGAGCGCGGGCTTTTTCTTTATGGGATCAGTGATCGCCGATGCCCGCGTTCTTCAGCAGGGCGAGCCTGCCCAGGTCCAGGTCGTTCACCGCCTGCTTGAGTTCGTCGATGTCCTCGGCATTACCGCTTGCCTTGACCGTGAAGCGATCGGCTACCACGACGCTGAACTCGCCACTCTTGGTCTGCACATCCCACGATTCGTGCACCAGGCGGTCGTGGTCGGTATAGGTTTTATCGTAGCTGCGGTCAGTCTGGTCTTCCGTGGTGGGTGTTGCCGGACTGGCCACGGCGGCCATGTCGCGCACGTTGCCCGCGTCTGCCACTTCCATCTGCAGAGTGCGGACGCGGCCGTCGCTGTAGGTAGCACGCGCCGTGGAGATCTGCATACCCATGGCACCGGAACGTTGGGCGTTGAAGTCGCTGCGCTTCATACCGTCCAGCTCGTCGGGCAGGAAGCCTTGCAGCGTCTGGGGTGACAGCGATGTCGCTGCCGTCTTGCCGTCGCCGCTCATCAGCTTACCCATGGCCGTCTGCTGCGCGGCTACGTCGCCGGTCTTTTGCGCGTTATCCAAATCCTTTGCGGCACGAGCCGTGTTGGCGCCGATGGCGGAAAACTTGCCGAGTGCGCTGTCCGGGTCGACCGTTACCGTTGTGCCATCGCTGCGAGTGACGTGCATGCCGGTGGTCGACGCACCAGTGAGCGCCGCCGTGCCGAAAATTCCGCCCACGACGAGGGCAACGATCCAGCTCAGCACGATGCCGGCGATCACGGTGACTGCGGTGTATCCAGCCGCCTTGTCGGTAGGGCAGCGCATGGTGTGCGGCAGGCCAAGATAGAGCAGATAGATGCCATAGATGAGGCCGGCGATGGCGACCAGCCAGCCTAGCCAGGGAATGATCATGGCGATGCCGGCCACCCAGCCCGCGGTCCAGCCATAGGCCACCGTCTTTAGCGCCTGCACCGGGTCCTTGGTGCCGCCGAAGGTGGGGGCAAGTGCGTCGACAATGAGAGCCGCCACGTACGTCACCACCAAGGTCAGTGCGTAGTGCAGGATCATGCCGAGCAGGCCCATGCCCAGTGGGGTGTGCACGTGCACGCCGAAGCCGCCGTGACCAATCAGGGTGCCCCTGATGAACTGGGTGACGACAGGCAGCGCAGCGACGATGCAGATGTAGTTGCGAAAGAGGCCGCCGATGGTGGCGGGTTCTGCGGCGATGACGGGCCATTCGGTCCGTGGCGAGCCGAGGATGGCCTTGATGCGGCCGACGATTTTGGCGAAGTCCATGACGATCTCTGTACGAGAATGGGCACGCGCCCGCCATCCACGGACTGTCGGATTGCGAGCCCTTCGATTCCCCCCGCCTGATTCGGGCCGATGGGCATTCTCGGCCGCTACGAAGGCCCCCGACATTGGTCGCTAGCACTATGTCCTATGTCGGCGGATTCCAGTGCCGGCCTGCTAACATGGGCGGTCTGGTGTCCTGATGGAGTTTGACCCCATGTCGCGTTCCCCTGCGGCTGCCCCGTTGATCCCGGCGAATGCCGAAAATCGTTACGAAGTGACGCGCTCGGACCTTCCGCTGTCCTGCCCGATGCCCGGCATGACGCTGTGGAACTCCCACCCGAAGGTCTATTTGCCGATCGTCGAGGACGGCGGTGAATCCACATGTCCTTATTGCGGCGCGCATTACGTGCTGCGGGACTGATTCAAACACCATCCGTTACAACTGAAACAATCTAGCGCGCCGGTTTAGGCACGATTGCTGCTTGCCTCTAGGAATGAAGGCTCCTTTTGAACAAATCATGTCAGCAATCGCCACACCAGCGAGGTCACTGACCATCGTTCAGCTGATCCCCGCCCTGAACTCGGGCGGGGCGGAACGGTCTGCGCTGGAGATTGCGCGTGCTTTGGTTCAGGCGGGGCATCAATCCATCGTCATTTCTGCCGGTGGCCGCATGGTGTCCCAGCTGGAAGCCGAGGGTAGCCGTCATATCACCCTGGATATCGGCCGCAAGTCGCTCGGTACCTTCATGAAGGTAGGCCAGTTGCGCAAGCTGCTGCGCGAGCTCCGGCCGGACATCGTGCATGCGCGGTCCCGCCTGCCGGCCTGGCTGGGCTGGTGGGCCCTCAAGGGTATGAAGCCGGCGCCACATTTCGTGACCACGGTGCATGGGCTCAATTCGCCGGGGCGCTACAGCGCGATCCTGCTGCGGGGCGAGCGCGTCATTGCCGTTTCGCAGACCCTGCGCGATTTCATGCTCAGCCATTACTCGTGGCTGGAACCGGGCCGCGTGCGGGTGATTCCGCGGGGTATCGATCCGGACGCCTTTCCGTATGGGCATCGGCCCGACGACGGCTGGCGCAAGGCGTTCTTCGCCGAATTTCCGGCCCTGGCCGGCGCGCCCTTGCTGACCCTGCCGGGACGTGGAACGCGCCTGAAGGGCCACCACGACGCCATCGAACTAGTCGCTGAGCTGAAGCGTCGCGGCATCGACGTGCGCTTGCTCTTGCTGGGTGTGATCGAGCCAGGCCGCGAAGCCTACGTGGACGAGCTGCGCAACCTTGTCCGGGCCCGTGGCCTGGACGCGCAGGTGGTGATGACGCCACCCCGCAGCGACGTGCGCGACATCTACGCCATTTCCTCGCTGGTGCTGCAGCTGTCGAACAAACCCGAGTCGTTCGGCCGCACCGTGATCGAGGCGCTGTCGCTGTGCCGCCCCGTGCTGGGTTACGCGCACGGCGGCGTGGGCGAGCTGCTGGCCGAACTGTACCCGGCCGGCCGCGTGCCGCCAGCGGACCGCGAGCGACTGGTTGAGCGCGCAGCCGAGCTGCTGCGCGTGGCTCCGCCTATCCCGATGCTGCAGAGCTATCGCCTCAGCGATATGCAGCAGGCCACGCTGGCCCTGTACGACGAGCTCACCGCCGCCTGACGCAGCGCTCCGGTCGACGCGCTCACCTACAATGCGCGGATCGCCCTTGTTGACCCACGCATGAGTCCTATCGCTGCATCCCTGAAGGCCTGGCTGCGCTCTCCGCTGTTGCCGTTCTGGCTGGTGATCGCCTTGCTGCCCTTCGGGCGCAGCGCCGAGCTAGGCACGTTGCTGTGCCTGCTGGGCACCGTGATGTTGTTCGTGCGACATCCCGCTGCGTTGCGTGAGCATGAAGGCGCCCGTCTGTTGCTGTGGCTGCTGGCCGGCTACGTTGGCGCGGCGCTCATCTCCGCCGTGGATTCGGTCGCTCCAGGCAAGAGTTGGAGCACGGTGGCCTCGTTGCTGCGCTATGCCCCGCTGGGCCTCTATGCCTGCTTCGCCATTCGTCGCGAGGACAAGCTTGATGCTCTGTATCAGGCCGTGGCCGTGGTGCTGGCGCTATGGGCGCTGGATGCATGGGTGCAGATCCTGACCGGCTGGAGCCTCGGGGGACATGCGGAGCCTGAGCGCATCTCGGGGATCTTCGGCGCAGGCAACCTGAAGCTCGGGCCCAGCCTGTCGGTGCTCGCGCCCTTTGTGTTGTGGGCGGCGCAGCGTCGCTGGGGAACGAAGGGCGTGCTCACCGCTTTTTTCCTGCTGCTCGGGCCGGTGCTGATGTCGGGGTCGCGTGCATCCTGGCTGTGTTACGCACTGGTGGCACTGGGCTTCGCGTGGCGCATCGCGCGTTCACCGCTTCGCTTCATGGCGCTCGCGAGTGGCCTCGTGGTGGTGGTGCTGCTTGCCGGTGGTATCGCCTGGAAAACCTCCGAGCGATTCCAGTTGCGTATGGATCGCTCGCTGCAGGCGCTGGGCGGTTCGGGGCAGTCGGTGGACATGGCGTTGAGCGGGCGGCTAGACATCTGGCGTACCAGCATCGCGATGTTCGAAGCGCATTCCATCAACGGTGTTGGCGTCCGCGCCTACCGTTATGCCTATCCACACTACGCACCCTCTGACGATCATTTCGTGGTTTCGCTCGAGGCGTGTGGGCCCGGCGAGGGTGCGTGTCACGCGCATCAGTGGTTGCTGGAAGTGCTCACCGAAACCGGCGTGCTTGGCATGCTGTGCTGGCTCGCCGCTATTGGCCTCGCACTTCGTGCATGGCGTCGCGTGGGGAAGGGCGCTCGCGAGCGCGCATTCCCGGTCACGCTGGCCTTGGCCGTGATGCTGTTTCCACTCAACACGCACCTGGCGTTCTATTCGGCCTGGTGGGGCTTGCTGTTTGCCTGGTTGCTGGGCCTTTGGTGCGCGGCGCTCTACGTGTTTCCGGCGCGGCAGGGAGAGGCCGCATGACGCGCGAGCCGCTGTCTGTGGTGGTCATTACCTTTAACAACGCCGACACGCTTGACGCATGCCTCAATGAGGTGGACTGGGCCGAGGAAATCGTCGTGCTCGATTCGGGCTCGACGGACGATACCGTCGCCATTGCTCGGAAGCATGGTGCGCGCGTGGCCGTACATCCGTTCGATGACTACGGGCCGCAGAAGCAGCGCGCCTACGACATGGCCAGCCACCATTGGATCCTCAACCTGGACGCGGACGAGATTCTCTCGCCGGGCACCCGCGAGGAGATCGAGCGCGCACTGAGCGAGCCACGCTATGCAGGTTATCGCCTGCCGCGTCGCGAGCGCATGTTCTGGACCGTGCAGCACCGCTGGAGCTGGCGCAACGGACACCTGCGATTGTTCGACCGCCGTCGCGGCGGTATGAACGACGTCGAGGTGCACGCCGCCGTTGAAGTGCACGGCCCGGTGAAAACGCTTCGGGGTGCCGATTTCGTCAACGACGGCGACGGTGACATCGCTACCCGCGTGGAGAAGATCAACCGCTACACCACCGGTATGGTGGCGTACAAACTGCGCAAGCAGCAGCGCTTCACCGGCCTGCGCATGGTGTTCTATCCGCCGGTGTTCTTTCTGCGCCAGTACATCGGTAAGCGCTACTTCCTTAATGGCTGGGCCGGGTTTATCGCCAGCGTTACCGGTGCGTTCTACGCATTCCTGAAATACGCCAAGTTGCACGAGGCTCGTGAACAGGCCGAGCGACAGTCCAAGAAAGCACCGCGCTAAGCGTTTGGTAGCGCAATTTGCGTCATCCGCGGTGCTGCGTTATTCAGTGCGCGTTTAGATCGCGGTACAGCGAGACGCAAGCTCTTGCATGGCCGGAATTACTTGCATCGAAGAACGCTTGAGCAATGAAGCCATTGCGTCGTGAAGCGACCGTCAATTTCAACTTTGGACGAATGAAGTTGCGTTAGTACGGTCATGGTCCGTGTGTTGTTGATACAACGCGGAAGTACGCGGCAACGCCATGATTTGAATCGTTTCGATGAATCGTTCACGCCGAACAGCACGTTTTGGCGTTTGTTCTTGTTGTGGCATTGCATGCGCGTTCTACACTCGCCGTCCTTGGTTGGGTATCACGGCGGATGGGCAACGGATGCCTTTCCCGTGCGGGGTTAGGGTGATTTTTCTGTACAGCAATGAAGCGTGTCGCCGGCACGGTGGCGCGACGGGCGTGTGTGTCTGATGCATAGCGCGAATCGGGAAGGAGGGTAGGAAGGAAGCATCGGTGGTCTTTACCAGAACAGGGGGAGCTTGTTTGTTCTCAATGGATCACATCACGGAGACATTGCATGAAACACGAGCACCTGAGTCTGCTTGCGGCCATTAGCCTGGTCCTTGCGGGTACGCCGATTATCGCGTCGGCACAATCGGGCACTGCACAGAACGCAGCGCTCGCCGGCCTCAACACAGCGGAAGCGTCCAGGGTGACGCAAACCGTCGATAGCCGCGTGACATCGACACTGCAGCAGAGCCACCTGAGCATCGTCGACAAGTCGGTCGCCACGAAAGCCGTGGATGACGCGACCCCCATGAACCATATGAACCTGATCCTGCAGCGTAGTGATAAGCGGCAGGCCGCCCTTGAGACGCTGATCGCTGCGCAACACGATCCGTCGTCGTCCAAGTTCCGCCAATGGGTAACGCCTGAGCAGTTTGGCCAGACCTTCGGCATTTCCGATGCGGACATCGCGGCCGTCAGCGGATGGCTGAAGTCGCAGGGCTTCACTGTCAACGGCGTGTACGCCAACAAGACGCAGATCGACTTCAGCGGTAACGCGGGTCAAGTCAAGCGGGCGTTCCACACGCAGATGAACCGCTACACGATCAACAATGCCTCGCACATTGCCAATGCCAGTGATATCAGCATTCCGCAGGCACTACAGAGCGTGGTGGTAGGTGTCGCCGGCCTCAACGATGTTCACCCACAGGCACAGCACACCAAGCCGACGTACGGGCAGTTCAATGCCAGCACGCAGCGCTTCGATGTGCAAAAGCCGAAGACGAATGCCATCGGCGTGACGCCGCAGGCGGTGAACTTCACCAACGGTGCGCGTGGCCTGGTGCCGTATGACATGGCCAAGATCTACGGTACCGACAAGCTCTATGCAGCTGGTCTGACCGGCTCGGGCATTACCATCGCCTTGGTCGAAGACAGCTCCATGGTGCCGAGTGACTGGAGCAACTTCGTAAGTCAGTTTGCACTGACCAGCTACGGCGGCACGTTCAAGCAGTTCCAGCCGCAAGCCACGGGCTTTACCAATTGCATTGATCCGACCATCGCTGTTCCTGGCGAGGACGACTTCGAGGCCTTGCTCGATGCCGAGTGGTCCACTGCGTTGGCTCCTGGTGCCAACATCTGGTTGGCCAGTTGCGACGATTCCAATTCCAGCAACTTCTTTGGTGGCGTATTCACCGCCGCGACCAACTTGATCAACGGAACCACTCGTCCCAACGTCATCAGCGCAAGCTATGGCTACGGCGAAGGCTTTACCGATGCGGCCAGCAAGCATGCCATCGACCTGATGTGGGCACAGGCGGATGCGGAAGGCATTTCCGTGTTCGTATCCAGCGGCGACTCGGGTTCCAACCCGAGCTTCAACGGCGGCTTCATCAATGGTGTGGGCATTGACGCCAATGCCTTCGGCACGTCGCCGAACGACACCGTAGTCGGCGGTACCGATACGGCTGATATTCTCGACGGCACTACGAAGAAGTACTTCAGCTCGACGTACAACGCGGTCTACGGTTCGGCGCTGTCGTATGTACCGGAGATCCCGTGGAACCAGTCGTGCGGCAACGAAGTGGCGGCGAAGTCGCTCGGTTACGCGACGTCGTTGGCATTCTGCAAGGCGTACCTGAGCTTCGATCCGAACGGCTACTACATCACGTCGGAAGCGGGCAGCGGTGGTCCATCGTCGGTGGATGCGAAACCGGTATGGCAGCGGCTGGTCTATAACGCGGCGAAGGACCAGTCGCGCGATGTGCCAGACGTGGCGCTGTTTGGCGGTTCCTATGGCGGTTCAACCTGGGTGATCGTGTGCGCACAGGCGTACCCGTGCACGCCGGGCTTTACCGGCAGCACCGCGTTGATCGGTGGTACGTCATTGTCGTCACCGATGTTTGCGGGTATCCAGGCATTGATCGACCAGGGGCTGGCGGCGAAGGGACTGTCGCCGAACCAGGGTAATGCTGCGCCGACGCTGTATGTGCTCGCCTCGGATGAGTACGGCGGCGCGAAGGGCGCACCGCCGGCCTCGCTGGCTGCGTGCAATGCGGACAATGGCACCAAGGGCACGAGCAAGTGCGTGTTCCACAATGTCACGCGGGGCAGCATCGCGACACAGTGCGTGCAGCAATTGCCCAACGTGGTCACGCCGGACTGCTACTACTACGGTGCGTTGCCGAACTCGTACCTGGGACCGATCCAGTTGGGTCTGACTTCGACCAGCACCAGCAAGTACAACGCGACCACGGAAGCGTTCGCGGCGCGCCAGGGCTGGAGTTTTGCGTCGGGCCTCGGCTCAGTGGACGCCAATAACCTGCTCAAGGCCTGGAAGGCCTTCGTCAACGTGCAGTAAGCGTCACCAAGACATCCCCGGCGTGCGTGCCGGGGATGTCGCGGCGAACGGCGTCAGGCGGCCTGTGACAACGGCAGCGGCTGATCGCGCAGCGCCGCCAGCAGGCGCGCGCAGGCTTCGCGGCGAAGCATTTCGCGGCGACGGAAGGCGGAGCGATGCTTGCTTTCCACCTGCGACTCGTCGCGTTCCGGTTCCGAGATAGGCAATGCGAAGAAGCCGTCCGGCTGCAGCACGCCTTGGCATTCTTCCCAGAAGCTGTCGTAGTCGGCCTTGATCTTGTCGGCCTCACCGGCGAACGGATGCGTGAGGTTGCTCACGCCGTAGATCCGCGTGGCGCCCGTGAACGAGCCGAAGGCCAGCAGCAACGAGAACAACAGGTTCTTCGGCCGCAGGCCGTAGCATTGCTTGGTGAGTTCGCGCACCGCTTCGCGGCCCAGCTCGGCGGCTGCGCCCTGCAGGCAGCCGATCAGCAGGGCCTTGCCTTCGTCAGCGATGCTGAAGATGGCGGACGAAAGGATCTGGCCCTGCGTGTTGGCGAGGCATAGCGCCAGCTCGCCTTCGCGACTGCGGCCGGTCGGGCGACGCAGCTCCAGCAGCAATTCGCTGCCGTCCTTCAGCGTGAGTGCGCCGAGCGTATGGCGACCGTGCAAATACACGTCATCGATCATCGCCTGCGGTAGCTGCTGGAAGGCGAAGCGGTAGTGCTGGCTAATGATAGCCAAGCGCTCACCTCGCCCCATGCGGCGATTGATGTAGTGATGGTGCCAGCGTTCGTGCAGACGAGGGTCGTGCGCGAGGATGGAGGTCAATCGCGGCGAGCCATACAGCTCGGCCAGCCATGAGGCTTGCCGACGCGCCATGCGGGCACTACGGGCGATGTATTTCAGGCCGGCGGCGAGGCACTTTGAGGGCGAGCCACGCCAATCGCGGCGTTGGCGCAGCGAGCGCAGAAACAGCCGGAAAGTCATGTGGGGTGAATCGTGGGAAAAAGATTCGTATGTTTTTACACGGACAGACTGTCATCAATCTGTCGTCGCGCCCTGTCGTTCGACGTAGGGCCTTCAGTAGACCGATGTCGCGCCGTCGGGCCGGGTCTTGAAACGCTTGTGTACCCACAGGTATTGCTCGGGAGCGGCGCGCACCATGTCTTCGATGCAGACATTGACGCGAGCGGTGTCCTCCAGCGTGTCCTTGCTTGGGAACTGTTCGAGCGGTGCGCCCAACTTCAACGCGTAGCCTGCGTTTCCGGGCAGTCGGCGATGGTAGAACGGGATCACCCGCGCGCCCGACAGCCGGGCCAGGTGATGAGTGGCGGTAATGGTGGCCGCTGATACTCCGAAGAACGGCACGAACACGTTGTCCTTGCTGCGCATGTCCTGGTCGGGTGCATACCAGAGCGTGCCGCCGTTGCGCAGGTGCTTCACCGTGCCGCGGATGTCGTCCTTCTCGAACATGGCTTCCGCGTAATCGAGCCGCGCGCGCAGTACGGCCCACTCGAACACGGGCGAATCCATCCGGCGATACATGCCCGAAATGCGGATGCGCTGGGAGACCAGTCGCGCGCACAACTCCAGGTGCGAGAAATGGCCGCCTACGAGTAGCACGCCCTTGCCCTGCGCCAGTGCGGTTTCGAGGTGCTCCAGGCCTTCAATGGTCACCGGCACTTTGGCGATGGCGCGTTCGCTCCCCATCCATCCCAGGGCGAACTCCATCATCATCAGGCCAATGTCGCGCAGGTGCGCATCCACCAGCTCGGCTTGATCCTTTGCGGACAATTCCGGAAAGCACAGGCCGATGTTCACCTCTGCGATATGGCGTCGAGGGGAGGGCACGCGTTGCACCAGCCAGCCCAGGCCGCGTCCAAGCCCCATCAGCCACGAGCGCGGCAGGTGGGCGATGAGCCAGATCACGCCAACTCCCAGCCAGGCGGGCCAGTGCATCGGAGCGAGCAGGGAGCGGGTAAACGTGGGACGGGGCATGCCAGGCATCGCCAGCATTGTAGGGAAGTGGGGAAAGCGAGGCGAGCCGCCACGCGGTGATTTCCTTGCCGCACGGCTATGACGGGGACGCGGGGCGCGAGCCGATATACTGGCCCACCGCATCCGATGGGCTTGCCGTTGCGCTATCTCTACACCCTCGCCATGTATCTGGTGACGCCGCTGATCATGCTGCGGCTATTGGCGCGTGGCGTGCGCTATGGCGACTACCACAAGCGTTGGCGCGAGCGTTTCGGCTTCTTCGAAGCACCTGGATTCACAGGCAGCCTGTGGGTGCATGCGGTGTCGGTGGGCGAGGTCAATGCCGCCGAGCCGCTGATCAAAGCCTTGCAGGCGGACTATCCGAATGCCCCGTTGGTGGTGACCACGGTCACGCCCACCGGCTCGGAGCGTGTGCGGCAGTTGTTCGGCAACAGCGTGTTCCATGTCTACCTGCCTTACGACCTGCCGTTTGCGGTCTCGCGATTCTTTAAGCGGGTAAGGCCGCGCCTAGCCATCATCGTGGAAACCGAGATCTGGCCGAATCTGTACTTTGCGTGCCGGCGTCGCAGTATTCCCCTGATGATCGTCAACGCGCGGCTCTCCGAGCGCTCACTGCGCGGCTACAAGCCGATGGGTGGCCTGGTGGCGCAGGCGCTCCGATGCGTGCATCAGATCGCTGCACAGTCGCGCACCGATGCGGCGCGCTACCGCGAACTTGGCGCAGACCGCGAGAAGATCACGGTCACCGGCAACCTGAAGTTCGACATGCCCGTCCCCTACGACGCCGAGCGCAAGGGTGAGGAACTGCGCCAGCAATGGGGGTGCCTGCGTCCTGTGTGGATCGCTGGTAGCACGCACGAAGGTGAAGAGCTGCCCGTGCTCGAGGCGCATCTGGAGGTGCTCACGCGCTTGCCCGACGCGTTGCTGCTGATCGCGCCGCGCCACCCCGAGCGCTTCAAGTTGGTCGAAAGCTCGGCGCGCAGCCTGGGCTTTACGGTGGGGACGCGCAGCGCTGATCGCGTGCCCTCCGCCGCCCACCAGGTGTTCGTGATCGATGCGATGGGCGAGTTGATGCCGTTCTATGCGGGCTCCGATCTCGCGTTCGTCGGCGGCAGCCTTGTGCCCATCGGTGGACACAACGTACTGGAGCCTGCCGCGTTGTCGACCCCTGTACTGGTGGGGCCGCATACCTTCAATTTCGAAGAGATCACGCTGACCCTGATCGGCGAGGGCGGGGCATCGCGCGTGAATACCCCGCAGGATCTCGGCGCAGCCCTGCTCCAGCTCCTGCGTGATCCGCCCCAGCGCAAACGCATGGGTGAGGCGGCTCGTATCGTGTTCGACAGCGAGCGTGGCGCGGTCAAGCGCGTGATGGGGATGATCGACGGCCTGCTACAGGAATAGACGTCCAGGCGGCTGCCGATCCAAATGCCGAATGCAACGAGGCCGGGACTAGCCCGGCCTCGTCATTCTTGCGTGTAGCGGGGTGCTGTCTTACTGCAGCATCGTATTGACCAGTTCCATGTCCTTCACGTCGATGGAGCCAGCCGACTGCTTCAGCTCCAACTGATCCAGCACCAACTGGTGGCGGGACTGGGAGTAGCTGCTCTCGGCCTGGGTCAGCGTCTGAATCGCATTGAGCACGTTCAGCATGGTCTGCGTGCCCACGTCGAAGCCGGCGCGCGTTGCTTCCAATGCCTTCTGGCCGGAATCAACCGAGGCCTTGTTGGCTTCCACCTGGCTGATGCCGGCAATCACGGAGCGGTAATAGTTGAGCGTGTCGCGGACTACCTGGCGGCGGGTGGATTCGAGGGAATCCTGCGCTTCGTCACGCTGGTAGATCGACTGACGTACTTTGGACTGGGTGGCGCCGCCAGAGAAGATCGGGATGTTCACCGAAAGACCGACCGTCGTGCCGTACTGGCCGTTGCCACGTAGGCCAGCTGCGCTGGCCTGTTCGAACCAGCTCGTGCTCTTGCCACGCTGCACGGACGCGTCGAGCGTCGGCAGATGGCCAGCGCGTGCCGCATCAATGCTGTGTTCGGCAGCCTGGACCGTGTACTGGTTGGACTGAATCGTGGCGTTCGACTGCAGCGCAGCCTGCACCCAGGTGTTCGGGTCGGCCGGATTCGGCGGCGTCAGCGGCAGGTCTTCACGCAGCTTCTTCAGATCGCCTACCGGCTTGCCGGTGATCTGCGTCAGCGCTTCCCTGGCGTCGTTGAGCGTGTTCTGCGCAGAGATCGTCTGGGCCTTGGCCAGCTCGTAATACGACTTGGCCTGGTAGACGTCCGTGATGGCGGACAGGCCCACCTTGAAGCGCTGGTCGGCCTGGTCGTAGGCCTCCTTGTAAGCGTCTTCATTGGCCTTGGCGAACACCAGCGCATCCTGGCTGGTCAGCACGCCGAAGTAGGCCGTGGTGACGCGCACGTACAGGTTCTGCAGCGAGGCGTCGTAGGCGGAGTCCTGTGAAGAGGCCTGCGACTTGGCAGCCGACAGGTTGGCCCACTGGCTCAGGTCCACGATCGACTGCGTCAGCGTGGCCGACACCGAGCGTGTGCGCGAATGGCCGGTATCGCTGACGATGAGGCCGTTGCTGGACTGGCTGCCGGTCGACTGCTGCGTCAGGCCGAAGCTGCCATTGAGCTGCGGCAGCATCAACGCACGCGCCTGAGTGACGCCTTCACCGATGGCAAGGCGCGTGGCTTCCGCCTGCGACAGCACCGGGTCATTGGCGCGGGCTTCTCGGTATGCATCCAGCAAATCCTCGCTGTGGCCGGCCAGCGGGAACGCCGACAGGGCCAGGGCAAGGGTCAGAAGCTTCAAGCGCATGGGTTGCCTCATGTATAGGGAAATAAGGTCAGAAAACGAAGCGACGCGGCGGCTCGGCGTGCTTCAGATACGGCAGGTCGGTTTCGAACAGCGACTCTTCGCGATAGCGGCCGTTGCCTTCGTGGGTCAGCAGTAGCACGTGCTGCACCGGCGATTCACCGCGCACCACCAGCATACGGCCACCCGGCTTCAGCCAGCCCAGGAAGCGCTGCGGAATCTGGGACACCGCGCCGGTCACTACCAGCGCGTCAAACAATCCGGTCGGCTGCCATGCATTCACAGCCTCGCCCACTTCAAGCTTCACATTGCTGATGCCCGCATTTGCCAGGCGCGCGCCGGCAGCGGTGACGAAGTCGGCATGAACGTCCAGGCTGGTGACGTGGCCGGCGAGTTTGGCCATGCATGCGGTAAGGAAGCCCGAACCCGTGCCGATTTCCAGCACTTGGTCGTTCGGCGTCAACTCGAGCGCCTGCAGCACGCGGCCCTCAAGCACCGGCTTCATCATCACCTCGCCATGCCCCAGCGGCAGGCAGAGGTCGGCGAAAGCCAGCTTGCGGTGCTCCGGGGCAACGAAATCCTCGCGGCGCACGGTGCCCAGCACATCGAGTACGCGGGCATCCAGCACCTCCCAGGGGCGCACCTGGTTCTCCACCATGTTCACTCGCGCCTGTTCGAAGTTCATCGCCATGTTGCTACGTCCCAATTTGAATCGGAAAAAGGCTAAAAATCATAAGCGCTTAGCCATCTTCCGACAATGTGCAAAGCCTGCAGTCTCGTCCATACGCTACGAAGTGCCGGAAGTCACCGCACTCGGTTGACGGAAGTCATGTGTGGCGCGGTGTCCGCGGACACTTAGCCATAAAACACTCGGGCACTGCGCCTATGGTTCCCCTTGTGTGCGACAGCCGTCTGACTGGGCAGGCGCGCTAATGCATCTTGCATAGCCTGATGCAAGGATGCGTCAAGGCGCTGGATACGAGCTGCCGGCGAGGCGAGGGCGCGGCTCTGCGCCGCCACCTCCAGCCAGGCCAGCCATCGGGCGATACGGGCCCGTTCGACTGCGTCCAGCCCGAATAGGGCCGTTCGCGCCAAAAAAGGCCGCCTGCCGCGCGCCTCCAGCCGCATGCTCAAGCCATAGGGCGAGCGCACGTTGAGCAAGGCGGTAGGCTGGGCTAAGGGAAAGTTCGGCGATAGTGGTCGACATGAACGAAGCCGTGTATCTTGGCCATGGAAAATAACTAAACCGCCGCGTATACTAAACGGGCGTTACCCATTTGTGAAGCCATTTGTGAAGGTATAGCCATGAGCACGATCCCGCAGACCAAGCCTCAGGGGCCCGGCCGTCCCAAGGACATGGAAAAGCGCGCGGCGATCCTTGAGGCCGCCAAGGCCCTGTTCATCCGCAACGCCTTCGCCGGCACCAGCATGGACGCCGTGGCGGCGGAAGCGGGTGTATCCAAGCTCACCGTCTATAGCCACTTTGGCGACAAGGACAACCTGTTCCGCGAGGTCATCCGCGCCCGTATCCAGGACCTCATTCCCGAGGACACCTACCACTACGATCCGGCCGAGGACATCCGCGAGACGCTGCAGCGCATCGCCCTCCACCACGTGCGCCTCGACTGTGACGTCCAGAACGTCGGCACCTTCCGCGCCATCCTCAGCGATTGCCGTCAGGGCAACCCCCGCTACGGCAAGCTGCTGTGGGAGGAAGGTCCCGATCGCACCCAGGGCCTCATGAAACGGCTCCTGCAACAGGCGGTTGACGACAGCAAGCTGGACATCGCCAACATCACCCGCGCCGCGGGCCAGTTCATCTCCCTGATCAAGGGTGAAATGCTCATGCGCCGCATGTTCGGCTGCGAAGAGTGCGTGCAGTCCTACACCGCGGAGCTGGAGCAGACCGCCCGCGACGGTGTGGACATGTTCCTGCGGGCCTATCTGCCCCGCTGATCGGAGCCCTTTCCGGGTCCGCCGAGGCCGCCACACTCGCGGCCTCCTCCGCTTCGTGCTCAAATAGAGGCGTGAAGCGGGGGTGCCGGAATAACCGGCTGAGAGAGTCCCTTCGAACCTGATGCGGCTAGTACCGCTGTAGGGAGCTTCGCCCGTATGCCCTAGGGCATATCTGGGCGCCGTCGCTTCTGTTGTTGGTATGCGAATCCATTCGCAACACCCCGCACACCCCTGTGCGGACTCCTCAACAAAAGCACGTCCCTTCTGGGGACATGGCTTTTAGCCCCGACGGATCTTGCCGATGAATGCCCTGCCCAATGACCTCGCGCGCGCCGCGCAGGAACTCTCCGAAGCCGTGACGCGCCCGATCCCGGGCTCGCGCAAGATCTACGTGCAGGGCAGCCGCCCCGACCTGAAGGTGCCATTGCGCGAGATCTGCCAGGCGCAGACGCCTACCCTGTTCGGTGGCGAAGAGAACCCGCCGATCACCGTGTACGACACCTCGGGCCCGTACACGGACCCTGACTACAAAGTGGACCTGATTACCGGCCTGCCGGCCCTGCGCGCGCCCTGGATCGCCGAGCGCGGCGACACCGAGCAGCTGACTGGCCTGAGCTCGGCCTTTGGACGCCAGCGCGCCACCGATCCGAAGCTCGACGCCTTCCGCTTCACCGCGACGCGCGCCCCGCATCGCGCCAAGGCCGGCGCCAACGTTACGCAGATGCACTACGCGCGACAGGGCATCGTCACGCCAGAAATGGAATACATCGCCATCCGCGAGAACCAGCGCATCGAGGCGCTGCATGAAAGCGCGCTGCGCAACCAGCATCCGGGCGAGTCGTTCGGCGCCGCGCTGCCCAAGCTGATCACGCCGGAATTCGTGCGTGATGAAGTGGCCCGCGGCCGCGCCATCATCCCGGCCAACATCAACCACCCGGAAGCAGAGCCGATGATCATCGGCCGTAACTTCCTCACCAAGATCAACGCGAACATCGGCAACTCCGCGGTGTCCTCCGGCATCGCCGAGGAAGTGGAAAAGCTGGTGTGGTCGATCCGCTGGGGTGGCGACACCGTGATGGATCTGTCGACCGGCAAGCACATCCACGAGACGCGCGAGTGGATCATCCGCAACTCGCCGGTGCCGATCGGTACGGTGCCGATCTACCAGGCGCTGGAGAAGGTCGGCGGCGTGGCCGAAGACCTCACCTGGGAGATCTTCCGCGACACGCTGATCGAGCAGGCGGAGCAGGGCGTCGACTACTTCACCATCCATGCGGGCGTGCTGCTGCGCTTTGTGCCGCTCACGGCTAAGCGTGTGACGGGCATCGTCTCGCGCGGCGGTTCGATCATGGCGAAGTGGTGCCTCGCGCACCACAAGGAAAACTTCCTTTACACGCACTTCGAAGACATCTGCGAGATCATGAAGGCGTACGACGTGTCCTTCAGCCTCGGTGACGGCCTGCGTCCGGGCTGCATTGCCGACGCCAACGACGCCGCGCAGTTCGGTGAGCTGGACACGCTGGGCGAACTCACGCAGATCGCGTGGAAGCACGATGTGCAGGTGATGATCGAAGGTCCCGGCCATGTGCCCATGCAGCTCATCAAGGAGAACATGGAGCGTCAGCTGGAGAAGTGCCACGAAGCGCCGTTCTATACGCTGGGGCCACTGACCACCGATATCGCACCGGGCTACGACCACATCACCTCCGCTATTGGCGCAGCGATGATCGGCTGGTTTGGCACGGCCATGCTCTGCTACGTGACGCCGAAGGAGCACCTGGGCCTGCCGAACAAGCAGGACGTGCGCGACGGCATCATTGCGTACAAGATCGCCGCACACGCGGCGGATCTAGCCAAGGGCCATCCGGGTGCGCAGGTGCGCGACAACGCACTGTCCAAGGCTCGCTTTGAGTTCCGTTGGGATGACCAGTTCAACCTTGGCCTCGATCCAGAAAAGGCGAAGGAATTCCATGACGAGACGATGCCGAAAGATGCGCACAAGAGCGCGCATTTCTGCTCCATGTGCGGTCCGAAGTTCTGCTCGATGAAGATCACGCAGGACGTGCGCGACTACGCGGCCGAGCACGGCACGGGTGAAGAGAACGCACTGGAAGAAGGCATGGCGGAGAAGTCCGCCGAGTTCCGTCAGCAAGGCTCTGAGGTCTATCACAAGGCCTGACGACGAGCTGGCGTTGTTCCGGTAGCGACAGGGCTGCCGGAACAACGCGCGATGTGCTTCGCAGGGATGTGCCTGGCCGAAGTATTTTGCGACGCGACCGACGGCCGGCTTGAACCCCGGCCGTTTTCCGTTGCCTGAAAGACACTGGGCATGCACGCCTCGGTCATCGGAAGGACGACACGCGCGTTGGAATAATCACATCGGCACCAGGAGACGCGTCATGTCGACACCAGACAACGCCCGCCAGGGACATGTGATTCTCAGCACCGTGCTCGCCACCCTGGCGCTAGGCGTCCTGCTGGCCAGCGCCGTGATGTGGTGGGTGACTGGCATGGATGATGGCGGCTCCTTCCCGGGGCAGGCAGCCACCGCAACCGCGGATGCCTCAACGACCTGACATAGGGCACAAAAAAACGCCGCCCGAGGGCGGCGTTTCATTTTAATGCTGCGCGTGAGACTCAGGCCTTATTGTCGGCCTTGTAGCGCTCGATGCCGCTGAGGATCTCAGCTTTGGCTTCGTCGGCGCCGACCCAACCTTCGATCTTTACCCACTTGCCCTTCTCGAGATCCTTGTAATGCTCGAAGAAGTGACCAATGCGCTCAAGCCAGTGGCCCGAGACGGACTTGATGTCCTTGATATGCGCGTAGCCCGCGAAGATCTTCTCGACCGGCACCACCACCAGCTTTTCGTCGCTGCCGGCTTCGTCGGTCATCTTCAGCATGCCGACCGGATGGCAACGGATCACCGAGCCCGGCACCAGCGGCAACGGCAGAATCACCAGCGCGTCGAGCGGGTCACCGTCGCCACCGAGCGTGCCCGGGACGTAGCCGTAGTTGCACGGGTAGCGCATCGGCGTGGACAGGATGCGGTCGACAAAGATCGCGCCACTTTCCTTCTCCACCTCGTACTTGACGGGCTCCGCATCCTTGGGGATTTCGATGATGACGTTGATTTCGTCCGGAACCTTGCGGCCGGCGGGTACGAGGTGCAGACCCATGTGCGTGTCCTTAGGCGTAGTGAGTGCAAAGACTTGAAATTCTACGGCAAAAGGTGGTGCATCGCAGCAGTTTGGCCGCCTCGTGGCCCGGTTGCAGTTCAGCGTGAGACGGGCCCTCGGCGGTGCTTAGGCTTGGTACGGGCGTTCCCGTAACCATTTGGTGGCGATCCATTTTTCGCCCTTGATCACGGGCAGCCCCGCATGCAGCGACGCTTCGTCCCCGGTGTCGTAGGCGAAATAGACGGCTGAACCGCGCATGGCCGTAACGGTAAGGCCGATGCGCGGAAAGGCCGTGCCGCCGCCTTCCTCCGGCGTGTTGAGGTACATCACTACGCTGGCGATGCGCTGACCACCGCGCGCCGTGATGGCGGAGAAGCCTGGCTGCTCGGGGTTGAACCAGTCGAAATGTGGCTCGTATTCCTGGCCCGCCTGGTAATGCAGGATCTGCAGGCCTTCGCCGTGGTTGACGGGAATGGCGAGCAGGTCGGCGATGCGCTGCTCGATCCGCTGCACGAGGGGCGTCTCGCCGATGCCGAAGAACATGCCTTGGCTGGTGCGTCGCTGGTCGGTCTGGTGACGACCGTCAACGTCCACGGTAAGCGAGCGGGCCAGGCGGGGTGTCGCTTCGGCCATCAGCCCGTCGCATTCCTCGGGCGTAAGCAGGTTCTCCAGCACGCGCACCACTGGCGCATCGGTGCTGACGGTGATCTTCACCGGATGGTCGCCGACCGTTTGCAAAGGCGCCTGCGGGTGGCGGGTTCGTGCGCCGACCACCTTGTTCTTCGCTGCGGCGATGACCGCGGCCAAGGGCAAGTTCAGCACGCGGGCGACGATCTGGCGGCTCTGCTCACCACCGTAGCCGGCATCCTTGAGCATCTTCAGCAGGTCGCTGAGGCTGCAGCCAGAGCGGCTGGTGGAAAGAATCCATTCGCGTAGTTCGGGGCGGATCGTGAGGTTGCTCATGCAAGGGCCTGTTGACGCTATAGGTGTGACTCGCGCCGGGATCTTTTTGCGCGCCAGACAAGGAAGAGTGAAGGAGTGTACGTCCGTACACGACTGAGTGATGACGCCGTATGGTGGGCAAAAAGACCCGGCCCGGAGGGTTGTTTGTCCGAGGCCGCCCAGCGGCAGCCCACGTCTTGCCCTGGCCACCAGCCAGGGCTGCGCCGCGCGCTACCACTGAACGACCTCGGACAAGCAACGCGAGTTACACCTATAGCGTCAACAGGCCCACATGGTGCGCCGGCTTATGCCAGCGCACCATGGTACGCAGGAGCGTCGCTTACTTCACGTGATCCCATAGGTAGGTGTAACCCAGCGCACTCATGAAAGCGGCCTGCTTGTTGTCCGCCGCCGCGCCGTGACCGCCTTCGATGTTCTCGTAGAAGCTGGCGTCGTAACCGAGCGACTGGAGCTTCGCGGCCATCTTGCGCGCGTGCACCGGGCCCACACGGTCGTCGCGCGTGGAGGTGGTGAACAGCACCGGCGGGTACTTCTGCCCGGCCTTGGCGTTGAAGTACGGCGAGAATTTCTGAATCCATGCCCATTCCGCCGGCTTGTCCGGGTCACCGTACTCGGCGATCCAGGAGGCGCCCGCCGACAGGTGCGTGTAGCGCTGCATGTCCAGCAGGGCCACTTGGCTCACGACAGCGCCATAGAGCTGCGGGTACAGCGTGAGCATATTGCCCATCAGCAAGCCACCGTTGCTGCCACCCATCGCGCCCAAGTGCTGCGGGGAGGTGATGTTGCGTTGGAACAAATCCTGCGACACCGCGGCGAAGTCTTCGTAGGCACGCAAACGGTCGGCCTTCAAGGCTGCCTTGTGCCAGCGCGGGCCATACTCGCCGCCGCCACGGATGTTGGCGATGACGTACACGCCGCCCTGCTCGAGCCAGGCACGTCCGACACTGCCGCTATAGGCGGGCTGCAAGGACACCTCGAAGCCGCCGTAGCCATACTGCAGGGTGGGGTTCTTGCCATCCGCTTTGAGGTTCTTCGAGGCGATTTCAAAGTACGGCACACGGGTGCCGTCCTTCGACGCGGCGAAATGCTGGCTCACCGTGTACTTCGATGCATCGAAGAAGCTGGGGCTGTGCTTGATGGCCTGCGCGTCGCCCTGCTCAAGCGTGCCGTAGTAGAGCGTGGTGGGTTGCAGGAAACCGGACACGGTGAGGAAGTAGTCGTCGCTGGTGTCGTCGTCCACACCACCCGCAGCAATCGTGGAGAGCGCTGGCGCGCCACCCAGTGGCTCACGCTTCCACGCGCCATCACCGGGCGTCAGCACTTCGAGCTTGTTGACCACGTTGTCCATCACGTTGAGGATCAGGTGGTGACGCGTCCACGAGTATCCGTCGAGTGCGGTGGTGTCGCTGGGCTCGAACAGCACGGTGATGTCGCGCTTGCCTGCCATGTAGTCGTCGAACTTCGCGGCGAGCAGCGAGCCCGACTTGTACGTTTTGCCGCCTACCGTCCAGTCACTGCGCGGCTCCACCAGCAGCCACTCGCGATGTGCATCGACGTTGGCATCGTCGGGCACGTCGATCTTGGTGAGCTTGCCGTCCTTGCCACGCAAGAAGGTCTCGCTGTCGTAGAAGGCGATCTGGCGGGTCACCAGGTCCCGCTGGAAACCAGGCGTCTGGTCGCGCACCGCGGAGACCGACATGTCGTCTTCTTTGGCCTCATACACCGTGGTTGCACTGGAGAGCGGCGTGCCGCGCTTCCATTCCTTCACGATGCGCGGATAGCTCGACTTGGTCATGGAGCCCGGACCGAAGTCTGTAGCGACGTAGAGGTGGTCGATATCCATCCAGTCCACGCTCAGCTTGGCTTCGGGAAGCTCGAAGCCGCCCTTTACGAACTGCTTGTCCTTGAGGTCGAACTCGCGCATTACGCTGGCGTCCGCGCCGCCGCGCGAGAGAAACACAGTGCAGCGGCGGTATTCGGGCTTCAGGCACTCGGCGCCGTGCCACACCCAGTTTTCCTTTTCGGTGGCCGAGAGCGCATCCAGATCGATTACCGTTTCCCACGCCGGGCTGTCCTTGCGGTATTCGTCCAGCGTCGTGCGGCGCCACAGCCCCTTGGGGTGTTCCTTGTCGCGCCAGAAGTTGTAGAAGTGGTCGCCCATCTTGCTGACCATGGGGATGCGGTCATGCGAATCGAGCACCTCGAGCAGACGCGCATCGAGTTGCTTGAACTCAGCGCTGTCGGCGTATTTCTTCACCGTGGTGGCGTTTTGTTGCTTGACCCAGTCGAGTTGCTTAGTGCCGTCGATGTTTTCCAGCCAGAGGTTGGGATCTTTGGCGGCGGGGCTGATGGTGTCGGCTGCGTGCGTCATGCCGCCTAGTGTGATGCCCAGCGCGAGTGCCAGCCAGAGCGGAGTCTTGGATGTCATGCGTTGTCCTTGGGTGTGAGTGGCCGAAAGCCCGAGTGTGGCCGGCACTGCGGCATGGCGCGCGTGACTAAAGTCAGGGCCGTGGTGCGGCTAAAACGCACCGGCCCCTTTCCTTGGGCGGAAAGGGGCCGGTGTGTCGAACGCCTGCAGTTACAGCAGCGGAATCAACAGCAGCGCGACAATGTTGATGATCTTGATCAACGGGTTTACTGCTGGGCCCGCTGTGTCCTTGTACGGATCACCCACGGTGTCGCCGGTCACGGCCGCCTTGTGTGCGTCCGAGCCCTTGCCGCCGAAATGATCGTCCTCGATGTACTTCTTGGCATTGTCCCAAGCGCCGCCGCCCGTGGTCATGGAGATGGCCACGAACAGGCCGGTGACGATGGTGCCGATGAGTACGCCGCCCAGCGCCTGTGCCCCTGCCTCGGGGCCGCCCAGCCACTTGAAGCCAAACACCACGACCACGGGTACCAGTACGGGCAGCAGTGAGGGAATCAGCATTTCCTTGATGGCTGACTTGGTGAGCATGTCCACGGCGCGCGAGTAATCGGGCTTGGTGGTTCCTTCCATGATGCCCTTGATCTCGCGGAACTGGCGGCGCACTTCCTCGACCACCGCGCCCGCCGAACGGCCCACGGCCTCCATCGCCATGGCGCCGAACAGGTAGGGGATCAGGCCGCCGATCAGCAGGCCGATGATCACGTACGGGTTGGACAGGTCGAAGCGGAAGTCGGTGACGTTGAGATGCTGCTTGAGGTTATTCGTGTAGTCGGCAAACAACACCAACGCCGCCAGGCCGGCAGAGCCGATGGCGTAGCCCTTGGTCACCGCCTTGGTGGTGTTGCCCACCGCGTCCAGCGGATCGGTCACTGCGCGCACTTCCGGCGGAAGCTCGGCCATCTCGGCGATGCCGCCGGCGTTGTCGGTGATGGGGCCATAGGCATCGAGCGCCACGATCATGCCCGTCATGCTCAGCATGGCCGTGGCGGCGATGGCGATGCCATATAGCTCAGCTAGCTGATACGCGCCCCAGATGGACGCGCAGACTGCCAGCACCGGTAGCGCGGTGGACTTCATCGACACGCCGATGCCCGCGATGATGTTAGTCGCGTGCCCCGTGGTGGACGCCTGCGCCACGTGCTGCACCGGCTTGTACTCGGTGGCGGTGTAGTACTCGGTGATCACCACCATCGCGCCCGTCAGCACCAAGCCGATGATCGCGCAGCCGTACAGGCGGCTCACTCCGTAAGCGGATTCACCCATCAATTGGCTCGTGATGGGCCAGAACGCGATGGCGGCCAGTACCGCGGAGACCGCCACGCCGGCGTACAGCGCGTTCATGATCTTGGGGCCGCGCGCCTTCACGAAGAAGGTGCCAATTACCGACGCCACGATGGAGGCGCCGCCCAGCACCAGCGGATACAACACCCCATTGCTACCGGTCTGCTCAGCCATCACGCCGCCGAGCAGCATGGTGGCGATCAGCGTCACCGCATAGGTTTCGAACAGGTCGGCGGCCATGCCGGCGCAGTCGCCCACGTTGTCGCCCACGTTGTCGGCGATCACGGCAGGATTGCGCGGGTCATCCTCGGGAATGCCGGCTTCCACCTTACCGACCAAGTCAGCGCCCACGTCCGCACCCTTGGTGAATATGCCGCCGCCCAGACGTGCGAAAATCGAGATCAGCGACGAGCCGAAGGCCAGGCCCACCAGTGCATGCAGCGCGCGCATGGTCTCGTAGCCCATGTGCCCCAGCACCACGTAGTAGCCCGTGACGCCCAGCAGGGCCAGACCCACCACCAGCATGCCGGTGAT
Source organism: Dyella sp. AD56 (assembly GCF_002878475.1). Taxonomy (NCBI): domain Bacteria; kingdom Pseudomonadati; phylum Pseudomonadota; class Gammaproteobacteria; order Lysobacterales; family Rhodanobacteraceae; genus Dyella; species Dyella sp. AD56. Next base: position 395,152 of record NZ_NRDP01000001.1, read on the forward strand.
GGCACCGCCGCGGAAGGCCACGTTCAACGCGGATGCCAGGCCATGGCGTGCGGCTTCCGCCGTGCGCACGTTGGCGCGGACGGAGACGTTCATGCCGATATAGCCGGTCGCACCGGACAGCACCGCGCCGATCGCGAAGCCGATCGCGGTACCCCAATCCAGGGCAAAGCCGATGACGAAGAACAACACTACGCCTACGCCACTGATGGTGGCGTACTGGCGATTGAGATACGCCTTCGCACCTTCCTGGATCGCCGATGCGATCTCCTGCATCCGTGCGTTGCCCGGCGATTTAGCCAAGATCCAGCGCACGGACAGTGCGCCGTAGAGAACCGCCAGAACCGCACATGCCAGCACGATCCACACGCCATACTGCTGCAGCATCGGAGCCTCCCCATGAGTGGTAATACATAGGTCGGGGCCGCCACCGGCACCCCGACACGGCGGCCGCCCCTGTGGGGCGGTCTCGGGTGAGTATAGGCAACGGATGTGAATTTCTATGTTGTGCGGCGCAGCGCTGGGGCATTTCTCGTGGAAATGCTGCCATCCGAGAAGTCCTGCTATTGCCCCTGAATAGGCTTTGATCTGGATGAGCCCTTCTGGGGACCCTTCATCGCCTCGCTGGTCTACAGCGTTCCGATAGAACATGAGGTGGGCGGACGCGCCACACGGATGGGTGGCGTTACATCACTTTTCAGAAATCCCTTAGATCAATTCGAGCGGTTCTTCGCTCAATACTCTCGGGGTCAAATTCATCATTTGTATTCTGAAGAGAACGTCATGAACGAAGAACAGGCTAATTCCGACATTGCCGCCGCAATCCCGGCTTCTGCAAAACCCGCACGTGCACCCACTGGATCCAACCGCGAAGCAAAGCCGACGTTCTGGCATACGCGGTACGGCCTTGTGCTCGACAATGGCGCCAAGGACACGGTGGCGCGCTCGTTGTCCACTTATGGTGAATGGGTCGAGCAGGAGCTCGATACCCTTGGCGCACTGATCGACGAGGGTCAGGTCGTCCTCGAGTACGGCGCGGAATATGGAGCACATACTCTGTGTCTCTCCAAGCTAGTCGGCGACACCGGCCAGGTGCATGTGGTCGAGCCGCGCCGCTATGAACACATTGAGCTTTGCTCCACGCTGGCGCTCAACGGTCTTCGCAATGTGTATCCGGTTCATGCCGCACTTGGCGAGAGCGGAGGGGCGACGGTTACTTTCGCGGCTTCGGATGAACAGTCCGAGGAAGTCAGCCGTGAGGTATCTGTGGACAACCTGCGACTGGATAAATTGCATCTCATCAAGGTCAATCGTGGTGGCGGCTTGCTGCCCATGCTTACGGGTGCCGAAGGCACGTTGCGCACGCACAACCCCACGATCTATTTCCGTCTATCCAATGCTGACCTGGCCACGCGGGAGATCGACGCGTTGAAGTCCAGGGGATATCGCTGCTGGTCTCACCTGCCGTATTTGTACAGCGCCGGCAATTTCGCCAATAGCCGATCCAACATCTTCCCCGGTTGGGTCAGCCAGAATGTCATCGCGACGCATCGCGATGCAGCAGCAGAGTTCGTCCACCTGCACGAGCTCTGAGCAAGGTGAAGCGAGCGTCGCCGGTCTACGATCGCCTCAGCGAGGCCGTGGCGCGGCGAGAGTCGCTGGTCGGAGGCATGATCGTGTCGGCTTGCGCACTGCTGGTGGCATGTTCGGGAGTCAAACGGGCCGATGTGAGAGCCACCGTATTGCCTCTCGAGGTGCCTTTCGTCGAGACAGCTCCGGTTGCCGTGCGGCCAGCTCCTGCCGGCGGTACGGCGGGAGTGGCTATAGCCGATGGCCCGCCGTTGCCAGCAAGGAGAAAGCGCGCCGCCCGGGAGCACTCGCTGCCCGCGTCGCGTTTGCGTTTTGCGCCATGGGCCGCAGACTCGGAACACCCGTATATGACCGATGGGCCGATATCGGCGGAAGAGCCTTCGGTATCGACAAACACTCCTGACGTCTTGGCAACGACAAAGGCGCCTGCGTTGACGATGGTCGCTGCCACTGAGATCGCACGCAGTGGTGGTGTCGCAAACGGTCGCACAGGGCAAAGGAGCATCCATTCGGAAGGACCGTTCTCGATGTCTTGGTTGGTAGAAGAGCGCGGTCTGTGGATCGCGGTATTTGTGGCGCTTTTGCTGGGTATCTGGCTGCAGTCGCGTGGGAGACGCAAAGGTGCGCGGGGCAACAGGATGGCGCGGAAACCGCAGTCTAGGGATAAGGAAATTGCCGTGCTGGCGCTTGGCTGGGACGGTGTGTCGACGCCTGACGCATCGACGCCAGTGCTACCTTCGCATGGAGGCGAAGCGGAGATGGAAGCTTCCCTACGTGATCACGATGCCGTACCGGCAGTAGCCTTTACCCCTCCTCCCATTGACCAAGATGGGGACTTTCCCGTGCGGGTGTTCAACGCACTTAACTCGCCTGGTGGCGCCTGTGCTACTTGGCCGGCTGGTGACGCTTTGCGACACCAGAGATCAGTCATCCGGGCTGCCGTCGATACGGGCGAAGGAAACGGCGTTTCCTTCAAGTTGCCAGGCAATCTCGAGTGGCCTCTGTGGGCGCGCCTTCCCTGTCCGGGGGCGCAAACGTCGGCCGCTGTATTTGCCTTCAAGGTGCTGGGTGCTGACGAACTGGCTGCGCGCGAGCCAACTGGCAAATCTCCAGATACTCAGATGAGTCTGCCGCGTGCGGGTAATGATGGCGCCGTTGCGTCATTGGAAGCACTGGAAGCGCATTTGCAGCGCCACCCTGATGATGTGGAAGCAAAGCGCGTGTTTGGCCTTCAGCTTTTTGCGGAAGCCAACGAGGAGCCGGACGAAGCCATTCGTGCAGGCATGATGGACGCCGGCATCCATGCGCTGTTGGGCATTCCACCGGCTGAGCGTGGCACAGCGGCCCGCCTACAACTAGGCGAGGCGTGTCGTGTGCGTGCGCTTATCGGCCCCGAGGTGGATGAAGCGCTCTTGCTCGAGGCCGAAGGGATTTTGCGTGCCGCTCTCGCGGACGACGATCGGCCGCAGTCCGAAGCGGCCTGGCAACTCCAAAGCGTCCTTCGTGTGGTCTTGCGTGAACGATCCGACGCATGGAGTTTGGAGCGCCTGGAGGAAGCTCGAGCTTTGTTGGTCCGGGGTGGGGCGTCGTCGCCTTTGGCGCCGAACTGGAGGGCAGCACTCCTGCAGACCGAACTGCAGATCGTCCAGGTGTCCGCCCTTAACGCCAGTGAGCGTCGCCTGAGGTTGCGAGGGTTGCACATAGCGTGGTCCGAAACGATGAAGGTCGAGCACTCTGCCGCCGTGCTTGGGGTGTGCATCGAGTTGCTCTGTGAGATGGCCGGCATGGCGGTGGGGAAGGCTGCGCTGGAACGCTACGCCGACGCTGATGCCTTGCTGGCACGTCTGCGATCCTGCGAGAACGAGGAGGTGACCTACGCGCGCGCTTTCGCTCTGGTCGCGCTGGGTCGCGCAGAACTGGGACACGGCACCTCGCAAACCTCCCGCTTGGAGGAGGTCGAATCGATTCTGGCTCCTTTCATCGAACAACACCCGGATCTTCGCTTGCAGGCGTGCCGCGCCGTGCTGGCCTGGGCGCGGCACAAGGGGCGGCAAGAAGCCTTGCCGCTATACCAGCGCGCGGTGGAACTGAGCCGCCCACTGACGGGAACGCCGACCTTCATGCGCGGCGCGCTGCAATGCATGGTCGAGGCGCTACTGGCCCTTGACGAGGTAAATGATCGTCCGGTCTACGCCAAATGCTTGGAAATGATGACCGGGCCGAACGACGCAGGGGCGCTGCAGCTGTTGGCTGAAAGCGCGTTACGCCTTCGCGAACACCGCAGCGGTTGCTCGTTCGCGGAGCAGGCGTGGCGAGCTGGTGGTCACCTGCCTATGGCCTTGGTAGCCCTTTGGAAGCAGGGCTATGGCACTTGGGAGGCGAGCGAAGGAGCGTCCGAGGAGGTAAGCCGCAATCGTCAGTGTCTTCGCATGGCGATGAGCGCCGCGGGTGAGCATGAACGATTCGCACGATAGAGGGCGGCAGGTGGCGTCTGTCGATCAGCGGATGACCATGTCCAGAATCATGTTGTCGCCGATCGAGACGAGCAGGTAATTGCTGTCATTGCGCACCCAGCGGTAGCCATAGGGTGGTGGTGCAAGGCGATAGCCACGATAGTCGTTCACGATATACATCGGGCCGTCATAGCGGTAACCGCGCTCCCAGCGGTGTGGACGGCCGTAGTAGCCACGATCGCTGTAGTAGCGATGCTCCCATGGGCCGTGACGGTCACGGTCGTGCCCGCGGCCGTGATCGTCGTAATGGCCTCGGCCTCGGTCATGATCGTGCCCAGGGTCGGCCGACACCACGCCACTGCTGGCGAGCAATGCCAGGGCTACGAACACGCTGGAAAGGGTTTTCATCGCATCATCCTCGGAGTGCCCGCCGTCGCCATGCGTCAGATGTATCGGGCAAGCACATCGTAAAAATCTGCGTCTGAACGTCGAATGTGTTTTTTCGTAGGCGTCGTGCAAGCTTTCAGCCTTGGCTTATCCATCTGAACCGATGTACAGGGATCCTTGGGGAGGCGTTCATGTTCTTGCGGGCGATGCTGGGGTTGGTGGCGCTGGCCGTAGTGCTCTATGCGGGCATCTGCGTGTCCCTCTATCTGGGACAGCGGCAGGAGATCTATCACCCCGAAACGACTTGGCGCGTGCAGCAGGCGCCCGATTTCGAACTGGTGGATGAGGGCGTCCGCCTGCGTGGTTGGGTCATGAACCCCGGGCAGCGGAAGGCGCTGCTTTATTTCGGTGGGAATGGATAACGCATCGAGGATTCACGCGAAGAGCTGGCGCGCTGGTTTCCGGATCGCACGATCTATTTGCTGCCCTATCGTGGCTATGCCGCGAGCGGAGGCAAGCCGAGCGAGGCGGCGCTGATGGCTGATGCGTCAGCCCTGTTCGATCGCGCGGCGCAGACCCATGAACAGGTCGCGGTGATCGGGCGCAGCCTGGGCAGCGGCGTCGCTGTCCAATTGGCGGCGAAGCGACCGGTGGAGCGCCTCGTGCTGGTGACGCCATTCGACAGCCTGGTGCGCGTGGCTGAGGGGTACTTTCCATGGTTGCCCGTGAACGTGCTGATGCGCGATCGCTTCGAATCATGGCGTTACGTCAACGATATCCACTGCCCTGTGCTGGTGGTCCAGGCAGAGGATGATCAAGTAGTTCCTGCCGCACGCACCCTGGTACTGGTCCACGCTTTCCGGCAGACGCCCGCGTTGCAGGTGGTGGCGGACGCCGGGCACAACAGCATCCAGGATCACGCTGACTATCAGGTGAGCCTGGAGCGTTTCCTACGATGATGCCTACCGGCCGAACGGCTCCAGTTTTTGCGTAACCTTGGCGTTTTTCAGCGTCACGTATTGCGGCAGGCCGTTCTTGCCATAGGGCAGCGGCGCTTCGCCCTGAATCAGCGGAGAGAGGTAGCGCCGGGCGGCCGCCGTGATACCGAAACCGTCGCGGGTGAGGAAGCCTGCCGGCATCTTCTTCTCGCGATTGGCGATTTTCGACAGCGGCGCAGGCTCGATCTTCCAGCGGTACGGTGCATCGTTGGTGCGCACGATCACCGGCATCACCGCGTTCATCCCGGCCAGCGCGTAGTCGACAGCGGCCTTGCCGACGGCATAGGCCTGGTCGGCGTCCGTCTTGGAAGCAAGGTGGCGCGCGGAGCGCTGCAGGTAATCGGGCAGGGCCCAGTGGTACTTGTAGCCCAGCTTCTCCTTGACCAGCGCCGCGAGCACCGGTGCCACGCCGCCGAGCTGGCTGTGGCCGAACGCGTCCCGCGTGCCGGCTTCCGCGAGGAATTGTCCCTCCGCGTTGAGCAGGCCCTCAGAGGCGACCACGGTGCACCAGCCGACGCGCTCCACCGTCGCCTTCACCTTGGCCAGGAAAGCCGCCTCATTGAACGCGCGCTCGGGGAACAGGATGATGTGCGGCGGTGCGTCCGCGCCTTCGCCAGCGAGACCGGCGGCCGCGGCGATCCATCCTGCGTGGCGACCCATCACTTCGAGGATGAAGACCTTGGTCGAGGTATCCGCCATGGAGGCTACGTCCAGGCTTGCTTCTAGCGTCGAGACGGCCGTGTACTTTGCGACCGAGCCGAAGCCCGGGCAGCAGTCGGTGACCGCCAGGTCGTTGTCCACCGTTTTCGGCACGCCGATGCAGCGGATGTCGTAGTTCATCGCTTTGCCGATCTGCGAGAGCTTCAGCGCCGTGTCGGCTGAGTCGTTGCCGCCGTTGTAGAGGAACCAACGGATGTCGTGCGCGCGAAAGACCTCGATCAACCGTTCGTACTCGGCGCGATTGGCCTCCAGCGACTTCAGCTTATAGCGGCACGAACCGAATGCGCCGCCTGGCGTATGGCGCAACGCGGCGATGGCGGCTTTCGACTCCTTGCCCGTATCGATCAGCTCTTCGCGCAGGGCGCCGAGAATGCCGTTATGCGCGGCGTAGACGGGCACGCCCTTGGCGCGCGCCGCGTCGATCACGCCAGCTGCGGTGGCATTGATCACGGCGGTGACGCCGCCAGATTGGGCGTAGAGCAGACGGCCTGCAGGCTTGGACTTGGATTTCACTGCCATGGGTTTCTCAATCCGGTAGGGCGAGGTTGCCGTTTCCATCAAACACGAAGTACGGGTTGAATGCGAACTCCCACAGGTGCCCGTCGGGATCGGCGAGGTAGCCGGAGTAGCCACCCCAGAACGCCTCCTGCGGCGTCTTCAGTTCGCGCGCACCAGCGGCGAGGGCGGCCGTAAACCATTCGTCGACCTCTTCCTTCGACCCGGCGTTTCGGGCCAGCGTGACGGCGGCAAAGCCCGTTGGTAGGTCTTCCGCCAGCGCGTCCTCGGCCAGGGCTTCGCGCCCGTACAGGGCAAGCACGCCCGCGCTGCCTTTGAGGAACACGATGTTGTCGTTGCTGGCCGAAGAGGCCTTCCAACCCCATGCTTCGTAGAACTGGCGTGAACGGGCCAGGTCGCTGACACCCAGTGTGACGATATGGATCTGTGGTGTGGACACGGCGCTTTCCTCGAAAGGGATCGGCAGAGCTTAATCCGGCCCGACGGCGGCGTCCCTGTGACATTCGCGTGTCATGGTTAACCCTTTTGGCAACAAGTACTTGCCGTTTTTCACCTGCTTTCTCGGTTTGACGCCAAAGCTCGCAGAAGCTAATTTGAACGCCACTTTTCTTGCATCCGACGGGCCCGCAGCGTGCGCGGTTCGTGGATACCTTGGAGCACTATGCGACTCGTCCTACTCGGTCCGCCCGGTTCGGGCAAAGGCACCCAGGCTGCGCGTCTGAAGGTGGAACTTGGCATTCCGCACATCTCGACCGGCGACATGCTTCGCGCGGCGGTGGCTGCCGGCACGCCGACGGGCCTGAAGGCGAAGGCCGTGATGGATGCAGGCAAGCTGGTGTCGGACGACATCCTGCTGGCCATGCTCGAAGAGCGCCTCTCGCAGGATGACGTGAAGGGTGGCTTCATCCTCGACGGCTATCCGCGCAACCTGGCCCAGGCCGACGCACTGGATCATCTGCTGGCCAAGATCGGCCAGCCGCTGGATGCCGTGGTGAAGCTCGACGTGCCCAACGAAGTGATTATCGGCCGCTGCGAAATCCGCTTTGCTGCCGAGCACCGCAAGGATGATGATCCGGTCGTGGTGCGTGACCGCCTGAAGGTCTACGCCGAGCAGACGGCGCCGGTGGCCGATTTCTTCGCTCGCCGCGGCAAGCTGCAGGTGGTCGACGGCGTGGGTGAGCTCGACGAGGTAACCGCGCGCGTCAAGCGTGCGCTCGCCAGCGAATCGGCCGCCGCGAACGGCTAATGTCCCGGGCCGCCGCAAGGCGGCCCGATGCTTTTGGGGCGGCGCAAGGCGTCGTCCATGTTCCATCGAACGGATTACCCATGCGTCTGCACATCCTCGGCATCTGCGGCACCTTCATGGGCGGCGTCGCCGCGCTGGCGCGCGAGCTCGGCCTTACCGTCGAAGGTTCCGACGCCAACGTCTATCCACCCATGAGTACACAGCTGGAAGCGCTGGGCATTCGCCTGATGGACGGCTACAAGGCCGATTACCTCAAGCCTGCGCCCGACCTGGTCGTGGTGGGCAACGCGATGGTGCGCGGCAATCCTGCTGTGGAATACATGCTCGACGAGCAGTTGCGCTACATCTCCGGCCCGCAATGGCTGGGCGAAACGCTGTTACCGGGGCGCGAGGTGCTGGCTGTGGCCGGCACGCACGGCAAGACCACGACCACCAGCCTGCTGGCGCACCTGCTGGAAAGCGCGGGCCTGTCGCCCGGCTTCCTGATCGGCGGCGTACCCGGTAATTTCGACGTGTCAGCGCGTGTGGGCCGTGGCAAGCCATTTGTGATCGAGGCGGACGAATACGACAGCGCCTTCTTCGACAAGCGCTCGAAGTTCGTGCACTACCGTCCCCGTATCGCGATCCTCAACAACCTTGAATACGACCACGCGGATATCTTCCCCGACGTGGCAGCCATCCAGCGCCAGTTCCATCACTTGGTGCGTACGGTGCCAGGCAATGGGCGTCTGATTGTCAACGCGCACGACCATCACCTGGCGGAAGTGCTGGCCATGGGCTGCTGGACGCCGGTGGAAACCTTCGGCATCGGGCAGGGTGACTGGCAGGCTGAGCTGATCGAGGCCGATGGTTCTGCTTTCACGGTACGACGCGGTGGCGAGGTGATCGGCGAGATCCGTTGGTCCCTGCTTGGCAACCATAGCGTGATGAACGCACTCGCCGCGCTGGCGGCAGCGACCGCTGCCGGAGCGGATCCGCGCGCCCTGTTGCCTGCGTTCGCCAGCTTCCAGAGCGTCAAGCGCCGCATGGAGGTGGTGGGCGAAGCGAATGGCGTGCGTGTGTATGACGACTTTGCACACCATCCAACCGCTATTGCTACGACCCTGGCGGGTCTGCGCGCCAAGGTCGGCAAGGCACGTATCGTGGTAGCGCTGGAGCCACGCTCGAATTCGATGCGGCTGGGCGCGCATTCCGAAGCGCTGGCGCCGTCGCTGGCGGATGCCGATGCCGTGGTGTTCCTGCATCGCCCTGAACTTCCGTGGGATGCGGGGCGCGTGACCGGCGCATTGAACGGCCGAGGCAGCGCCGTGCCGACGGTGGACGCGTTGATTGCCGCGCTGCGTAGTGAAGTGCGCGCAGGCGATCACGTGGTCTTCATGTCCAACGGCGGTTTCGAAGGCGCGCCGCGCCGTTTCGCCGAAGCGATCAAATCCTGACCGCCTTCTTATTGTTTTAGGAGGGGAGCTGGCGCGATTAGACTCCTCGCATGGCCGCCAAGTCCCCCTACCTCGACCTACCGCTGTTTCCCCTCGGCACCGTGCTTTATCCCGGTGGCCAGCTGCCGCTGCGCATTTTCGAACGGCGCTACCTCGACATGATCCGGGAATGCGCGCGCACCGGGACCTCGTTCGGTGTTTGCCTGATCCTGGATGGACAGGAGGCTGGTGCGCCGGCATTGCCCGCCGCCATCGGCACGCTGGCGCGTATCGTCGATTTCCACAACCGGGAAGATGGGCTGCTAGGCATTCTTGCCGAGGGCGATGAGCGCTTCCGTGTGGTGCGCACGCGGGTGCGCTCCGACGGTCTCGTGCGCGGCGATGTGGAGCCCTGGCCGGCGGAGCCGACCCACAATGTGCCGGTGGAGTTCGCGTTGCTGCAGGTGATCCTGGAGCGCCTGATCGAAAACATGGCGCCGCAGTGGCGACACGCGCCGCGTGATCTCTACGATGACGCCAGTTGGCTGGGTTTCCGGCTGTCGGAGCTGTTGCCTTTGCAGGTGGACGAGCAGCAGCGTTTGCTGGAGATCACCGATCCCATACAACGGCTGGCCGATCTGCGGGATATCCTGCCGCGCTTCCAACGCGCGTGAAACTTGGCGCGTGCGCCGGTTGGCCTGTTCTGCACCTTGCGCTCGTACTGCGCGCTTCTACACTGATTCACCCACGATCGAGGTGACACTTTCATGAGCAGCCTGGCCGGCAAGACCCTCTTCATCACCGGCGCCTCGCGCGGCATCGGTCTGGCGATTGCATTGCGCGCAGCGCGCGACGGCGCCAATGTGGCGATCGTTGCTAAGAGCAGCGTGCCCAATCCCAAGCTGCCGGGCACCATCTTCAGCGCCGCGCAGGAAGTGGAAGCCGCTGGTGGCAAGGCCTTGCCGATCAAGTGCGACATTCGCGAAGAAGACGAGGTGAAGGCCGCCGTCGCCGCGACCGTGGAACGCTTCGGTGGCATCGACATCCTGGTGAACAACGCGAGCGCGATCTGGCTGGCCGGGTTGGCGGAGACGCCGATGAAGCGCTTCGACCTGATGCAGCAAGTCAATGCGCGCGGCAGCTTTCTCTGCGCGCAAGCCTGTCTGCCGCACCTGCTCAAGTCCGACAACCCGCACATCCTCACGCTGGCGCCGCCGCCGTCGCTGGACCCGAAGTGGTGGGCGCCGCATACGGGCTACACGCTGGCCAAGATGGGCATGAGCCTGGTGACGCTCGGACTGGCGGGTGAACTCGGCAGCAAGGGCATAGCCGTCAATGCGCTGTGGCCGCGCACGATTATTGCCACGGATGCGCTCAATATGATTCCGGGCGTGCCGCTGGAGCGTTGTCGCAAGCCAACCATCGTCGCCGACGCCGCGCACGCGGTGCTCACGCGCGAGGCCAAGGGTTTTGCCGGGCACTTCCTCATCGATGACGAGGTGCTGCACGAGGCGGGCGTCACCGATTTCACCTGGTACGCCATGGATGCCTCGCAGGAGCCGCTGCCCGATCTCTTCCTGGGGTAAGGTCAATGGCTTGTCCGTTCTGCGAGATCGTCGCCGGTCGTCTCGACGCTAGCGTGGTCGCGCAGACGGAGCGCGCGCTGGCGTTCCTCGATCTTCGTCAAGCCGTATCCGGCCACGTGCTAGTGATACCGAAGGCGCATGTCGAGGACATCTATGCGATCGACGCCGGATTGGCCGGCGAGGTCATGCAGTTGGGTGTGCGTGTGGCGCGCGCTTTGCGCGAAGCGTTTCACCCACCCGGGCTCAATCTGTGGCAGTCCAACGGCAAGGCCGGTGGCCAGGAAGTGCCACACTTTCATCTGCATGTGCAGCCGCGACGGGTGGCGGACGGTTTGCTACGGGTGTATGCCGACGGCGTGCCGGCTCCTTCTCGCCGTATCGAGCTGGACGACATGGCGCTGCGTATCCGGCGCTTCTTCACGTACGACGATGGCGTATTCATGCCCCCGAGGTCCCCATGAAATACCTGCACACCATGATCCGCGTAAGCGACATCGACGAAAGCCTGCGTTTCTTTTGCGATGGCTTGGGCCTGAAGGAAATGCGCCGCATGGAAAACGCCGCGGGCAAGTTCACGCTGGTGTTCCTCGCCGCGCCGGGTTCACCGGAGGCGGAAGTCGAGCTGACCTACAACTGGGGCTCGACCGAGGATTATGGAAGTGCCCGCAACTTCGGCCATCTAGCCTTCCGCGTGGATGACATCTACGCCACCTGTGCTCATCTGCAGTCGATGGGCTACACCATCAACCGGCCGCCACGCGATGGACACATGGCTTTCGTACGCTCTCCCGACCTGGTTTCGGTGGAGTTGCTGCAGGACGGGCACCTCCCGCCGCAGGAGCCGTGGGCATCCATGCCTAATACGGGTGTCTGGTAAGCGCGACGGCATCACAGCGCTGCGTTTGGGACCCCCAATCCGGTCGCAGCCCGGCGAGGAGGCCCCTAGGCCATAGGTGCTAGCTCGCCTGATAGCCTCCGGCTTCATGTTCGACGCTATTTGCGCCATTTGTGGGGTGACCGTGACCAGCGGAGTTGTATATTGTGTGACCCATATCACACTTTTGTAGCGGTCGCGGGCTAGCTTGGTGCGACGGGCGTGGTAGCCGGGGGGTGCCATAGGACGTGGCAGCGACCGGCCGATACCTGTAACCCTTAGAGGGGTTGGGGGAGGGACCATGGCTGTATTGAGGGAGGAAGCCAGGCGATGCGTCGTCTGGTTCGGGCAGCCTGCCGGTGAGGAGCGGGCAGTGCTGGCCGCGGCGGGATGGATCATCCGCGTGGCCGATGCCGGAACCCAGGGTGGTGTCGGCATGCGTAACAACGACACCGTGGTAGCGCTGGCTGACCTTCGGCATGGCGACCCTGCGTCTGCTCCCGCCATGGCGCAACTCATGGCTGATCATCCCTGGTTGCCGTGGGTGGCGCTTATCTCGCCCGACGTGCCGACGCACGAGCCGTTGATCGACCGCATCCTCGAAGCGAGCATCGAATACTTTTCCACGCCGGTGGATGTCGAACGCCTGGTAGAAGCGCTGGGCCGCATCGGTGGCGACCAGCCGCGCGCTGCCGATCCCGGTGATGTCGGCGTGACGGGCCGTAGTGCAGCCATCGGTGCAGTGGTGGCGAGCGTGCGCAAGTACGCGCCGGTGGAGCTGCCGGTGCTGATTACTGGCGAAACCGGCACCGGCAAGGAAGTAGCTGCGCGCGCCTTGCACAGCCTTTCCGCACGTGCCGAGCGCCCGTTTGCCGCGATCAATTGCGGTGCGCTGCCGCCGAACCTGGTGCAGTCCGAATTGTTTGGCCACGAGCGCGGCGCGTTCACCGGTGCGAATGCACGCCGTATCGGCCATTTTGAAACGGCAGCCGGTGGCACTGTATTTCTCGATGAAGTGGGCGATCTTCCGCTCGATGCCCAGACCAGTTTGCTGCGCTTCCTGCAGGAAGGTACGTTGGAGCGCGTCGGCAGCAGCCTACTCATCAAGCTGGACGTACGCGTGCTGGCTGCGACCCACGTGGACCTGGAAAAGGCAGTGGAGCAGGGCCGCTTCCGCGAGGATCTCTACTATCGCCTCAATGTGCTGCGCCTACGTATGCCCCCGCTGCGCGAGCGTGAGGATGACGTGGTAGTGCTGGCGCAGAAGTTCCTCGATGCGTTCCGCGAGCAGCACACCAGCCACGCACGCGCCTTCAGCGCAAGCGCGCGTCGCGCCATGCTGGACTTTACCTGGCCGGGCAACGTGCGCGAATTACTCAATCGCGTGCAGCGCGCCGCGGTGGTGGCGGAAGATGCGCTCATCGGCGTCAACGACCTCGACCTGGCTGACGTGCTGACCAAGCAGGCGGCGCGCTCAAGCTTGGGCAGCACACGAGTGGCGGCCGAGCGCGACGCCGTCATCGCCTGCCTGCGCGAAAGCCGTTTCAACGTGAGCGAATGCGCGCGCCGGCTGAAGGTGTCGCGCGTGACCATCTACCGCCTGTGCAAGAAGCACCAGCTCGCACTCGACGAGCTTCGCTGATCGGACATCCATAGGCCGCAGGGGCCATCCCGGATCTCGTTGCTGACTGCCCCGTCCGGGGCGATTGGCGGATGCTCGCTTCTGCATGACTGGTTGGGCGCCAGCCCAGTCACTCGATTGCAAGCACCCGCCGCTCGCCCCGGACGGGGTTAGCCGACCGTGGGGAATGCTGTCTGCTGGAAAAAGAAAGGAAGGCCCCCGACCCGCAGGGGTCGGGTCGGGGGCTTCCATTGGTGCCCCGGCCACAGGGGTTGCCGGGTTACCGCCCTCATGACCGCCTTGCGGCGGAATGCTTTTCGACGTTCTTCCCGCCAAGCTTGGGGCGGGAGTGAGTGATCCGGTTGCCAGCTGCGAGCTTCGTGCCGACGTAGCCCTGGGCCATCCAAGGGCATTGCCATCCTGTCGCCGAGACAGTCCGTATCGCGGTGTTCGGCGCGTTGTCGCAGCTGGCCCTTCCCCCTTTCCCGCCTGTACGGTGTAAAGCGAGCAATCACCGTGCCAACACGGGACAAGGGCTGAAAACCTTGGGTTTTAGGGGTGCGTGAACCACCCCGCCAATTTTGAACCGTGCTAAAGGCGTTACAGCGGTCGCCCTTTATGGATGCCGCGAACGGTGCTTAACACCTGTTGCAGCGCCGTTTCCGGGGAGCTGTATCAATCGAGTTACAGCGGACAGGGGAAATGTCACACCTGCCATTCGCGGGCTGTCGAGCGAGGGCAGGCCCGGATATGCGCAGGCCATACGCGTGCCTGCCATAGGCGGCCGCACGCAGCAGCGTTTGTGCGAGGCGTGACAATCGTGCAAAGCCGCCCCCCAGGGCTTACGATGCGTGGACGCCGCCCCTGGTGACGTGTCCCCACCCCATCCCATCTCAAGCATGGTGTCGTCGGCTGCGACGATGCCCGGAGTACGACATGCACGCGCAAGACCCGTCCGCCCAATCCCTGATTGATCTCGGCAAGCGCTACTGGCTGCCGGTGTATCGACCGCGCGATGTGGTGCTGGACCACGGCAAAGGCGCGCGCGTGTGGGATACAGAGGGTCGCGACTACGTCGATTTCGGCGCGGGCATCGCTGTGAACGCGCTGGGTCATCAGGACCCTGACTTGCTCGAGGCCCTGACCACGCAGGCACATAAGCTCTGGCACACCAGCAATGTGTTCTACAGCGAGCCGCCGTTGCGCCTGGCAGAAGAGCTGGTGGCATCCTCCGGTTTTGCCGAGCGCGTGTTCTTCTGCAACTCCGGCGCGGAAGCCAACGAGGCGGCGATCAAGCTGGTGCGCAAGTGGGCTACGTCGCAAGGGCGCGAGGCGGGCAAGCGCGTCATCATCACTTTCCGCGGCTCCTTCCATGGCCGCACGCTGGCGGCGGTGACGGCGACGGCGCAGCCCAAGTATCAAGAGGGGTACGAGCCGCTGCCCGGTGGCTTCCGCTATCTCGACTTCAATGACGTGCCGGCGCTGGAGGCTGCCTTCGCACACGGCGACGTGGCCGCCGTGATGCTCGAGCCTGTGCAGGGCGAAGGTGGCGTGCTACCGGCAGCGCCCGGGTTCGTCCAGCGCGTGCGCGAACTGTGCGATCAGTACAACGCACTGTTGGTGCTGGATGAAATCCAGTGCGGCATGGGGCGTTCGGGTACGTTGTTCGCCTATGTACAAGACGGTGTGAAGCCGGACATCGTCACCCTGGCCAAGGCGTTGGGCTGCGGCTTCCCCATCGGCGCCATGTTGGCCGGCCCCAAGGTGGCCGACGTGATGCAGTTCGGTGCGCACGGCACCACGTTCGGTGGCAACCCGCTGGGGGCTGCGGTGGCGCGCGTGGCGCTGCGTAAGCTGTCCTCACCGGAACTGTTGGCCAATGTCGCGCGCCAGTCGCAGGCTTTGCGCGATGGCTTGCAGCGCATCAATGCCTCGCTGCACTTGTTCGACGAGGTGCGCGGGCGTGGTCTGATGCTCGGTGCCGTGCTCAATGAGGCGAACAAGGGCAAAGCCGGCGTCATCCTTGATCACGCGGCGGCACACGGCCTGCTCGTGCTGCAGGCGGGTCCGGATGTGCTGCGCTTCGTGCCCGCGCTCAACATTAGCGACGAGGATGTCACCGAAGGTCTGCAGCGTCTTGAGACCGCATTGCGCAGTTTCATCGCGGGCTGAACGACCCGTCGGCGGTGCGCTTCCCCAGGAGAAGTGCACTCTTCGCGCAATAAGTTTCTGCGCTTATTGCTGGCCTGCGTGTTCATCCGCGGTGCTGGGCTGCATCGGTCCCGCCAGCGATTCTCCGCACCTCCGGCAAAACTTCGCATCCACCTCATGCGCCTGTAGGTTGCATGCCGGGCAAGCGGAATGTTGGCGGGCGTCACGAATGCCCGCGGCCAGTTCGGCTGCAAAGATGCCGGTTGGTACCGCGATGATGCTGTAGCCCACCAGCATGATCAGAGAGGTGAGTATCTGACCCAGGGTGGTGTGCGGGGTGATATCGCCGAAGCCCACCGTCGTCATGGTCACCACCGCCCAGTACATAGCGCGGGGGATGCTGGTGAAGCCGTTCTCTGGCCCCTCGACCAGATACATCAGCGCACCGAAGATCAGTACCAGGGTAAGGATCGTGCTGATGAAGATGAAAATCTTCCGTCGCGCCTTAACCAGGGTGCCCCACAGCAGATCCGCCTCACCGACGTAGCGCGTCATCTTAAGCACGCGGAAGGTGCGCAGAATGCGCACCGCCCGGATCACGATCAGGTACTGGCTGCCTGTCACCATCAGGCTCACGTAGGTCGGCAATACCGCGAGCAGGTCCACGACACCGAAGAAGCTGAAGGCGTAGCGCCGCGGTTGCGCTACCACGCTCAGGCGCATCGCGTACTCCAGCGTGAACGCCACGGTGAAGACCCACTCCAACACGTAGAACAGATGCGCAAACCGAGCGTGCGGTCCATCACGGTATCGAGCATGGTGACGATGATGCTCGACAGGATTGCCACGATCAGGATCAGGTCGAACAGGCGACCCGGTGCATCGTCATGACCGAAGATGATGTGGAACCAGCGGGCACGCCAGCCTGTGCTTGTAGCTGGTGCCACGACGGAATCGAAGGGGAAGGGCGGTTGCTTGCTCATGCGGCGGGCTCCCTGTCGCAATGGGAGGCAGCATAGCGCCCGCATCGGGAAGGCTGGATCAGATCAGGCTGAAGTTGGCGAGCGCGGTCTTCAGCCCGGTGAGGTCGCGATAGTGATGCGCCACCAGCCCCGCCTCACGAGCGCCGTCAACGTTGTCTCGATTGTCGTCGACGAACAGCGTCGCATTGGCTGGCACGCCGAGCCGATCCAGGCACCTCGTGTAGACCTGTGCCTGCGGCTTGCGGGCGCTGAACTGTGCCGAGGCGAAGGCACGCCCCTCGAAGAGTGGAAACAGCGCCGGAACGATCCGCGGCAGCTGTTCCGCCATCAGCACACCGTTGTTGGTAAGGATCGCCACGGTGACCCGCGTAGCTAGTGCAGTGGCTAGTCCCAATACGTCGCCCCGTACTTGCGTGGCAGCCCGGCGCGCGGCCGTCCATGCGTCCACCGTGACGGTGCGAGCGAGATGTGCACTGAGTGCATCGAGATAGGACGCCGCCGTCAGCATGCCGCTATCGGCGGCATCCTCGATCCCCGAGCCGTAGATCGCCTCCTGTACGGCCTCCGACGCGCAGCCGATGGCGTGAGCCAGATGACTCACGCGCACCGAACGGTCGTAGTCCACCAGGACCTCGTCCAAGTCGAACAGGAGGCAGCGCAGCGTCACCTCAGCCAGCACGCGCCGCGCGCAGGGCGCCACGGGCGGCTTCCAGCGTATCGGCGATGTCCTGCTCGCTATGGGTGCTGGAGACAAAGCCTGCCTCGAAGGCGGATGGAGCGAGATAGACACCACGTTCCAGCATGCCGTGGAAGAAGCGGTTGAACATGGTGGTGTCCGCTGCCGTGGCCTGTGCGTAGCTGTCCACCTTTTCCTTGGTGAAGAACAGGCCGAACATGCCGCCCACCCGATTGGTGCTGAACGCCACACCTTCGCCGTCCGCCACCGCCTGAAGGCCGTCGGTGAGCAGGCGCGTGCGTGCGGCTAGCTGGTCGTAGAAACCCGGTGCTTGGATAAGCTCCAGCATGGCCAAGCCTGCCGCCATGGCCACCGGATTGCCCGATAGCGTGCCCGCCTGGTAAATCGGACCGGCCGGTGCGATCTGCTGCATCAGGTCGCGGCGACCGCCATACGCGCCCACCGGCATACCACCGCCGATGATCTTGCCGAAGGTGGTTAGATCCGGCGTCACACCGTAATACGCCTGCGCGCCGCCAAGCGCTACGCGGAAGCCCGTCATCACCTCGTCGAAAATCAGCAGCGCGCCGTGCTTGGTGCAGAGCTCGCGCAGGCCCTGCAGGTAGCCGTCCTTCGGCGGGATGCAATTCATGTTGCCTGCCACCGGTTCGATGATCAGGCCGGCGATGTCGTGGCCGTGCTCGTCGAACAAGCGCACCGCGGCGTCGAGGTCGTTATAGGTGAGTGTGAGGGTCAGGTCAGCATTGGCCTTCGGCACGCCGGGCGAGGTCGGCACGCCGAAAGTGAGCGCGCCCGAGCCGGCTTTCACCAGGAAGCTGTCACCGTGGCCGTGGTAGCAGCCCTCGAACTTCACGATCAGGTTGCGCCCCGTCGCGCCGCGGGCCAGACGGATGGCCGACATGGTGGCCTCCGTGCCCGAATTGACCATGCGCACCATGTCGATGGACGGAATCAGGCGGGTGATGGTTTCCGCCATGGTGATTTCGGCGGGGCAGGGCGTGCCATACGAGAGGCCGTTCTTCACCGCCTTCTCAACGGCCTCACGCACGTGCGGGTGGTTATGGCCCACGATCATCGGCCCCCACGAACCGACGTAGTCGATATACCGCTTGCCTTCGACGTCCCACAGATACGGGCCATCCGCTCGCGCGGTGAAGAATGGTTCGCCACCCACCGACTTGAAGGCGCGCACCGGCGAGTTCACGCCGCCGGGCATCAGTTGCTGCGCACGTTGGAAGAGTTCGTGATTGGTGGTCATCGTGGGGATCTCAATGCGAAGTGAAGAGTTGGGCGAAGCGTTCGGCGGCACCGCGGACGTCCGGGTCGCCGAAGACGGCCGAGATCACGGCCAGGTAATCGGCGCCGGCATCGATCAGTGAGCCGCCATTGTCTGGTGTGATGCCGCCGATCGCCACTCGCGGCACGCCGAGCGCGGCGGACTGCCGCAGCAGGTCGAACGAAGCACGGCGTGCATGCGGCTTCGTGGGCGATGGAAAGAACGCGCCAAAGGCAATGTAATCGGCACCGGCGGAAGCCAGGTCGCGGGCGCGCTCCAACGAGTCGTAGCAGGACACGCCGATGATGGCGCTCTCGCCAAGTACTGCGCGGGCGGCGGCTACATTACAGTCGTCTTCGCCCAGATGTACGCCTGCTGCACCTGCCGCGCGCGCCAGCTCCACGTCGTCGTTGACGATCATGGGGACGTCACGGGCAGCGCATAGGGCACGGAGCGCCCGGGCTTCATCGAGCCGGCGCGAATGATCGGTCGTCTTGTCCCGGTATTGCAGCAACCGGGCCCCGCCGGCCAGCGCCTGCGCCACGGTTTCGAGCAGATCGCGGCGAGGGCCGTCGGTAATGACATAAAGGCCTCGGCCCTGGAGTTTTGTATGCATGCCAATCAGTCCTGGAAAAGCGGCGCCATACGCTTTCGCATCGGCGGGGGAGTTGCGAGAATGAACCTCTTATTGTCCATATCAAGCAGTTCACGATGAATCAGAGCACCAACGAAACCGGCACCCTGCGCAAATGGATGTGTGTCGTCTGTGGCTTCATCTATGAAGAGGCCCTGGGCTTGCCCGACGAAGGCATCGAGCCCGGCACCCGTTGGGCCGATGTTCCCGATACCTGGACCTGCCCGGACTGCGGCGCGACGAAGGAAGACTTCGAGATGATCGAAATCGACTGATCCTGATCCTCGCGTTGCCCTGAAACGGCCCGATTCCGTCATCGTACGGACCGGGCCGTTTGTTTAGATGCTCCTGCAAGCCGGAAAAGGTGGGCAACCCAGGCAGGAGCAGCACCATGCAGCAGTTCATTCCGTTCGAAGATGAGTGGGACATCCTGGACAGGCTCAGTCCCGAAGACCTCATTCCCTATCATGTCGGCGTTCCATGCCGGCATGACTTGGCGGCCAACGACCACCACGCCGAGCCGGCCGCGCCGACGTTCACGACTCGGGCGCCAATGCACGCCACCATCCCGCCCAGGCGCTCGGGGACATAAAGCCCCGATAGGGAGCGCCCAATAGCGGCTGCGTCCTTCGCCGGGATCCGCTGGCCGTTTTCTTCGCCACTCTATGCAAGCCTGTTACGTGCACGATGCTCTTGGCTGCCAGAAAAGCACGTTGAGACTCGGCTTCCCGACGGAGCTGACTTCTATGGCAACGGTATAGGGGCCGCGTCGATCATGGCGAACTCCATATAAGGAGAGGCGCTGATCACGGAGCTCCATGGCCTGGATTTCATGTGAACCAGGGCGGAGACGACCGCATTTAAGCCCTCGGCCCGTTGTCATACGAGCGCTCAATTTCAGAAATACCTTGGTAGCACGTGCGCTTACGAACGCCACACGCGGGCGTGTGTCATCAATGTGAAAAAAAACGTGCTTCCCCCCCTTCCCAACCCTGGGGGGGCCACGCTATTATTCCGCTCCTGCCCTGACGAGAAGCTCTTCCTCACAGGGTTCTGCCGAAAAGCCTGAAGCAAAAAGATTTCGCTGAAGGTGTTGACGGACAGGAAAAACGATGTAAGATGAGCGGCTCACTCGGAACGAAATGTTCCGAAGCGGAAACGGAAACGGACCGCAAGTGATTGAGATCTTTGACAGTGTGCGCAGGTGACTTGTGTGGGCGTCTTGCGTGGATGATTGAATGTCCATATATGCAAGCGTCTAACCTAAGAGTCAATTCAAAAGCTTGACGTTTTATGGTTAGGACTAACGCTTCAGAAAGATAGATCGAGTGGTTGCCTTCGGGTGGTCATGAGGTCGAAAACTTAAGTGAAGAGTTTGATCCTGGCTCAGATTGAACGCTGGCGGCATGCCTAACACATGCAAGTCGAACGGCAGCACAGTAGAGCTTGCTCTATGGGTGGCGAGTGGCGGACGGGTGAGTAATGCATCGGGATCTACCCAAACGTGGGGGATAACGTAGGGAAACTTACGCTAATACCGCATACGTCTTACGAGAGAAAGCAGGGGACCTTCGGGCCTTGCGCGGTTGGACGAACCGATGTGCGATTAGCTAGTTGGTAGGGTAATGGCCTACCAAGGCGACGATCGCTAGCTGGTCTGAGAGGATGATCAGCCACACTGGAACTGAGACACGGTCCAGACTCCTACGGGAGGCAGCAGTGGGGAATATTGGACAATGGGCGCAAGCCTGATCCAGCAATGCCGCGTGTGTGAAGAAGGCCTTCGGGTTGTAAAGCACTTTTATCAGGAGCGAAATACTACCGGCTAATATCCGGTGGGGCTGACGGTACCTGAGGAATAAGCACCGGCTAACTTCGTGCCAGCAGCCGCGGTAATACGAAGGGTGCAAGCGTTAATCGGAATTACTGGGCGTAAAGCGTGCGTAGGCGGTTATTTAAGTCTGTTGTGAAATCCCCGGGCTCAACCTGGGAATGGCAATGGATACTGGATAGCTAGAGTGTGATAGAGGATGGTGGAATTCCCGGTGTAGCGGTGAAATGCGTAGAGATCGGGAGGAACATCAGTGGCGAAGGCGGCCATCTGGATCAACACTGACGCTGAGGCACGAAAGCGTGGGGAGCAAACAGGATTAGATACCCTGGTAGTCCACGCCCTAAACGATGCGAACTGGATGTTGGTCTCAACTCGGAGATCAGTGTCGAAGCTAACGCGTTAAGTTCGCCGCCTGGGGAGTACGGTCGCAAGACTGAAACTCAAAGGAATTGACGGGGGCCCGCACAAGCGGTGGAGTATGTGGTTTAATTCGATGCAACGCGAAGAACCTTACCTGGCCTTGACATGTCTGGAATCCTGCAGAGATGCGGGAGTGCCTTCGGGAATCAGAACACAGGTGCTGCATGGCTGTCGTCAGCTCGTGTCGTGAGATGTTGGGTTAAGTCCCGCAACGAGCGCAACCCTTGTCCTTAGTTGCCAGCACGTAATGGTGGGAACTCTAAGGAGACTGCCGGTGACAAACCGGAGGAAGGTGGGGATGACGTCAAGTCATCATGGCCCTTACGGCCAGGGCTACACACGTACTACAATGGTCGGTACAGAGGGTTGCAATACCGCGAGGTGGAGCCAATCCCAGAAAGCCGATCCCAGTCCGGATTGGAGTCTGCAACTCGACTCCATGAAGTCGGAATCGCTAGTAATCGCAGATCAGCTATGCTGCGGTGAATACGTTCCCGGGCCTTGTACACACCGCCCGTCACACCATGGGAGTGAGTTGCTCCAGAAGCCGTTAGTCTAACCGCAAGGGGGACGACGACCACGGAGTGGTTCATGACTGGGGTGAAGTCGTAACAAGGTAGCCGTATCGGAAGGTGCGGCTGGATCACCTCCTTTCGAGAACGACATCTTCTCCCCGCAAGACGTCCACACAAGACACCTGCACTTTATTTCACGCGAAGTATTGCTTCACGCGGCATGTTTGCCGCGACAAGCAAGGCCGGCCATCCCTGGTCGGTTTCTTCAAAGAAACCCCGCTTCGACGGTAACGTCGTCGGCGAGGTTTTTTTGTTGATGCAAAGGTTCCCGGGTCTGTAGCTCAGGTGGTTAGAGCGCACCCCTGATAAGGGTGAGGCCGGTGGTTCGAGTCCTCCCAGACCCACCACTGAATCACTTGGGGCCATAGCTCAGCTGGGAGAGCACCTGCTTTGCAAGCAGGGGGTCGTCAGTTCGATCCTGACTGGCTCCACCATTTTGGTGGCACGACGTGAAATGAAGGCAGCGCACACATAAAGATTTAGAAACGAGGCGGCATTGTGGCCGTTCTTGTGTTCTTTGACAAAGTAAACGAGTGACAAGCGTTTTGGTTCGAAACCGAACCGAGATGTGTCGTTGAGGCAATTAAGCGAACGCGTTGTTTGGACATCGATAATCATTACCTCGTAAGTGATGCGTTATCGGCCCCGAGGCGACTTGGGGTTATATGGTCAAGCGACCAAGCGTATACGGTGGATGCCTTGGCAGTCAGAGGCGATGAAGGACGTGGCAGCCTGCGAAAAGTGTCGGGGAGCTGGCAACAAGCTTTGATCCGGCAATGTCCGAATGGGGAAACCCACTCCGCAAGGAGTACTGCATGATGAATACATAGTCATGCAGGGCGAACCCGGGGAACTGAAATATCTAAGTACCCGGAGGAAAAGAAATCAACCGAGATTCCGTCAGTAGCGACGAGCGAACGCGGACTAGCCCAAAAGTTTCTAGTGTTTTAGCCGAACGGTTTGGAAAGGCCGGCCATAGCGGGTGATAGCCCCGTAGGCGAAAGGGCATTAGAGATGAAATTGAGTAAGGCGGGGCACGAGAAACCCTGTCTGAACATGGGGGGACCATCCTCCAAGGCTAAATACTCCTGACTGACCGATAGCGAACTAGTACCGTGAGGGAAAGGCGAAAAGAACCCCGGAGAGGGGAGTGAAATAGACCCTGAAACCGTATACGTACAAGCAGTGGAAGCCCGCAAGGGTGACTGCGTACCTTTTGTATAATGGGTCAGCGACTTACTGTCAGTGGCAAGCTTAACCGTATAGGGGAGGCGAAGGGAAACCGAGTCTGAATAGGGCGCATAGTCTCTGGCAGTAGACCCGAAACCGAGTGATCTATCCATGGCCAGGTTGAAGGTGCGGTAACACGCACTGGAGGACCGAACCCACATCTGTTGCAATAGATGGGGATGAGCTGTGGATAGGAGTGAAAGGCTAAACAAACTCGGAGATAGCTGGTTCTCCTCGAAAGCTATTTAGGTAGCGCCTCGTATGAATCTTCCTGGGGGTAGAGCACTGTTATGGCTAGCGGGCCATCGCGGCTTAGTAAACCATGGCAAACTCCGAATACCAGGACAGAATGTACGGGAGACACACGGCGGGTGCTAACGTCCGTCGTGAAAAGGGAAACAACCCAGACCCGCAGCTAAGGTCCCCAAGTTATAGCTAAGTGGAAAACGATGTGGAAAGGCATAGACAGCCAGGAGGTTGGCTTAGAAGCAGCCACCCTTTAAAGAAAGCGTAATAGCTCACTGGTCGAGTCGGTCTGCGCGGAAGATTTAACGGGGCTAAGCTATACACCGAAGCTCGGGGTGCACACTTTGTGTGCGCGGTAGAGGAGCGTTCCGTAAGCCTGTGAAGGTGAGTTGAGAAGCTTGCTGGAGGTATCGGAAGTGCGAATGCTGACATGAGTAACGATAATGGGGGTGAAAAGCCCCCACGCCGAAAGCCCAAGGTTTCCTCGCGCAACGTTCATCGGCGCAGGGTGAGTCGGCCCCTAAGGCGAGGCAGAAATGCGTAGTCGATGGGAAGCTGGTTAATATTCCAGCACTTGTCTGTAGTGCGATGTGGGGACGGAGAAAGTTAGGTCTACCGGGCGTTGGTTGTCCCGGGGAAAGGCGGTAGGCATGAGGGTTAGGCAAATCCGGCCCTCTTTATGCCGAGCACCGAGACGAGTCCTTTTGGACGAAGTGACTGATACTACGCTTCCAGGAAAAGCCACTAAGCTTCAGCTACAGAGAAACCGTACCGTAAACCGACACTGGTAGGCAGGGTGAGAATCCCAAGGCGCTTGAGAGAACTCGGGTGAAGGAACTAGGCAAAATGGCACCGTAACTTCGGGAGAAGGTGCGCCCTCCGATGTGGTCACGTGCGTGACTGAGCATTGGAGGGTCGCAGTAACCTGGCCGCTGCGACTGTTTATCAAAAACACAGCACTCTGCAAACACGAAAGTGGACGTATAGGGTGTGACGCCTGCCCGGTGCTGGAAGGTTAATTGATGGGGTCAGCCGCAAGGCGAAGCTCTTGATCGAAGCCCCAGTAAACGGCGGCCGTAACTATAACGGTCCTAAGGTAGCGAAATTCCTTGTCGGGTAAGTTCCGACCTGCACGAATGGCGTAACGACAGCGGCGCTGTCTCCACCCGAGACTCAGTGAAATTGAAATCGCTGTGAAGATGCAGCGTTCCCGCGGCAAGACGGAAAGACCCCGTGAACCTTTACTACAGCTTCACACTGAACGTTGAGTTCTTCTGTGTAGGATAGGTGGGAGGCTATGAAACCGAGACGCTAGTTTCGGTGGAGCCATCCTTGAAATACCACCCTGAAGTGCTTGACGTTCTAACCTAGGTCCGTAATCCGGATCAGGGACCGTGTGTGGTGGGTAGTTTGACTGGGGCGGTCTCCTCCCAAAGAGTAACGGAGGAGCACGAAGGTACGCTCAGCGCGGTCGGACATCGCGCACTGTGTGCAAAGGCATAAGCGTGCTTGACTGCGAGATCGACGGATCAAGCAGGTACGAAAGTAGGTCTTAGTGATCCGGTGGTTCTGTATGGAAGGGCCATCGCTCAACGGATAAAAGGTACTCCGGGGATAACAGGCTGATACCGCCCAAGAGTTCATATCGACGGCGGTGTTTGGCACCTCGATGTCGGCTCATCACATCCTGGGGCTGTAGCCGGTCCCAAGGGTATGGCTGTTCGCCATTTAAAGTGGTACGCGAGCTGGGTTCAGAACGTCGTGAGACAGTTCGGTCCCTATCTGTCGTGGGCGTTGGAGATTTGAGAGGGGCTGCTCCTAGTACGAGAGGACCGGAGTGGACGTTCCGCTGGTGTTCGGGTTGTCATGCCCATGGCATTGCCCGGTAGCTACGAACGGAAGCGATAACCGCTGAAAGCATCTAAGCGGGAAGCGCGCCTCAAGATGAGATCTCCCGAGACTTCGAGTCTCCTTAAGGCACCATCAAGACTAGGTGGTTGATAGGCGCGGTGTGGAAGTGCAGCAATGCATTGAGCTTACGCGTACTAATGAGCCGTGAGGCTTGACCATATAACCCCAAGACGCTTCGCAGACATTATCGTCTCGACGAAACATCTAGTTCGAATTTCACCAAACGCTTGTCACTCGTTTACACCCTCTGCGGAACTGGCGCATTTATGCGCTGTTCCCACCCTTTCCCTGGCGGCTATAGCGCTGTGGTCCCACCCGATCCCATCCCGAACTCGGAAGTGAAACGCAGCTGCGCCGATGGTAGTGTGAATCCTCATGCAAGAGTAGGTCACCGCCAGGGGCTTTATCCCTCAAACGCCTTCCCATCCGGGAAGGCGTTTGTTTTTGCGCGAAAGGAAAGTCAGCGCTCGACACAGATCGAGATGTCATCGCACCCGGTGCGTATGAGTTTCCCCTGTGCAGGAAAAACTTATCGCCTATGATGCAAGGTCAACCCTGCCTGCATCCTGCGGAGCGCTTCTGTGTTTGTCCATGTCGAAACCCACCGCCGCCGACACGTTCAGTGGGCTACCGTGCTCCTGGTCGTCGTATGCGTGATCAGTTTCGTCGGATTGGCGTTGATGCCGGGGCCACAGCGCATGTCGATGTGGTTGGAATGGGGTACGGTGCCGGCGGACATTTTCGATCCGAAGGCCCCGCTGCTGCCGCAGCTGCATGATCCCTCTCTGCTCCGGCTGTTCACCGCGCTTTTCATCCATCTCGCTTGGCTGCATTTGCTTGGCAACCTGCTCTTTCTGGTGATCTTCGGCCTGCCGGCAGAGCGAGCGCTAGGCTCGTTTCGTTTCCTGCTGCTGTTTGTACTTGGCGGCATGGTGGCCAATCTGGTTGGTGCGCTGTCATTGGTCGGTATTCGTTCTCCGATCATTGGATGCAGCGGTGCTGTATCGGCAGTATTGGGCACGTATATCGCGCTTTTTCCCCGCGCACGGCTGGGTCTGGTCTTGCCGCTCGGTTTTTACCTGGAGTTCGTACGCGTCCCGGCTTTTCTGTTGATTGGCATCTGGATCCTGTTGCAGCTGCTCTTCAGCTACGTCGGGCCGAGCTATGGCGCGGTGGTCTGGTGGACGCACATCGCCGGTTTCCTGTTCGGCCTCGTATTCGCACTGTTCTCACGAGGCGCCATTGCACGGCGCCTGCGCGGCTAAAATAGGCGTATGCGCAACAAGAAACTCTACAAGGTGACCTTCCTCCACCTGGGCAAGTGCTACGAGCTCTATGCCCGGCATGTGGCTTCTAGCAGCCTTTGGGGGTTTACCGAGGTCGGCGAATTGGTATTCGAGCCGGTCGGAGAGGGGCTGCTGGTGGATCCCACCGAAGAAAAGCTACGCGAGGAATTCAAAGATACGCGCGTACTTCATTTGCCCATGCAGTCTGTCGTGCGCATCGAAGAAGTGGAGAGCAAGGGGGCACTGGTGATTCGCGACGCTGGCGATGGCCAGAAGATCACGCCTTTCCCCATGCCTCCCCGCGGTCGATGAGCCTTTCGCTAGACGTGGCGGATAACAGCAATCACGATTTCCACCACGATCAGCGCGATGATCGCCAACTCGAGCAGCTCGCCACGCTTGCCTGAAGCTTCCTCGTAAAGCGCCGAATAGCTGTCGCGAATGATGGACAGCTTGCGATCCACCGCCTTGCTCACGTGTGGAACGCGAAACAACTCCAGCGCAGCGGCATAGACGCGCGCAAGATAGACGTCCTCGGTGACCTGCAGCGCGTTATCCACTTTCTCCGTTATCTCGGTGACTTCCGCCACGAGCGTGTAGAGATGGCGAGCAAGGTCTGCATAACGCCGTGCAGCAAAGGGGTTCGCCACGTGATGGGTCGCTTCCACCAGGTCGTACATGCGCGGCAGCTCAGCATCCAGCAGCTCGTCGTAATAACGAAGTTCCAGTAGCTGCGCGTTGGCGACTTCAAGCACATCGGCGACGTCCGAGTCGTCGCGCGGCTCATAGATGAACGCACGATCCCATGTGAGCACCGCGAGGTCATCGGTGTAATAGGAGAAGCGCTGCCGTAGCAACTCCTGGCGCGCCTGCTCCGAAAGTGGCCTGGACTCGCCGGCTAGCAGGGGCACCAAATCAAGCTCGTCGTGCAATGCCGCTGTACTGGTGACGCCCTCCAGTGAATGCACGAGTCCTAGCAGATAGTCCTCATGCAGCGGCGCTTGGTTGGGTCTCAACAGTGCCGGGCGCATGATGCCTGTGATCTGCACCACCAGCCGGTTCCACAGGTCGGTACCCGATGCGATGCCGAGCGATGCATCCACCGCATTCACGCGTGCACTGAAGTCCGGCCATGGCAAGTCATCGGCAGGCACACGGATGGAAAAGGCCGCCACACCGAATTCGTACAGTCTTGCCAGCGCCGTCGCCTGCACCGTTTGTCCGGCAATGTCGACCTGAATGGCGCCAAGTGTGAGTTCCACTGGCGGTACGCCGAACGTCATTGCCTTGGGCGGCGCTGTCGCCAACCGGCTGCGCGCGGCAGCGGTGCGCGCCTGCTGCACCCATAGAGATTCCGCTGCGGTGAGGTCGATCGTGTCGGCGATGTCGACCAGGCGTATCGCAATCACGGACGCTCGGTGCACATGCGGTTGTCGACCCATAATGTCTATCCGTGTGGCGGCGCCCGGATTCGTCCGGCTCACCTATAGATCATTCTAGACCCCGCCCGTGACAACCGCGTCAGCCCGTGGCCAATCCGTGATGTCGGGAGAACTGACGGAACAGGCGACGGGCGAGCGGTGTGGGTGCGACTTGCCTGAAGGTGTGGTGCGGATCAAACCCCTCGCGCTTCATGTCGTGCTGCTTGCGATGAATGTAAGCGCGCATCACGTCGGCGTTGAACTCGGGATGGAACTGCGTGCTCATCGCGTTCTTGCCATAACGCACGAGATGGTTCGGATCGCGGTCCGAGCTCGCCAGCACCGTCGTGCCTTTGGGCAGTTCGAGCACGCTCTGCTCATGCGTGGCGTGCGCGCGGAAGGTGGATGGCAACGCGCTCGCAAGCGGGTCGTTCTTCGCTACGTCAAGTACGCTCAGCGATACGGTACCGATCTCTCGGCCGCCGGGCAGATAGTCGACGCGGCCGCCGAGCGCGTGCGACATCAGCTGATGTCCGTAACACACGCCGAACAGGGGCAGCTCCAGATCCATGGCATCGCGGATCCACCCTGCAGTGCGCTCGCTCCACGGTCTACGCTCCGTGACCATGGCAGCAGAGCCGGTGATCAACGCTCCGGCCACTTGGCTCGGCGGCGGTAGCTCTTCGCCTGCCTCTACATCGATCACGCGCATGCGCTCGGGAGAAAGTTGCGCACCAAGGCGAAACCAATGAGGGAAATCACCGTGCCGTGCTCGGATGGAATCAGGGGCGCGACCGGTGCGGATGATCAGTACAGGCTTCATGCGATACGAGTGCAAGGTGAGACGGTTAGACAGCTTCAGACGGTGCCATGTTCAATCGGTGGAATCACGGTCAGGACTTCCTTCACCGTGGTGACTCCGCGGGCCACTTGGGCTGCGGCGGAAATACGCAACGGGCGCATGCCTTCGGCCAGGGCTGCGTGGCCAAAATGCCCCAGGTCCAGCTGTGCCGAAATCAAACCACGCAGCCGCGACGTCAGCGGCAACATCTCATAGATACCGGTGCGTCCCATGAAACCGGTGTTGCGACATTCCAGGCAGCCAACCGGCTTGAACACCTTACCGGGCAAAGGCACCGACCAGCCGTGTGTAAGGGCGGTCCACTCGTGCGGATCCTGCTCGGTTTCCTGTTTGCAGTGCGCGCATAGTGTGCGCACCAGTCGCTGCGCGACGACACCCGTCAACGTCGATTGGATCAGGTAATGCGGCACGCCAAGATCGAGCAGGCGCGTGATTGCGCTAGGCGCATCGTTGGTATGCAGCGTTGATAGCACGAGGTGGCCTGTAAGCGAGGCTTGCACCGCCATCTGTGCGGTCTCCAGATCGCGGATTTCGCCCACCATGATGATGTCCGGATCCTGTCGGAGCAGCGTGCGCACACCCATCGCGAAGTCCAGATCGATCGCCGGCTGTACCTGCATCTGGTTGAACTCGGGGCTGACCATTTCGATCGGGTCTTCCACCGTACATACATTCAGTTCGGGTGTGGCGAGGTGCTTGAGCGTGGAATACAACGTCGTGGTCTTGCCCGAACCGGTGGGGCCAGTCACCAGCACAATGCCGTGCGGCCGCTCGACCATCGTGCGCCACGAGTCGTTTTCCTCCGCAGAGAAACCCAGTTGCGAGAAGTCTTTGGCGACGATGTCCGGGTCAAAGATACGCATCACCACCTTTTCGCCGAACGCCGTCGGCATGGTGGAGATACGCAGTTCCACTTCACGGCCGGTTGAGGAGCGCGTCTTGATGCGGCCATCCTGCGGCCGGCGCTTCTCCGCTACGTCCATGCGCGAAAGGATCTTGATACGTGCAGTCACCGCAGTCATCACCGGCGGCGGTAGCTCGAACACCTTGTGCATCACACCGTCAATGCGAAAGCGCATGAGGCCTGCGTCGCGGCGCGGCTCCAGGTGGATGTCCGAGGCGCGTTGCTCGAAGGCGTACTGCAGCAGCCAGTCGACAATATGCACAACGTGGCGGTCATCCGCGCCAACCTCGCCGCTCTTGCCCAGTTCCAGCAGCTGTTCGAAGTTGAGAATTCCCGACGGCGTACCTTGACCCTTGGCGTCCTGTGCCAGTTGGATGGAGCGCTGCACCCCATAGAATTCGGCCAGGTAGCGATTGATGTCGATCGGATTGGACACCACACGCTTCACGTCGCGGCGAATCATGTGCGACAGATCAGGCGCCCAGCCGTTATCGAACGGTTCGCAGGTGGCGAAGGTCACTTCGCCCGACGTGACAGCGACGGGCAGGATGCGATGGCGCTCCGCGTAAGCACGGCTGACCACCTGGGTCACCGAGGCTGCGTTGATCTTCATCGGGTCGATCTTGAGGTACGGCAGCTGGGCGTGACGTGCCAGCCACTCGGTCAGTGCCTCCAGGCTCAGCGGGCGACCCGGATCGCGCTGGTTGGGCAGTTTGGCATTCGCCACCAGCACCAACGGATGCAGCTCCACCGTGCTGCGCCCACTGCGGGATCCCATGCGGACCTGCTTGGCATCTTCGGCCAGCAAATACCCATCAACCACCAGTGTGGCCAGCATGTCGTCGAGTACCAGCCGGTTATGGCGGCCGAGCAGGGACACGGATTGCGGCGAAGCGGCCATGCAGCGATCTCTCCTGGTGGGCATTTTTCGCCGGAATCCAGCGGAGAATGCGGTCCCGGCTATACTAACCCGCTTTATTCAAGCCCACGGAAAGCCATGTCCGCGCGCACCTTCCAAGATGTGATCCAGACCCTCAACCGCTACTGGGCGGCGCAGGGTTGTGTCTTGCTGCAGCCCCTCGATACCGAGGTCGGCGCCGGCACCTTCCACCCTGCCACCTTCCTGCGTTCGCTCGGTCCCGAGCCGTGGGCGGCGGCCTATGTGCAGCCCTCGCGCCGTCCTACCGACGGCCGCTACGGCCAAAATCCCAACCGCTTGCAGCATTACTACCAGTATCAGGTGGTGATGAAGCCCAATCCGGACAACATCCTGGACCTGTACATCGGTTCGCTGAAGGAGTTGGGCCTGGATCCGCTGGTGCACGACTTGCGCTTCGTCGAGGACAACTGGGAATCGCCCACGCTGGGCGCCTGGGGCCTGGGTTGGGAGGTCTGGCTCAACGGCATGGAAGTGACCCAGTTCACTTACTTCCAGCAAGCCGGTGGCCTGGAGTGTCGTCCCGTGACCGGTGAGATCACCTACGGTCTCGAGCGCCTGGCCATGTACCTGCAGAACGTCGACAACATCTACGACCTGGTGTGGACCGAAGGCCCGCACGGCACGGTCACCTATGGCGACGTGTTCCATCAAAACGAAGTGGAACAAAGCACGTACAACTTCGAGCACGCCAACGTGCCGGAATTGCTGCGCTGGTTCGACGTGTGCGAAGGCGAGGCCAACAAGCTGATCGCCGTTGGCCTGCCGTTGCCAGCCTATGAGCAGGTGATGAAAGCCAGCCATACCTTCAATTTGCTTGATGCCCGCCGTGCCATCAGCGTGACCGAACGTCAGCGCTACATCCTGCGCGTGCGCACGCTGGCCCGCGCAGTGGCCGAGGCCTATGTGGCACAACGTGAAAAGCTCGGCTTCCCGGGCCTGAAGAAGAACCTCAAGGAGCAGGCCGCATGAGCGCCGCCACCAAGCCGCTGTTGATTGAGCTGGGCACTGAGGAACTGCCGCCCAAGGCGCTGGACGAACTGGCCGCAGCCTTCTCACGCGGCATTTGCGACGGCCTGGCTAAGCGTGGTGTTGAAGCCAGCCTGGATGAGGCCAAGCTGTATGCCTCGCCTCGCCGTTTGGCCGTCCATATCCCTTCGGTGGCGGTGAACCAGCCGGAGCAAAACCTCGAGCGTCGTGGCCCTGCCGTCAACGCTGCGCTGGATGCGAATGGCCAGCCGAGCAAGGCCCTGCAAGGCTTTGCGCAGTCGTGTGGCGTCACGGTGGAGCAGTTGGAGAAGCTCGAAACCGATAAGGGTTCGTGGTTCGTGTTCCGCGCGGTGAAACCGGGTCAGCCCGTCGCGGCGTTGCTGCCGGAGATCGTCGACGAGGCGCTCAAGGGCCTGCCCATTCCCAAGCCCATGCGCTGGGGCGATCACGATTACAGCTTCGTGCGTCCTGCGCACTGGCTGGTGATCCTGCATGGTTCGGACATCGTCGATGGGTCCGTGCTGGGCCTGACCAGCGGGCGCAAGTCACGCGGTCACCGCTTCATGCACACGCAGCCGGTGCATGTCGCCGATGCCGACAGTTGGCTCGATGCGATGACTGCGGCGAAGGTGCTGGCCGATCCGGCCAAGCGCCGCCAGAAGATCCGCGATGAAGTCGCCCGCGCAGCCAAGGAAACCGGTGGCGTACCGCAGCTCGACGACGCGTTGCTCAACGAAATCGCCAACCTCACCGAATGGCCGGTGGCGATTGCATGCACGTTCGATCGTGAGTTCCTCGCCGTGCCGCCGGAAGCCCTGGTCACCACCATGGAGACCAATCAAAAATTTGTGCCGGTGTTCGATGAGGACGGCAAGCTCACCGAGCACTTCATCGGTATCGCCAACATCGAGAGCAAGCAGCCGTCGGAGATCCGCAAGGGCTACGAGCGCGTGATCCGTCCGCGCTTCGCCGATGCCAAGTTCTTCTGGGACGAAGATCTCAAGGAGCCGCTGGCCAGCTACCAGGACCAGCTGAAGAATGTGACCTACCAGCAGGCGCTGGGCAGCCTGTGGGACAAGAGCGTGCGCGCGGCCGAGCTGGCTCGCATCATCGCCGGTCGCGTGGGCGTGGATGCCGGCGCGGCGACGCGTGCGGCGGCACTCAGCAAATGCGATCTGCTCACCCGTATGGTCGGTGAATTCCCCGAATTGCAGGGTGTGATGGGCCGTTACTACGCCTCGCACCACGGTGAGGCGAAGGACGTGGCCGACGCGCTGGACAGCTACTACCAGCCCCGTTTCGCCGGCGACGCCATCGCGGCTGGCAAGGTTGGCCAGGTGCTCGCCGTGGCGGATCGGTTCGACACGCTGGCAGGCATCTTTGCCGTCGGTATGAAGCCCAGCGGCAACAAGGATCCGTTCGCGTTGCGCCGCGCTGCGCTCGGTCTTGCGCGTACGCTGGTCGAAGGCGGTCTCGAGCTCGACCTGCGCGGCAGTTTCGTCGAGGCGCTGGAATTGTTGCCAGAAGCCGCGCTCGCGGCCGGCCTCAAGCCGGGCAAGGACGGCAAAGCGCCCGCGCTCGATGCGGGCAAGCGTCGGGCGGTGCTTGCCGACGAACTGGTGGAATTCGTGCTTGATCGCCTGCGCGG
This sequence comes from Dyella sp. AD56, assembly GCF_002878475.1. Taxonomy (NCBI): domain Bacteria; kingdom Pseudomonadati; phylum Pseudomonadota; class Gammaproteobacteria; order Lysobacterales; family Rhodanobacteraceae; genus Dyella; species Dyella sp. AD56. The sequence goes on from NZ_NRDP01000001.1 coordinate 428,560, forward strand.
CTATTACGCCGAGCAGGGCTTCACCACCGAACAGTTCGAGGCCGTGCTCGCCGTGTCACCGTCCAGTTTGGTCGATTTCGATCGCCGCCTGCGTGCGGTGGGCGAGTTTGGCCGCCGGTCGGAAGCGCTGAGCCTGGCCGCCGCCAACAAGCGCGTCGCCAACATTCTGCGCAAGCAGGCTGAGGAGGCGGATGCCGTGCCGGTGGGCACTTCGGTGGATCCGGCTCATTTCGAGGCAGATGCCGAGCGTGCACTGCATGCCGCGCTCGACGCAGCCCGCGCCGATACGGTGGCGCCACTGCAGGCCGGCGACTACGCCGCGGTGCTAACGCGCCTCGCCCAGTTGCAGGCGCCGGTGGATGCCTTCTTCGACAGCGTGCTGGTGAACGCAGACAACCCGGCCGTGCGCGCCAACCGACTGGCCCTGCTGGGTCAGCTCAAGGCGCAATTCGGTGCCATCGCCGACATCGCCCGCCTGTAACGCGGCGGGTCATCGCCCCATAAAAAACGGCAGCCAGGCGGCTGCCGTTTTTTTATGCCAGGAGCGCGGTCAGCACCTTATGCAACGATCTGACGGCCGCGCTTCACGCGCTCGTGCAGGCGCTGATTGAACGACACCATGGCGGTGGCGTCGACGTCGTTGCCGCCCGGACCCAGGATTTCGTAAAGGTCAGCCAGCATGTCGGCGTTGTCCGCCAAGGTCAGGCGGCTCTCGGCCAGATCCAGCTCCGACTGCAGGATACGCAGCGCCGTGTTCAGGCGGCTCGGATCCATAGCCAGGCCGCTGGCATGCAGGGTGTCTGCCGCGGTGCGCAGCTTGGACCGATGGCGGTTGGCCGATGCTTCCGCATTCGGCAGGTCTTCGCCCGAGGCCATGGTGTCCGTGACCTGAATCTGCCCTTCGCCAGCCACCAGCCACACCAGGGAAATACCCAGGGTCTTAGCCAGCGTGACGCAACGTGCGCGCGACGGGTCCGTGTTGCCGTCGCGCCAGCTGCGCACGACACCTTCGGAGAACCCGCACATCCTTGCGATCTCGGTGACGCTGCCCACCCGCTGGATCAGCACTTTGATGCGGTCAGCGAAGGTGGATGAGGACTCGTTGGTCGAAATTTTTTGCATATTCATCGCATTTTCCTGGCGGATGGCGACTTGTGAGTAGGAGCGTGGCCTTGAAAACCGAATCTCAACGTGAAGCAAGCGTTACGAAAGCGTTGACATTCGCAAGAATTTTCCCATAAGGTCGTAAGTTCTTGGTAGTTGTGGCTCACAAGGAGCAACTTCTACCGAGATCAAGAACGCAATGGTTGCGAATTGGTAATCACGAATCCGCCGGCTTGTTCAGCTGGCAGACAGCAAGTTCTGAGGTGCAACGCCTTCAGAACCTGCCACTTGCATAGCAAGGCGGCCTTTTGGCGTCGGTTGGGGCCGACGTCTTTTACTGGGGAGTAAATATGCAGTTCCGCAAGAAAGTTGATAATAAACTTACGGTGGCCGTGCGTGTGGCACTGTCCGTAGGTACCTTCGTGGTGGCGGCGCCGGTCCTGGCGCAGGACGCTACCGGTCCTATCCCGGGTGAAGCCAAGAAGCTGGAAGCCGTCACCGTCACCGGTTCGCGCATTCCGCGCGTCGACGTGGAAACGGCGCAGCCGGTCATCATGATCGACCGCAAGCAATTGGAGAACCAGGGCTTCACCTCGGTTGCCGACGTCCTGCAGAACCTCACGGAGGTGGGTTCGCCGCCGATCAGCCGCGCCAATGCGCTGTCCTCGGGTGAAAACGTAGGCGGTTACTACGTCGACCTGCGCAACATCGGTCCCAACCGCACCCTGGTTTTGGTCAACGGCAAGCGTCTTGGCGCGAACACCACCGGCCTGCAGGACCTGAACCAGATTCCGATGTCCGCCATCGAGCGCATCGAAGTGCTGAAGGACGGCGGTTCCTCGATCTACGGTTCAGACGCGATCGCAGGCGTGGTGAACGTGATCACCCGCAGCAATTACACCGGCGCTGAAGCAAACGCCTACGTGGGCGAGTACGACCAAGGCGACGGCAAGAAGCAGATCTACGACTTCACGTTGGGCACCGCCAACGACCGCGGCTCGCTCATGATGAGCGCGCAGTACGTGAAGGAAGACCCGGTATGGGCCAAGGATCGCGAATTCAGCGAATACCCCTCGGGCCCGAACCACCCGCAGCCGACGGCCGGCTGGAGTGCGGTGAGTCAGTACGGCGCCCTCGTGAACGCCCCGTGCGGCCCGCTGAATGCGAGCACCAAGAAGTACCCGAACTGCGTGCCGACCCCGGGTAGCGATACGCGCAATTTCGCGAACTACCGCCCGCAGACGACGGACCAGTACGCCAACTCGAACCAGCAGATGATGCTGCAGACGGGTAGCCAGCGCACTTCGCTGTTCGTCGCGGGTAAGTACAACCTGGACGAGAACATCGCGTTCAAGACGGACTTCCTCTACAACAAGCGCAAGACGGAACAGCAGATCGCGGGCTATCCCTACCAGTCGAGCTCGTTCGGCACACCGCTGGATGCCGGCAGTTACTTCAATCCGCTGGGCAAGACCGCCAACTTCACCCGTCGCGGCTGGGAAATGCCCCGTACGACCGACAGCGAGCTGGAGACCTATCGCTGGACGGCGGGGTTCGAAGGCTACTTTGATCTAGGCGGTCACACGTTCAACTGGGACGTGGGCGCGATGACCAATCGCAATAACATGCTGAAGATCGGCCACGGCGACTTCAACCTGGTGAACGCCGGCTCGGCGCTGGGCCCGTCGTTCCTGGGTTCGGACGGCAAGGTGCATTGCGGCACCAACGGCAAGGCGATTGCCGGCTGCGTGCCGTGGAATCCGTTGCTGGCCTACGGTCAGGCGGGTGCGGGTTCGCTGTCGGATCCGGCGCTGCAGAAGTTCCTGTTCCCCGAGTACCACGACACCGGCAAGACCACCACGGTCGACTACACCGCCAACATCGCGGGCACATGGTTCTCGCTGCCGGGTGGCGACCTGGGTATCGCTGCGGGTGTGGAGTATCGTGAAGAAGAAGGTCGCTTCGTGCCTGACGCGTTCAACCAAGCGGGCCTCAGCTCGGGCCTGGCGGCGACCACCACGTCTGGCAAGTACCGGGTGAATGAAGCCTACCTGGAACTGGACGCGCCGCTGCTGCGTGACATGACCATGGCCCGCGAGCTATCGGTGAACGTGGCCACGCGTTACTCCGACTACAACAACTTCGGTAGCACCACCAACAGCAAGTTCGGCCTCAAGTGGAAGCCGATTGATGACCTGCTGGTGCGCGGCAGCTGGGCACAGGGTTTCCGCGCGCCGACCATTTCCGACCTCTACGGCGGCGTCGGTGGCAGCTTCGAGTCGTATATCGACCCGTGCGATGCCACCCGTGGCTCAGCCAAAGGCAACCCGGCGGTGGCGGCACGTTGCGGTTCGGGCTTTGGTGGCCAGCCGACGGTGGCTGCGAACTTCCACCAGCTTGGCCAGGCACTGGTGCCGTGCACCACGTATCCGTGCCAGTCGAACTACCAGTTCACCAACGGCTCCAACCCCAACCTGACGCCGGAAACCGCCACGACCCGTACGCTGGGCATGATCTACAGCCCGCACTACATCGAAGGCTTCGACGTCTCGTTGGATTGGTACCGGATCGACATCAAGAACCTGATCTCGGCCGATACCGTGCAGAACATTTTGGATGACTGCTACTCCGGCGGCATCGCTTCGCGTTGCACGAGCTTCCAGCGCGATCCGTCCACCGGCGCCATCACCAACATGTACTACGGTTTGACCAACAAGGGTTGGGAGAAGACAGCCGGTTACGACTTCGGCGTGAACTACCGCTTCTCGCTGGAATCGATCGGTCAGTTCGTGGCTCGCTGGAACACCACCTACGTCGACTACCTCAACATCAAGGCGGACGATAACCCGTCCACCAAGGTGCAGCCGTTCGTGGGCGTGGCTAACAGCGCCGGCGTTACCTTCCGCACCCGCTCCAACGTGACGTTGGACTGGAGCAAGGGCATCTTCGGCGCGACCTGGACGGTGCGTTACTACTCCGGCATGACCGAGAAGTGCTCGTTCACGACCGAGTGCAACGAGCCGAACCATGTCGATCCGTTCAACGGTGCCTCGCCGATGCGCCACGTGGGCAGCACGACGTTCAATGACGTGCAGTTCCGCTGGACGCTGCCGTGGAAGGGCATCATCTCGGTCGGCGCTAACAACGTGTTCGATAAGCAGGGACCCATCATGTACACGAAGCCAGCCAGCTCGTTCGTGTATTACGGCGGCTTTGACATCGGTCGTTTCTACTACCTGAAATACTCGCAGCGTTTCTAAGCGACATCGATGCAACCACGAAGGGCGGCCCAGACCGGGCCGCCCTTTTTGTTCACGGGCCATTTGGGCGGCCATTCGCTTTTGCATACGCAAGCGCATGGAGCCAACTTTTACAAGGCCTTACCTTTGGGCTATCCTGATAACTTCCCCCGTGTAGAGCACGAGGCGTGTTGGGCGCCTGTTGGTTCTCGCGCTAGCCCTGACATTCGATAGAGGTTTCCCATGCGCCGTCTTGTTTGGTCGCTGATGTCGGTCGCCGCTTTGGCTCTCGCCGGCTGCGGTAATTCTTCCCAGTCGTCCCAAGGTGGCGCCGAAGGTGGCAATGCCGCCCAGACGCCGGCACAGGCGAATCAGGTCACCGGGCAAGTGTCCGTGCCCGAAGGCAGCAGCGTTTCGGCGGCCGCCAAGCTTGACCTGACCCTGATCGACGTGAGCCAGCAGGACAGCAAGCCGCTCGCGACCAAGACGGTCGAGCCGGCCAATACGCTGCCGATTTCCTTCGAGCTGCCGTTCAATGCCGCTGACGTGAACCCGGCTGGCGTGTACGTGCTCCAGGCCGTGCTGACCGACGGCGAGCGTACCTATAAGCCGCGCCTGCAGACGCCGGTGCTCAATGGCAAGCCGTCCACCGGCCTGAATGTGCAACTCTTCCCCGAGCAGACCCCGGGCGAGAAGGAGCTGGCAGCCTTCACTTCCGTGCAGAAGCAGATCGGTGGCATGAAGATCAGCAGCGGCACCAAGCTGGAAGACAAGGTATCGCGTGGCTGGCAGGTGTTCCGCCAGGCCGGTGATGTGAAGTTCATCCGCGAAGAAGTCGACTACGGCGACAAGGGCTTCACCAGCACCGATTACGCCTACAAGGACGGCAAGCCGTGGGTGGTCGTGCAGCAGAAGAAGTCCAGCAAGGATGCCAAGCCGACCTCGACCGAGCGTGCGGCGTGGATCTCCGATGGCACCCTGGTGCTGAAGACCAACGACCAGGGCGGCAAGAGCTCGCAGCTGGCCGACGACGAAGCAGCCAGCCTGCAGAAGCAGGCGCAGACCATTCTTGGCCTGGCGACGAACGGCAAGGGCAAGTAAGCCCTCGCGGTTTCCGAATTCGAGAAAAGCCGCCCGCGAAAGCTGGCGGCTTTTTTCTTGTCTGGCGTTTGGGTGTATGGACGTCCAAACGATTGGGTCGGCGGAAAGGCGCGCTCTTCTCCCTCTCCCCTTCGGGGAGAGGGTTGGGGTGAGCCCCGAAAAGGGGGTAAAGGTCGGGTGCTCGCCTCAGCGTTTCATCTTTAGCCGTTACCCATGCGCAGGCAGGGGTCCAGAGCCCCGGTGTTTGATTGTCGCGTGGCGGTGATCTGGCCGCCTACGCGGCGGGCGTTTCGACCTCCTGCCGGAGGCCGAGTCACTTTCTTTTGCTTGCCCAAGAGAAAGTAACCAAAGAGAAGGGCACCCCCACTTGGCGCTGGCCGATGAAGCCGGCCAGTTCGTGAGGGGTGGTCGGACTTTTCGACAGGGCATCCTGCCCTGGCGAAAAGGAATCGGCATCCCTGCCGATTCCCCTGCGGGCCTTGTCGTTCACCCCTCACCGCCGCACAGGGGGCCCGAAGGTCAAAAGCGGCAAGCCGCCGGCTCGTGCAGCGGAGCTGCGCATCGCATGTGCTTCGCACCCAACAAAAAAGCCGCCCGCTCACGCGGACGGCTTTTCTGCAGAACCAACGTGGACCTTAGAAGGCGTACTTCATGCCCAGGTTGACGCTGCTGTACTTCTGGCTGCTGTCGCCGAAGCGGCCGCTGTAGCCGAGCCAGCCGCTGAGGGCCTGGTTGAACTGTGCACTCAGGCCGATGTCGCCGGTGCCCCAGGTCTTATCCGGGGTGAAGCCGACGAGGGCGAAGGAGCCCTGCATCCCGTTGAGGCCAGCGGTCACTTCGCGCGGATCCGCCTTGCTGTCGTGGTTCCACGCCAGCTCGGCATACGGTTTCAGCATGGTGTTGCCGGCCTGCCACTGACCTTCCAGACGCCAACCGAGGGTGGACACCTGCGAGTCGCGCTGCTGGCTACCGAACCACATGGCGGTACTGTCGCTGCTGGATTCGTTGAAGCTGTTGACCTTGACCGTCTGCCACTCGACCGTAGCGAACGGACCGGTGCGCAGCGCGTTGATCTCGAACCAGTAGCCGCCGGTAAGGCCGGCGCCGACATGGTTACCGTCCGCCTTGGCGGTTTCGGTGCGGAGCAGGGAGCCGATCTGGATCTTGCGCTCGATGTCGGAGAAGTTGTCCTGACCGAAGTCGACGTAACCGCCAACGTAGCCGCCGCCCTGGTGCCAGGTGAGGTAACCGAGGCCGGACACGTCCTGCAGCTTGTAGCCGCCACCGCCGTCGTAATCGGCATTGTGCTGGCCGATGTTCATGGCCACACCGCCCGACCAGTTGTCATTGAAGCGCACGTCCGCGCCCATGGTCAGGTTGACGTTGTTGCTCTTGGTGCGCGGCGAGCTGCTGCTGCCGTCAAAGCGCTGGTCGCCGTAGTCGACGTTGGCGAACACGCGGGTGTCGCTACCCTGGCCGTCATCAAGCATCTGCTTGCGGATCGCGCGGTTCTGGGCCTGGATCGAAGCCAGCGGCGCTTCGGCCAGCAGCGAGGCGTAGCCCGGTGCGCTGAGGATGGAGACCACATACTGGCCCAGCATCACGTCAGCCGCGGTGGTCGGGTGGACGCCATCGGCGAACAGGTAGGTCTGGTTGGTGCCCGGTGCGTAGGTATACGGCAGGCCCGAACCCTGCGGACCGCACTGCACGGAGCTCGAGCCCACGCCGCAGGCTTCGTTGGTGACATTGGTGAAGCCGAACGCGGTCGGGTTGGCGATGACTTCGTTGAGCAGGCTGTAGGTGTCGACCGGGACGATGCCCTTGCCCAGCTGGCCCAGGCCCGCGTTGAGCGTGCCGTTGAACACCAGGCTGAGGCTGGTCAGCGACGAGGCAGCGCTGGCGCCCTGCTCCAGGCCAGACGGGGTCAGGCCGATGTTGGGCAGGTTGAACACCAGGATGTTCTTGGCGCCGGCGGCCTGCATCTGGCCGATCAGCTTCACTTCCTGCTGGGCGGCGGCGGCGATGGAGCCAGCGGCCTGGTCAGCGGTCATGAAGCCGGACACGCCAGCCTTGGCCAGCACGGCTTGGGTTACCTGTGCCGTCACCTGCTGGGTGATGGCCGGGGTCAGTGCCGCAATCTGCGCCTGGGTGTACTGGCCGCTGGCGGCGAGTTGGCCCAGTGTGGCGGTTACGTTCTGCTGGATCAGCTGCTGCGCAGTCGCGCCAGCACCAGCGGCCGTTGCTGCATAGAAGATGTCATTGGCGCCACCCCAGATGGAGTACAGCGCCTTGCTGTCGAACTTGCCGCCCGCGAGGTAGGCGTTCACCTGGGTGGTGATGGTCGGCACGGCCGACGGGGTACCCGGCGAATTGGTCAGTACACCGGCGCCGCCCCAGGCGTAGTCGGTGCCACCCGCCAGCGAGGCGCTGAGGTTGTAACCGTAATGGCCGGCCACGTTCTGCACGGTGACCGCGCCAGGGTTGGTGGTGAATTCCAGCGGCGGCTGAATGGCCGGGTTGGTGGCGAGGGAAATGTTGCCGGCATCGCTCAGGCTGTCGCCGAACACGACAACGCTGTCGAACTGGGACTTGGCGGCGAAGGCCGGGGAGCTGATCAGCAGCGCGGCGGCGATGGCGCCTGCGATAGTACGAGTACGGGGCATGTCGGTAACACTCCTTGGACCGGGCGGTTCTTTGTTATCTCCTCGTTACGGTAATGCATGCCCATACGTCAGCGCATGCTGCGCCGCACCGCGAACGAAAGAACCTGCCGGGGCCATCAAAATGGGCGCCCGGAAACAAGTGTCCAAGGTCCTGACAATCGCGTTGCGGGGCGCCGCCTATCGGCGTTACGCCCCGCAACCGATTTCCCTGTCGCTACTTAGCGCTGCTTAGCCTTGGAGAAGGCGTCTGCAAACGCGCTGTTGGTCGGCACAGGGGCCGGCTTAGGCGTGCCGCCACCAGGACGGGGGCCGCGGTTGTCGCGTTGACCGCCACGGGGAGCAGCATCGTTGCCACCCGCCGGGCGAGCACCACGGACCTGCTGGCCCGGCTCGTCGTCCAGGCGCATGGACAGGCCGATGCGTTGGCGCGGCAGGTCGACTTCCATCACCTTGACCTTGACGATATCGCCCGCCTTCACCGCGTCGCGCGGATCCTTCACAAAGGTGTGCGAGAGCGCGGAGACGTGCACGAGGCCATCCTGGTGCACGCCGATATCCACGAACGCTCCGAACGCCGCCACGTTGGTCACACGGCCTTCCAGCACCATGCCAGGGCGTAGGTCCTTCAGGTCTTCCACGCCCTCGGCGAAACTCGGTGCCACGAACTCCGGGCGCGGATCGCGGCCGGGTTTCTCCAGTTCCTTGAGGATGTCGCGCACCGTCGGCACGCCGAACGTCTCGTCGGTGAACTGCTCAGCCTTGAGGCCGCGCAAGAAACTGGTGTCGCCGATGATGGAGCGCACCTCGCGGCCACACTGGGCAATGATGCGTTCGATCACCGGATACGCTTCCGGGTGCACCGAGCTCGTATCGAGCGGATTGTCGCCGTTAGGTACACGCAGGAAGCCCGCGCATTGCTCGAACGCCTTGTCGCCCAGGCGCGGCACTTTCAGCAGCGCCTTGCGATTGGCGAAGGGGCCGTTGGCATCGCGATGCTTCACTACATTTTCCGCCACGCTGGCGGAGAGGCCCGCCACGCGCGAGAGCAGCGCGGCAGAGGCGGTGTTCACATCCACGCCAACGGCGTTAACGCAGTCCTCGACCTTCGCGTCCAGCGCGCGCGCCAGCTTCACTTGGTTCACGTCGTGCTGGTATTGGCCCACGCCGATGGCTTTGGGTTCGATCTTCACCAACTCGGCGAGCGGATCCTGCAGGCGGCGCGCGATGGACACAGCGCCGCGCAGGCTCACATCCACATCAGGGAATTCCTTGGCGGCGATTTCCGAAGCGGAGTACACCGACGCGCCAGCCTCGCTCACCACGATCTTGGAGAGCTTGAGGTCCGTGTGCTTCTTGATCACTTCACCAGCCAACTTATCGGTTTCGCGCGACGCAGTGCCGTTGCCGATAGCGATGAGATCCACCTTGTGCTCCTTGCAGAGCAGCGCGATGCGCTGGATCGACTGATCCCACTGTTTGCGCGGCTCGTGCGGATAGACGGTGTCGGTGGCAAGCAACTTGCCGGTGGCATCGACTACCGCCACTTTCACGCCAGTGCGGATGCCCGGATCCAGGCCCATCACGCTTTTCGCGCCAGCCGGCGCGGCGAGCATAAGATCCTTGAGGTTGTCGCCAAACACGCGAATGGCTTCGTCTTCCGCACCTTCACGCACGCGGCCAAACAGATCCAGCGTGAGATGCAGATGCAGCTTCACGCGCCAGGTGAGGCGCACCGTTTCGCGCAGCCACGCATCGGCGGCGCGGCCGCGATCGAGAATGCCGGCATGTGCAGCCACGCGGCCTTCGCCTTCAACGTGGCCCTGCTCCAGATCCAGCGTGGGCGACAGCTCCAGCTCGAGCACGCCTTCGTTGCGCGCGCGCATCAGCGCGAGCAGGCGATGCGAGGGAATCTTGCCGATCGGTTCCACGTGATCGAAGTAGTCGCGGAACTTCGCGCCTTCGTTCTCCTTGCCCGCGACCACTTTTGCGCGAATCTGGCCCTTGTCCCATAGCCAATCGCGCAGCTCGCCGAGCAAGCCGGCGTCTTCGGCAATGCTCTCCATCAGGATGGCGCGGGCGCCATCCAGCGCAGCACGCACATCCGCCACACCCTTCTCCGCATCGACGAACGATTCGGCAACGGCTTCCGGCGTCTGTGTGGGGTCTTCACGCAGACCCGTGGCGAGCGGCTCCAGGCCAGCTTCGCGCGCGATCTGCGCTTTGGTGCGACGCTTGGGCTTGTACGGCAGGTACAAGTCTTCCAGGCGGGCCTTGGTATCAGCCGAAAGAATGTCGTTTTTCAGCGCATCGCTGAGCTTGCCCTGTTCCTCGACGCTGGCGAGGATCGCGCTACGGCGTTCCTCCAGCTCGCGCAGATAGCGCAGGCGCTCTTCCAGCATTCGCAGCTGCGTGTCATCGAGACCGCCGGTGGCTTCCTTGCGGTAGCGGGCGATGAAGGGCACGGTCGCGCCGCCGTCGAGCAAATCCACCGCGGCGTGTACTTGGTCCGGCTTGGCGGCGATGTCCTGGGCAATACGTTGTTCGATGCTGAGCATGAGGCTGAGACGATTCCTGTTCGACAAGACGACGGATCGGCTCGCGATCCGTCGGGCCGTCGATCATAGCAAGTCGGTGCCGAGGTCTACTGACGCGCAGCGGGCGCCTGTTCAGGGCGCAGCGCCAGATAGCCCGCAGCACGGAGTTCGGAGGGGACATCGTCGCGGTCGCCGGGATACTCCGTGGCAATGCGGCGGTAGCGCGGCCAGTGGTGCGGATGGAGCGGCCGCACTTCCTGTTCGTGCGCGACTGGCATCACCGCAAGGGCGGGCCGTGGGGTCATCAGCGGCTCGGACGGGTGGCCATTGGGCGTGTGCCATAGGTGTGCGGCCGCCATCATGGCGACGATTACCGCCAAGGTGATGGCGGCTGCCACCCAGCGTTTTTGCGGAGATGGCGGCCGGCGCGAAGGTGCTGGCGCGTCCAAAGCGGACGCAAGGTCGTCGTTGCTCGCCACGTCCGGCATCGGCTCGTTGGCGGGAGATGCGGCGGACGGCATGCGGTGCACGTCGCCGATGAAGCGATAGCCCAGACTGTGCACCGTGGCGATATAACGCGGTTGTGATGCGCAGTCACCGAGTGCATGGCGCAGTTGGGAAATGACGCGAGTCAGCACGCCGGGGGTGACGTGACGATGCCCCCACGCCGCGTCAAGCAGCGCGTCCTTGCGGACGACTTCGCCTGCTTGCTGCAGCAGAACCACCAGCACCGCATAAGCCTTCGGCTCCACGGAAATCGACGTGCCCGCCCTCTCAAGGCGGTGCGCGCGCGGCTCGACGACGATGTCGTCGCACTGGTAAATCCAGCCGCAATCGGGGAGGGATTGGGCCATGACCTTGCCTGGTGCGCGGCCCCCTGTGCGTTAGAGCATGCGCCTCTTGCACAGTAGATCGCATCCGCCATAGGTCATAACCTGCGCATGCATACGCAATGCACGGCTGCAGACGGATCGACGTCCATTTGTGCGCTGTTGATGGTGGGTTCGGAGAGCGTGCCACGCAGATGCGACGAGTGCGTGAACGTAATGTTCCCGTGACGTCAGCGCCGCCGTGCATTCACGGCGGCGCGTCGCATGATCAAACCATCCTCGCGTCGTATGGCGCGCGATGTCATGCGTTGAACGAGCTGTTGTCCTGGTCGGTACGTTGGACTTTCGTTGCAACGTCCTTGGCGCGACCATTGAGCACCAGCGTCTGCGCGAGCAGGTCGTGGAGGCCCTGCTTGCGCTGCGTCCACGCCACCATCAGGAAGCCGATGCACAGCGTGAAAGCACTGATGATCTTGGCGAAATAGCGGCCTGTGGCGCGCCCGAAGCCGATACGCTTGCCATCCATGTCCGTGACGCGGATGCCCAGTGCGAGCTTGCCTATCGTGCCCTGCCAGGCCGAGCTCTCGCACAACGCGAAATACAGCCACGAGACGATGGTCTGCGCGATCAGCGCGGGCCACAGCGCATGCATGTAGGCGTCCAACGCCTGCAGCGCCATTTGCGGGTCATCGCCGGCGGCCAGCTTCGCCTGCATATATGCTTCGGCGGCCTTGCTCGCGCCAAGCATGGTGCTCAGGATGGTGTTTGGAATCCACAGCACCAGCGCGTCAAGAATGTAAGCGGCCACGCGCTTCCAGAAGCCGGCATAGTCGTCCAGCGCGGCAACGGCGCTGCCGTTCGACGCGATGGGGGCTGCGGCGTATGCGGGCGGTGCCGGGGGTGTGGCAGAAAACGCCGGCGGCTCGGCACTGCGCTCGTCGGGAAACAGTGTCGACAGCGGTGTCCAGTCCGCCATGCCTTCATACCAGCCCAGATCATCGGGGCTGACCTGGCCGCTGCGCAGCCACTGGCGCACATCGACTTCCTTGTACGGGCCGTGCCGTTCGCCGTCCCGACCGATCCAGACTTCCATTGGTGTACTCCGAGAAGAACCGTCAGGGCCGCATGATGCCATGCGGGCGAGGCATCTTGGTGCAATGAATGAGCGGAATCAGGCCGCGTCGCGGCGCTTGAGATGCACCAATAGCAGCGAGATCGCTGCCGGCGTGACGCCGCTGATGCGCGCCGCTTGGCCGATAGTTTCCGGCAGCACGCGCTTGAGCTTGAGCAACACTTCGGCGGAAAGACCCCGCACCTTGTCGTAGTCGAAGCTGCTGGGAATCGCGGTCTGTTCGTGGCGGCGCTGCCGCGCGATCTCCTCGCGCTGGCGCTCGAGGTAACCGGCGTACTTGGTCTGCACTTCCACCTGTGCGGCGACGTCAGGCTCGTCCACCGCCGGGCCAATACCGGTCACCGTCGTCAACATTGCGTAGTCGAGCTCCGGTCGACGAAGCAGGTCCAGCGCGTTGGTCTCGCGACTCAACGTGATGCCCAGTTGCTGCGCGATGGTGGCGCCCAGCGCGTTGGCCGGCGCGGCCCAGATGGCGCCGAGTCGCTGCGTTTCGCGCTCCACCGCGTCACGCTTGGCGCGCAAGGCGTCGTAGCGCGCTTGCGGCACCACGCCGAGGCGATGCCCGGTTTCGGTCAGGCGCAGGTCGGCGTTGTCCTCGCGCAGGTGCAGGCGATATTCCGCGCGCGAGGTGAACATGCGGTACGGCTCAATGGTGCCGTTGCTGGTGAGGTCGTCAATCAGCACGCCGATGTAAGCCTCGTCGCGGCGCGGATACCACGGCGCCGCGCCCTTCACAGCCAGCGCTGCGTTCAGGCCGGCGATGAGCCCCTGCGCGCCCGCTTCTTCATAGCCGGTGGTGCCGTTGATCTGGCCCGCGAAATACAGGCCTGGAATGGTTTTGGTTTCCAGCCACGGATGCAGGCCGCGCGGGTCGAAATAGTCGTATTCGATGGCGTAGCCCGGGCGCGTGATGTGCGCTTTCTCGAAGCCCTTGATCGAATGCACCAGCGCCAGCTGCACGTCGTAGGGCAGCGACGTGGAGATGCCGTTGGGGTACACCTCGAACGTATCCAACCCTTCCGGCTCGACAAAGATCTGGTGCGAGGTTTTCTCAGCGAACCGCACCACCTTGTCCTCGATCGAAGGGCAGTAGCGTGGGCCCACGCCCTCGATCTGGCCGCTGTACAGCGGCGAGCGGTCGAGCGAGCCGCGAATCAGCTCATGCGTGTGCTCGCTGGTATGCGTGATCCAGCAACTCACCTGGCGCGGGTGCTCGTCGCGCGAGCCGAGGTACGAGAACACCGGCGCCGGGTTGTCACCCGGCTGCTCTTCCAGGCCGGTGAAATCGATGCTGCGCAGATCGATGCGGGGCGGCGTGCCGGTCTTCAGGCGATCGGCCGCCACCGGCAGTTCACGCAGCTTCTGTGCGAGCGCGCTAGCGGGCGGGTCGCCGGCGCGACCACCGGCGTACTGGGCCGGCCCGATATGGATCTTCCCGGCCAGGAAGGTGCCGGCGGTCAACACCACCGCGCGAGCGTGAAAGGCCAGGCCCATCTGGGTGACCACGCCGGTGACGCGGCCGCCTTCCAGGATCAGGTCGTCAACGGCCTGCTGGAACAGCTCCAGGTTCGGCTGGGTTTCCACCAGCCGGCGGATGGCGGCTTTGTAGAGTCCGCGGTCGGCCTGACAGCGCGTGGCGCGTACGGCCGGGCCCTTGGATGCATTGAGCGTGCGCCACTGGATGCCAGCCAGGTCGGCCGCGTGCGCCATGGCACCGCCCAGCGCGTCGATTTCCTTGACCAGGTGCCCCTTGCCGATGCCGCCGATGGCTGGGTTACAGCTCATCTGGCCGATCGTCTCGATGTTATGGCTCAAAAGTAGCGTGCGCGCACCCGTGCGGGCGGAGGCCAATGCGGCCTCGGTGCCGGCGTGGCCGCCGCCAACCACGATCACGTCGTAGGAAATCGGATGGAAAAGCATAAGAACTGACCTGAAAGCGCAGGTTTGGACCCAAGTGGACGCTTATGGTAGCGCCGTTACGACGCTTCAGCTGTTGGCATGCTTTCTGCTTTGCCTCCGGTGCACTTTTCACGGGCAGAAGCTGCGCGATTCAGCGCGCCGAGATCGAGCGACAGGGGTTCGATCGCGTGCCGGGAAGAGGAAGCAAGACGGCGCCCCTCGGGGCGCCGTCGCCTTTTCTGAGCTTTGAAGAGCTTTCAAGCGCTCTGAATAAGATCTGGCGCCCGGCGGTCTCAGGAACAGGGGGAATCCAGGATGACCGTGTTGCCGGGCGCCAGAAACCGAAATGGTTTACCAGCAGCCGTTTGATGCTGCGTGTTGAGTGGGATATTTACGCCCGACGCGTGAACGTGAAGTGACTAAAACGCTCGTTTGTGCCGAGAGTTGGCACCTCGTGACGCACAGCGTCATTCCGTGATCCATCCCCAAAATGAATGTGATATCGGTCACGTTGCTGGCACGGCCGTTGCTTCGCTCCTCCATGAAGGACAAAGGCAATGGATTTGGGGGCGTAACGTCATGGAACTGAGCGTCGATCTTCAACCGGTTTACCCGCATCACGATCTACTGATCGAACTTGGCCGCGTTGAAATGGCCATGGATCATCTGGAAGAACGTAGCGAGAGCGAACGCCAGGCCCTGCGCCCGCGCCTGCTTTCGCGATTGGACCGATTGCGCGACGAACTGGAGCGCCTGAAGGTCTAGCCGCCGCCCTCGCGGTGGCTGGCGTCAGCGGATATCCAAGGGGTTGGGTGTCCGTAGGTAAGGCAAGTCTGCTTCATCAAGGTACATCCTCTCGTTGAAACAAAATTACGCCCGGGTGCCCCGTCCAAAGACGGTAAGCACTCGGGCGCTTCTTTATGGAGAGGACTTAGAGCCGCAAACAAAACTACTGCGCGACCGTCAGACGGGTGCGGTCGGTGCTCGGAATCCTCATGTACGCGCAAGTACCCTCCGGTTCCTGCGCGCCGCCCGCACCCGCCTGACGGCCGCTCGCTACGTTTTGTTGGCGACTCTTAACCGTGCTGCATGCTGCGCACGATCTCGCCCAGATTGCGGGAGAGATTCGGCTGCCCAGCCAGCGCGTCGATGGCGGCGCGTGCCGCGGCGTGGCGAATAGGTTCCAGGCGCTGCCAGCCATTGAAGGCCGTGGCAAGTCGTGCGGCCACCTGTGGATTAATCGCGTCCAGCTGCTGCAGGCAGTGGCCCAGTAGGCGATAGCCGCTGCCGTCCGCACGATGGAAGCCATCCGGATTGCCGCGTGCCCACGTGCCGAACAGCGCGTTGACGCGGTTGGGGTTTTTCAGCGTAAACGCGCCATCCTGTAGCAGCGACTGCACGCGTTCGAGCACGACATCACCCGGCAACAGCGTCTGCACCGAGAACCACTTGTCCATCGCTAGCGGGTTGTCCGCATAGCGCTCACGGAAATGCAGCAGCGCGGCGTGTGCCTGCGGTGCGTTGCCTCGCACCAGCACCGACAGCGCCGCAAGACGGTCGGTCATGCTTGGCGCGTTGTCGTACTGCAGCGTGGCCAGGGTGTGTGCGCCCCACGGATCGATGGTCGCGATCAGGTCCAGTACGCGCCGCTTCAGGCGACGTCGCGCCTGGCTGGCGGCATCGAGTTCCATGTTGGTATGCGCCGCGAGCGCGTCGTACCGACGCTGCAGCACTTCGCGTCCAATACGTAGCGCCAGGTGTTCCTGCAGTTTCACGCGCAAGGCGTGCACATGCGATGGATCAACCGAACGCCCACGTTCGGCCAGTTCGATCTCGCCCGGCGGCGTGAGCAGGTCGGCGAGCAGGGCATCATCGATGATGGTGTCGTTAAACAAGGCCGCCAAGGCCTGGGCGCAGGCATCGAGCGCTTCGGTAGTGTCGCCATCGCGCAGGTTGTCGAAGGCGCGCGCCGCGAGCTGCTGGCCGGCCTCCCAGCGATTGAAGCCATCGACGTCATGGCGCAGCAACAGCGCCAATTCATCGGGGGAGTAATCGCATTCGAGGATCACCGGTGCGGAGAATCCTCGCAACAGTGAAGGCACCGGAGCATCCGTCACTCGCTCGAACACGAATGACTGCTCTGCCTGATCCAGCACAACGACGCGTTCATTGGCGCTGGCCGCATCGGCCGGATCGTTCGCCATGCGTAGCGGAAGCATGCGGCCGTTGCGATCAAACAGCGCCAGCTTCACCGGAATCGGTAGCGCGCGCTTGGTCGGCTGGTTGGACGTGGGTGCGGTGTGCTGAGACAGCGTGAGCGTGTAGATGTGTTGTGCCGCGTCATAGCGACCACGCGCGCTGAGCCGCGGTGTACCTGCCTGTGAGTACCAGGCGAGATAGGGCGTGAGGTCGATGCCGTTGGCTTCGCCCAGCGCGCCGAGGAAATCCTCCAGCGTCGCGGCACGTCCGTCGTTGCGCGAGAAATACAGATCCATGCCACGGCGGAAACCTTCGCGGCCTAGCCTGCCTGCAACCATCCGCACCAACTCCGAGCCCTTCTCGTAGACGGTGGCAGTGTAGAAATTGTTGATCTCGCTGTACTGCGCCGGACGCACAGGATGTGCCAGCGGACCGGCATCTTCCGGGAATTGCGCACGTCGCAGCAGTGCAACGTCTTCAATGCGCTTGAGCGGCGCGGAGTTCATGTCCGCCGAGAACTGCTGCTCACGGAATACCGTGAGACCTTCCTTCAGCGACAACTGGAACCAGTCGCGGCACGTCACGCGGTTGCCGCTCCAGTTGTGAAAATACTCGTGCGCTACCACCGCTTCCACCGCACGGTACTCGTCGTCCGTGCTCGAATCGGGATCGGCCAGCAGGTACTTCGCGTTGAAGATGTTGAGGCCCTTGTTCTCCATCGCACCCATGTTGAAATCGTGCGTGGCGACGACGTGGAACACGTCGAGATCGTACTCGCGACCGTAGGTTTCCTCGTCCCAGCTCATGGAACGCTCGAGTGCATCCATCGCGTAACCGCATTGACCAATGGCATCGGGCTCGGCCCAGATCACCAACCGCACCTTGCGTCCACTGCCGGTGACGTAATCGCGCTCGATCTTCTGCAGGCGCCCCGCTACCAGCGCAAACAGGTAGCTCGGCTTGGGGTGTGGGTCAACGAAGCGCGCCCAGTGGCGGCCACCGTCGAGTTCGCCGCTGCCGTCGGGATTACCGCCGGCCAGCAGCACCGGGAAACGTTCGCGATCGGCACGCAGCGTCACCGTGTAGCTGGCCAACACGTCCGGGCGATCGGGGAAGAACGTGATATGCCGGAAACCTTCCGCCTCGCACTGCGTCAGCAGAAAGCCTGCTTCGCGCGAGCCCGACAGGTACAGGCCTTCCAGCGCTGTATTGGCTGCGGGTTTCACACGCACCCGGGTCTCCAGCACGCTGCCGTCGCGGGCACCATCCACTTCCAGCACATGGTCGGCGTAGCGCCATGCACTCTCGGGAAGCGCCTGGTCGTCGAGTGCGATCGACAGCAGCTCCAGCTCTTCGCCATCCAGCCGCAGCGCTGCCTGTTGTGTCGGGTCACGCTGCAGATGCAGTCGCGACGTCACCTCCGTGCTGTCGATGCCCAGATCGAAGGTGAGCTCGACCTTGGCCACGCGCCAGGCGGGCGCGCGATAGTCGCTGAGCCGAATCAGGGGAGAGGACGTATCGTTGCGTTGGATCATGGTGACGGCCGGGACTGCGGAAGCGAAAGAGGACTCAGGCTAACATGCGGTTCTTTCCCGGCAGGACAAGGATAGGCTCTATGGCAGAGTATCTTGCGGAACGCGGGCTGGTCGGCAGCCATGGCGTCGTGGTGCTAAGCGACATCGCCAGGGGGCGCCGTGTTCGCATTGCGCGCCGAGGAGCGACCCTGCTGAGCTTTGAGGTGCCATCGTCGCGGGGCGCATGGAATATCGCCGACGGCTATCGGGATGCCGGCGAGCTGGACACCCGGCCCAGTTCCCGCTTCGCGATCATGGTGCCGTTTGCCAATCGTATTGCCGATGCCCGCTATGTCTTCGATGGTGAGCCCCACGATTTGCAACCGGGTGTCGAGGGCGATTCGCGTGCGGCACGGCATGGTTTCGTGCGCGGCGTCGACTTCCATGTTGCAGAGCTTGCCGCCGACGCACAGGGGGCGCGGGCGAGCTTCGTCACGCAGGCGATACGCCCGGGGGCTCACCAGGGTTACCCTTTCGCCATCGATCTGGCGGTCAACTACACACTCGACGCAGCAGGCCTCACCATCGAGGCGGTCATGCGCAACGTGGGTGAGCATGCTGCGCCGTGTTTCTTCGGCTGGCACCCCTATTTCAAATTATCGGACCAGCCCATCGAGGGTTGGGAACTACAGATTCCCGCTGACAGCGTGGTGCGTACCGACGAGGAGTTCATTCCCATCGCGGGTGAAGGTGCTCGCGTACCGCTGTCTGAGCGGCCCGAACTCGACTTTCGCCAGTGGCAGAAGATCGGTCCACGCGAGCTCAATCACGCATTCGTCGACCTACGTTGCGACACCGATGGCCGCGCACGTACGCGACTACGTGACCCTGAAAGTGGCCTCGCCATTGCGGTATGGCAGCCTTCCGGCGTCATGCTCGCGTTCACCGCCGACACGGTGACGCGCGATGTTCGTCGCTCGGTGGCGCTCGAGCCCATGGAAAGCTGGGCGGACGCGTTCAATCGTCCCGATTGCGCTGATGTCATCCGTCTCGAACCCGGCGCCGAGCGCCGTTTTTCCTGTGGAGTGGAGATCGAAGGTCCATGAGCGCTTCATCGAATCGTGCTGCCCTGCCGACGTTTGCACAGGTGCAGGAGGCCGCTGCGCGTATTGCTCCATATGCCGTAGTCACGCCCGTGCTGCGTAACGCGGTATTAAATGCGCTGACCGGCGCGGAACTTCATTTCAAATGCGAGAACCTTCAGCGGGGCGGCGCGTTCAAGTTCCGCGGTGCCTGCAATGCTGTCTGGTCCATGGATGATGAGCAGGCCATGCGGGGCGTGGTCACCCATTCGTCGGGCAACCATGGCAACGCGCTAGCGATGGCGGCGGCAACGCGCGGCATTCCCGCGCATGTAATCGTGCCGGACGGCGCCGTGCGCACGAAGCTCCAGGCCATCGAACGCGCCGGTGCCATCCTTCATCGTTGCGAGGCGACGCAGGCCGCGCGCGAAGCGAAAGCAGATGAAGTGCAGCGCGCCACGGGGGCTGAGTTGGTGCACCCATTCTCCGATACCCGCGTGATAGCCGGGCAGGGCACGGCAGCGCTCGAACTGTTGGAGCAGACCGGTGGCGTTGACTTGGTGGTGACGCCGATCGGCGGTGGTGGGTTGATCGCAGGCACGAGCATCGCTACGCATGGCGTGGCGCCTCAAGTGCTCATTCATGGCGCCGAACCCATGGGGGCGGACGATGCCGC
Source organism: Dyella sp. AD56 (assembly GCF_002878475.1). Lineage (NCBI taxonomy): Bacteria > Pseudomonadati > Pseudomonadota > Gammaproteobacteria > Lysobacterales > Rhodanobacteraceae > Dyella > Dyella sp. AD56. Next base: position 448,533 of record NZ_NRDP01000001.1, read on the forward strand.
GCGATCACTCGCTGCTGGTGTACGCGTAGGGCCTTTTGTGCCGGATACGATTTGCGATGGCCTTCGCACGCTGATCGGCGAAACGAACTTCGAGGCGCTGCAGATGCATCGTGTCGAGGTGACGACGGTGAGCGACGCGGAAGTGATCGCTGCGATGAAGTTGTTGTGGAACGAGTTGAAGATCGTGGTGGAGACATCGAGCGCGACGGTGCTGGCGGCGGTGTTGCAGCGGCCGGAGCGGTTCAAGGGGAAGCGGGTGGGGTTGATCCTTACTGGGGGCAATGTGGATATCGACGCGTTGCCTTGGTGAGGTTGGGCGTCGCTCCAGTTCTGCTCCCTCTCCCCTTTGGGGAGAGGGTTGGGGTGAGGGGTGGGCACTCGCCTCGACGTTTCATCTTTGCCGTGATCCCTGCGAAGGCAGGGATCCAGTTTCTGTATCGCTTGGTTGTCGCGTCGTCGCGATTTGGCTCGCCTGCGGCGGGCTTTCGCCCTCCTACCGGAGGCCGAGTCACTTTTCTTTGCTTGCCCAAAGAAAGTAACCCAAAGAAAGGGCACCCCCACTTGGCGCTGGCCGGCTGTGCCGGCCAGTTCGTGAGGGGTGGCCGGGCTTTTCGACAGGGCTTCCTGCCCTGGCGAAAAGGGATCGGCGTCCTGCCGATCCCCCTGCGGGCCTGATCGACCACCCCTCACCGCCACACAGGGGGCCCGATGGTCAAAAGCGCCGAGCGGACGGCTCGTGCAGCTTCGCCGCACATCGCACTCGCAGGTCGCGTTGCTCCTGCTCCAAGTGCACAAAGCTAAGGCAGACGGACGATGCCGTTATGTGGCGAGTTCTCCACAGCAGTAGGGAAGCGTAGCGTCCTCTTTCCCTAGCCTCAGCGATCGGGAAGCGTAGCGAAGCCTGCTTTAAGTCCTCTCAGCGACGGCGCGTTGCGAAGCGCATTGAAGTACTCGCTGTGTAGAGGCGAAGGTTGCCAAGCAACAACCCTCCTCAAGCGCTCGGGCTTATCCCTACGGAATGCTGCGGGCGTTGGTTAGTCAGGCCATTTCTTTGGGTTACTTTTCTTTACTCCGGGCATCCTGCCCTTCGCCCTTCGGGCCGGCTTCGCCGTTCGCACGCGCTCCTGCGCGTGCGTGGGCAAGCAAGGAAAAGTGACTCGAGCGTCCCACGGGACTAGCTTCGCGTCGTCGGCAGACGATCGAAACGCCCGCTGCGTAAGCGGCCTGATCGCGGTAGCGCACGAGGCGACAACCACACTCACGGCTACTGGATCCCTGCCTACGCAGGGATGACGGTTTCATCGAAACGGTGCGGCGAGCACCCACCCCTCGCCACTCAAACCTTCTTGATAAAACACGTCTTCAACACCAACGTCGAACGCCCATCACGACATTCGACCTCCTCCGGATTGTCCTCATCCACGCGAATGGATTTGAACACCGAGCCGCGCTTGAGCGTCTGCGATGAACCCTTCACCTTCAGGTCCTTGATGACCAGGACCGAATCACCATCCGCGAGTACCGCGCCGTTGCTGTCCTTGACGTTCATGATGGGGTCTCCCGATCGTTGCAAACGTGGGATTTTAACTCCTCGCGACGCGTACGCCGCGTAGGCGGATGCCGCTTACGGCGACCAGTCCGAGCAGGATGAATGCGATTCCGAGGATTTCCATGCTGGTGGGTTGTTCGTGCAGGATCGCCCAGGCCAGCAGCACACTGACGATGGGTACGCCTAGGCTGGCGATGCTGGCCACGGCGGTGGGCAAGCGGTGCAACACGATCAACCACAGTCCCCAGGCGATGCTCGAGGCGAACACCACGCTGTAAGCCAGGCCGCCGATAAAGCCCCACGTCCAGTCGATGGGCCGCTGCGGCACACACAAAGTCACGATGACCAAGCCAAGTGCACCGAACAACATCTGCCACGCCGTGAGCGAAAGCGGGGAGGGCGCATGGCGCTGAAATACGCGCTTGCTCAACACGGTACCCATGGCCCAGGCGAAGCCCGCGCCGATGGCGAGCAAGGTGCTGCGAACACCACCCAGTCCATGCCAAGGCTCGATGACGCAGGTCAGCCCGATCGCCGCCAGGCCCAGGCCCAACCAGCGCCGGGACGTGAGGCGTTCGTCCAGCATCACCCATGCCAGCAGCACCGCCCAAAACGGCATGGTGTACGCCAACAGGGCGACGTGCCCGGCACCACCGCTGACCAGCGCCCACTGGCCCAGACCCTGGAACGCCGTGGTCTGACACAGGCCGATCAGCACTGTGGGTAGTAGCGGCGGTGGGCGAAGTGACTGCTTCGTCACCAGCAACACGCCAAACAGCACCAGTGCGCCCAGCACATAGCGAATGGCCGCGAAATCAAACGGCCCCGCATGCTGCAACACCTGCTTCATCACCACCCAGCTGTAGGCCCAGATGATGATGGTGGCAAGCAGGGCCAGCACGGCGCCACGTGAAGAGGGCGTTGGAGTCATGGAAGTCCGCAAATGGCGTGGAAGATCACACGCTGCTCTTGTCCCGCGTGCGGGGCTGGGATAGCGTCGTGGCTCTCCCGCGAGCTTACAGGCGATTGGCATGACAGCAACGCGTTCAAGGAATGTAGCCGTGGCCTGCATAGGGCTACTGGCTTTCCTCGGCATGCTGTTTCCTCTGTCCGTGCTTTTGCCGATGGTGTCTAGCGGGGAGCTTTCATGGCTCCGGTTGGTGCCGACACTCGCGGGTGTGTTGCTGCTGTTGTTAGCTAGCATGCTTCTGCTGTTCCGCAGGCCCGAGCATGGCTGGACGTTTGCCATCGCGGCCATTGCCCTTCTGTTGGGCATGTCATGGCTGCATGCGGCGCTGTCCTTCTGGCACTGGCTCGCCATTGCCGCTGCGGCGGCAGGTGCAATCATCGGTTTTCGCAAGGAGCGTGGCGACGAAGCCGCGGATTGACGATATGGCGACGAAAGCAAAACAGCGCTGCCCCTGGGGCAATAGCGAGGACATGCACGACTACCACGACAGCGAGTGGGGTGCACCGCTGCACGACGACCGGATGCTGTTCGAATTCCTTTGCCTGGAAGGCGCACAGGCGGGCTTGTCGTGGCGCACCATCCTGCTCAAGCGCGACAACTATCGGCGCGTGTTCCACGACTTCGACATTGTTCGCGTCGCTGCCATGAAGGATCGCGAGCTGGAGAAGGCGTTGCTCGACCCCGGCATCGTGCGCAACCGTCTCAAGGTGTATGCCGCGCGCGACAACGCCGCTGCGGCGATGCAGGTCATCGACGAATTCGGCACGCTGGACGCCTACCTGTGGTCCTTCGTAGACGGCAAGCCCATCCGCAACCGCTGGACTGGGCAGGGCGACGTGCCTGCGAGCACGCCGCTATCCGACCGCATGAGCAAGGACTTGAAGAAGCGCGGCTTTCGCTTCGTTGGCACCACTATCTGCTATGCCTTCATGCAGGCCACGGGCATGGTGAACGACCACACGGTGAGCTGCTTCCGCTACAAACAGGTGTAGGAGCACTGGCAGGCTTTGGCAAGACCATAAAGCTGGCTGGAAGCAATTCGCTGGAGGCCTTCAAGAAGGCCTCCAGCGGTTCGATCATCAATTCATCAGCGTCTTGAAGCGGGGATCGGAGATCGCCTTCTTGATCAGGTCCTGCACGGCGGGTCCCAAGGCTTGCGCTGTCTGGTTGCAGGCCGTGATGGCGTCGAAGCCACTCTTGAATTCGTACTTGTTCTCAACGGCCAGCGATTGTCCGTTGTTTGACTTCAGCGTCATGGATAGATCCCACCAGCCGCTGGTCAGCCCTGCGCTAGAAGAGAACGCGATCTTGTCCATGCGCCCAGTGAGCACGGCGTTGCCGTCGCCGTAGACGCCAGCGAGTTTGAACTCATCGTTGAAAGCCTTCCGAACGAACTCGGGGATAGTGACGCCGTCGGAGGCCTTGATGGGTCCCATCAGCCGGCAGCTCGCGTCGTAGCTCGCAGGTGCCTCCAGAGTGGAGAGATTAAGGGTCTTGCCCTGATAAGTCTTGAGGATCATGTCGTTGTCGACTGACACGGAGTATCGCGCCGGTGTCATGGTCGAACAACCGGACAGCACAAGCACCACGCCCAGAAGGGCGAGCTGGATCTTCTTCACGTTTTTCCCCTGTTTCGATGTCGTGTAAGGATGCAAGCCATTGGCCTGCATCGCTTGGCCGCATGAAATCTCTCCCGCGGTCGCAAGAAAATCTAGCTAACCCCGACTGCAAAAGCGAGCCGCATTGCGGAAAGCTTTGTTCGGCAGGCTGGCGCGATCAGCGATATCTGCTCGGCACGATCATCGGCAGATGGCTGCCTGGTGCGCTTACGCGATTCAGCGCCTACGCGAACCGCGCAGGCTGTCGATGGAGAAACTCGCCATCTCGCCACCGCCGGCCATGCGACGGGACTGCCCCGTCGGCGGTCCCCATGCATGCGCCGTCACCACTTCCCACGTCGCGGGGATGCGGCCATCCACACGCATGGTTTCGTACGCGGCCAGCATGCGCTGGTAGTGCTTCTTGCCTAGCAGGTGCCGCTCGCGCTCGCGGTCGGCATTGGTCGCGCCAAGCCCCTGCAGTTCCTTGAGCAGCAGACGTGGCTCGCTGTAGGTCAGCGTGTAGCGATCCACGTCCAGCACCGGATCGCGTAGGCCTGCGTTGATCATCGCATCGCCCAGGTCGTGCATATCGAGGAAGCGGCTCACGTGCGGCTGCTGGTCGGCTTCGGCCCATGCCGCGCGCAGCTCCTTCAAGGTATCGGGGCCAAAGGTCGAGAACACCAGCAGGCCGCCGGGCTTGAGTACGCGCACACATTCGCCGAACAGCGCTGGCAGGTCATCGATCCACTGGAAACACAGGTTGGAATGCAGCACGTCCACGCTATGGTCAGGCAGCGGCAGCGACGTGGCTTCCGCGCACACGCGTTGGAACGGCTTTAGCCAGCTAATGTTCTTCTTTGCGGCGCGCAACATGGGCAGCGCCAGGTCAAACGCGACCACCTGCGCCTTCGGGTAGCGCTTGCGCAGTAACGCCGTGCCGCGGCCGGTGCCGGCGCCGACATCAATCACCCGCTCGGGTGTTTCGAGGTAGAAGCCCAGGCGATCGAGCAGCAGCGTTTGCACTTCGCGCTGCAAAGCGTCGTGTTGCTCATACGTGTTCGCCGCGCGGCCGAAATTACGGCGCACCTGCTGACGGTCGAAATGCGAGTCGGTCATTGAAAACTGTCCAGCAGCGGCGTCAGTGCGTTCGCGACGTCGCCCGCATAGCCGAAGAATGGCGCGTGGCCGGCATGCGCGATCTCCGTGTAGCTACCGCGCGATTGCTCGGCCGACCATGCCATGGCGGCGGGCGGCACAATGCAGTCGCGATGGCCCACGATCCACGCACTCGGTACGGAGAGCGCAGCGAGGTCGGCGCGACGGTCGGCGGTTTCGAGAATGCGGATACCTTCCTGCAGCACGCGCAGGTTGGGTTCACCGCGTTGAAAGATCAGCGCGCGCAGGTGACGCACTTCCGCCATCGGGTCGCGGCTGCCCATCGCCTCCAGCGCGATAAAGCGTTCCAGCGTGCCGTGGTAGTCGGTTTCCAGGTCCGTTGCGAGCTGGCGGACCAGCTTGGGATCGCTGCCATGGGGCCAGTCCTCGCCGCGCGAGAACTTGGGCGTGCCGTCAATGACGCCCAGCGCGCGCGCATGCTGCGGGTGTTCGATGGCGGCAGTCATCGCGATCAGTCCACCCAGCGACCAGCCGATCCAGATCGCCGGCGGCGTGCGCTCGGCAATAGCCTGCACGCAGATGGAAGGTTCCAGCGGCAACGTGCTATCGCTCGAATAGCCATGGCCCGGCAGATCGACCACATGCATAGTGCAGCGATCGGCCAGCACGTCGCACAGCGGCTCCATCATGCCGCCATGCATGGCCCAGCCGTGGAGGATCACCACGGGGATCTCGCCGTGGCCGTGGGTTTCGATATGGAGGTTCATGCCTGATTTGCTCCCTCTTCCCGTTGGGGAGAGAGAACCGATGGCGCCAAGCCCTTATCCACCGCCCCGCGCTCATCAAACACGAAACAATCGCCGTTCCAGTGCGTGCCGTCGGTTTCCTCGAAATACTTCAGGATGCCGCCTTCCAACTGATACACGTGATCGATGCCGATGTCCTGCATGTGCAGCGCGGCTTTCTCGCAGCGGATGCCGCCCGTGCAGTACGACACCACCGTCTTGTTCTCGTAGCGCGCGCGGTCGGCGGCGAGAGCGGCGGGGAATTCGGTGAAGCTGGCGATGCGATAGTCCACCGCGTTCCGGAACAGGCCCACGTCGGTTTCGTAGTCGTTGCGCGTATCGAGCAGGACAACTTCGCGACCGTCATCATCGTGCCCCTGTGCCAGCCAGCGTTGCAGCGTTACCGGCGCAACGGAAGGTGCGCGTCCGCCTTCGGGACGAATGGTCGGCATGCGCATGGTGATGATCTCTTTCTTCAGGCGCACGCGCATGCGGCCGAACGGCGCGGCATCCGAGATCGATTCCTTCGGCGTTAGATCGGCGAAGCGCGTATCAGTGCGCAGCCAGCTCATGAAGGCGTCGATGGGTTCGCGCGTGCCGGCAAGGAACAGGTTGATACCCTCAGGCGCCAGCAGGATCGTGCCCTTGAGCGCCAGCGCCTCGCAGCGTTCCAGAATGCGTTCGCGCAGCGTCGGTAGGTCGTCCAGGCTGACGAAGCGGTAGGCGGAAAGATTGATGATGGACATAAGCGGGGATGGGTACGGCAAGACCGCCATTATACGGGGCGAGCCATGGGGAGCCGGGACAAGGCATCCAGCAGCCGGCCAACGTCGCTTTCCTCATGGGCGGCAGACAGCGTGATTCGTAGCCGGGCCTTGCCCTGCGGCACGGTCGGCGGCCGGATCGCCGTAACCAGAAAGCCTTCCCGCTCAAGCGCTTCGGAGGCCGTCAGAGCCGCTGCCGCATCGCCTAGCAGTAGTGGCTGGATGGCCGTGGGCGAGGGCATCAGCGGCAGGCCGAGCTGGAATGCGCCCGCACGGAAATGGACGATCAGCGCACGGAGCTTCTCGCGCCGCCAGCTTTCGGACTGCGCCAGCCGCGCGGCGGCCAGCGTCGCGGCGGCGAGCGCGGGTGGCATGGCGGTCGTATAGATATAGGTACGTGCCGACTGCACCAGCCCGTCGATCAGTTCAGCGGAGCCGGCCACAAACGCGCCGCTGCAACCCAGCGCCTTGCCCAGCGTGGCCATCAGCACGGGCACGTCGCAGGAGGAAAGCCCGGCGTCTATGACGCTGCCTTCGCCATGCGCACCGAGCACGCCCAGGCCATGCGCATCGTCGACCATCAAGGTTGCGTTCTCATGGCGGCAAAGCGTGGCGAGTTCGCGCAGTGGTGCGATATCGCCATCCATGCTGAACACGCCATCGGTGGCGAGCAGCGCACCGGGCTCCGGGCGCGTGGTTAACTGGCGCGATGCAGCTTCCACATCGGCATGCGGGTAGCGTTTCAGCTCTGCGCCGGCCAACTGCGCGCCGTCGATCAGGCAGGCATGGTTGAGCTTGTCCTGCACGCACAGGTCATCGCGTTGTAGCAACGCCTGCATCACACCGAGGTTCGCCATGTAGCCGGTGGAGAACAGCAAGGCGCGCTCGCGTCCTGTCCATTCGGCGAGCGCCTCTTCCAATGCGGCATGCGCGGAACGATGGCCACAGATCAGGTGGGCCGAGCCGCTACCGACGCCATCAGTCTCGGCCGCACGTTTGAGTGCATCGACCAACGCCGGATGTTGCGCCAGGCCAAGGTAATCGTTGCTGCAAAAGGAAAGCAGACGACGGCCATCACGCTCCACCCACATGCCGTTCGCGCGCGTCACTGTATGCAGGCGACGGCGCAGGCCGGCCTGTTCGCGCTGTTGCGCGTGGGCGGTGAGGCGAGCGAGCAGGTCTGTACGCATGGTGGGGCACCGTTATCTTGTAGGAGCGCACACGTGCGCTCCTACCGTCGCGAACGCGCGGCACTCAGGCCGCGCAATGCTCCACGATATCCGCGTGTACCGTTGCGGACGTCTCCACCACTTCCAGCGCGTGCAGGTTCAATCGCTTGAACAGCTGGCGGTCGTGCTCCACGTCCGGGTTGCCGGTGGTCAGCAGCTTTTCGCCGTAGAAAATGGAGTTGGCGCCGGCAAAGAAACACAACGCCTGTACCGCGTCGTCCATCTGCTGGCGGCCGGCGGACAGACGCACCATCGAAGCCGGCATCAGGATGCGCGCCACCGCAATGGTGCGTACGAAGTCGAACGGGTCGATCGCGTCGGTGCCGTTGAGCGGCGTGCCTTCCACCTGCACCAGCTGGTTGATCGGCACCGATTCGGGGTGCTCCGGCAGGTTGGCCAGGGTTTGCAGCAGGCCGGCGCGCTGGTCGCGCGTTTCGCCCATGCCCACGATGCCGCCGCAGCAGGTCTTCAGGCCTGCTTCGCGCACGTGTTCCAGCGTATCCAGGCGGTCCTGATACTGGCGCGTGTGGATGATCTCGCCGTAGAACTCTGGCGCGGTATCCAGGTTGTGGTTGTAGTAGTCCAGGCCCGCCTGCTTGAGGGTGGTGGCCTGCGTGCCGTTGAGCATGCCCAGCGTGGCGCAGGTCTCCAGGCCCAGGCCCTTCACTGCGCGCACGATCTCGGCAACCTTCTCCACGTCGCGGTCCTTCGGGCTGCGCCAAGCGGCGCCCATGCAGAAACGGCTGGCGCCAGCGTCTTTCGCGGCCTGCGCGCGTGCCAACACGGCGTCCACACTCATCAGCTTCTGCGCTTGCACGCCGGTGTCGTAGCGCGCGGCCTGCGGGCAATACGCGCAGTCTTCCGGACAGCCGCCAGTCTTGATGGAGAGCAGGGTGGACACCTGCACCGCATTCGGGTCGTGGTGTTCGCGGTGCACGGAGTGCGCGCGGTGCAGCAGCTCGTTGAAGGGCAGCGCGAACAGCGCGGCGACTTCATCGCGCGTCCAGTCGTGGCGGATCGGTTGGGCCATGGCGACAGCTCTGGGGTTGGGGATGCGCGACAGTCTGACAGCGGCGCCTTTCTTGTCAACTTTGAATGATTGGCGTTGGTTGACGATGCGCGAACGTATGGCTGCCGTTACCATCGGGCCATTCACCGAGCGGGAGTTGTCGGCATGAGTGCGGGACAAGGCAGCACGGGCAACGTGCTCGCGGCCATCTGCAGTTTCTTCATCCCCGGCCTGGGTCAACTGGTGCAAGGCCGTTTCTGGATCGCGCTGGTGATGTTCGTGCTGGCGGCCATCCTGTGGATCGTCTGGCTGGGTTGGATCATCCACCTGTGGTCGATCCTCGACGCGGCGATGTTCAAGCCCAAGGCCTGACGCCCCGCGCATGGACGCGCTTTCTCTCGCGCGGCCCCTGGCCGCCTCACTGCAACGCTTCGTTTTGCCTTGCCGATGCCTGCTCTGCGGCGGCGCCGGCAACGACGGTCTGGATCTCTGCCGCGACTGTGCCCGCGAACTCCCGCGCAACCGCACCTGTTGCGCCCGTTGTGCCCTGCCTTTGCCCGAACCCACCGCACTCTGCGGGCAGTGCCAGCGCCGCCCACCACCGTGGGACACGGCGTGGGTGCCATTTCGTTACGCGTGGCCACTGGACCGGCTGGAATCGCGCTTCAAGTTCAGTGCGAATCTGGCGTGCGGCCGCGTGCTCTCGTCGCTATGGCTGCGTGAGCCGCCGCCTACCGAGCTTCCCGTGTGGGTCGTGCCTGTGCCGCTGCATATCGGGCGCCTGCGCGAGCGTGGCTACAACCAGGCGCGGGAGCTGGCTCGACCTCTGGCGAAACACCTTGGCCTCACCTCGCGTTTCAACGTGCTGTTTCGTCAGCGCCCCACGGCGGCACAAACCGAGCTCGGCGCCGTGGCGCGTCGCCGTAATGTGCGTGGCGCCTTCATCACACGGGAACACACCGCATGGCCGGCACACGTCGTCCTGCTTGATGACGTCATGACCACCGGCGCAACACTCATGGAGTGCGCGCGCATGCTGAAGCGAGCGGGTGTGCAGCGGGTGGATGTCTGGGCGCTGGCGCGGGCGCCGTCGTTCAAGGTCTAGCAACAACCGCCACAGCACCTTGCCGTCGCGTGGGCTAGCTTTTTTATAAACAGATGCTGAATTTTCTTTGGTTAGCGTCGATCATATTCGCCAAATGTGTCGTAATGATTTGATTGAAAAGGAAATTAACTCGAAGTATTCCGCCAGGTGAAGGCGTTCTTTTTATAAATAAAAACTGAATAAATAAGTTGTGCATCGAAAGATATCCGCCAAATAGCGCGTAAGCTTCAGATTTACAACAGAATAAATGTGGGTCAATTCCGCCAGTGAATCAGCCACGAACATCGCCGATCGCCGCCACCCTGGCCCGCTGGGGAGCTCTGTCCTCCCAAGAGCTATACAAGAAGGTCCAAGACGAGTTCGGCAGCGAGCGCAGCTTCCAGCGCGCTTTGAGCGACACCCCAAACCTCGTTCGCCTCGGATCCAAGCGTAACCGCGGATATGCGCTTGCCCGACCCGAGAGGCCCCCGTCGCCGGTCTACATGCGCAACGAGGAGGGGGATGATGTTTTCCTCGGCCATCTCTTGGCGCTCGAAGCCGGCCAGTGGACCTGGGATGCCAGCGGCACCGAACAGCGGTGGGCACGGCTCTCCCAACTCAGCGAAACCCTGCCGGTCTACCAAGGCCTTCCCTGGTTCATGGATGCGTTTCGGCCCGCGGGCTTCCTCGGTCGTGCATGGGTGCGCGAACACGCCGACGCGCATGGCTGGTCGTTGGACATCCAGTCCTGGACGGACGACCAGATCCTCACCGCTGCGCAGCAAGTGCCGTGGGACTGGCGGGGCGACCTGTCGCTAGGCCCGTTCCACGACATAGAGAACAGCGTTGTCGCCACTGGTGATCGCAAAGCGGAGTACGCCAAGCGTGCCGACCTCGTGCTCGACGGCGTCATGGTGGGCGCCTCGGCAGACGGCGAGCAGCCCAAGTTCACTGCGATCGTTGCGGAAAGCGATCGACAGCGCCCGGTGCTGGTGAAGTTCTCTCCCCGCATGACAGGTGACCCGGCTGCGCGGCGCTGGGGAGACATCATGCTCACCGAAGCCATGGCGCAGCAGGTCATGGCCATCCACGGGCTGGACTCGGCAGCCACTGAGCTCTGGGTGCATGACGATCGCATGTGGCTGGAAACGACGCGCTTCGATCGTATCGGCGCGCATGGCCGTCGGGGCATGGTGTCCCTGCGCGCGCTGGCCACCAGCTACCACTACCAGGGGCCACCCAACGGCTGGATCCAAGCGGTGGAACACCTGGAAAGGCGGGGTGCACTCCGCCCGGAGGCTGTCGCCAACGTGCGCCACATCGCCACCATCGGCCAGTTGCTGCTGAATACCGACATGCACATGGGCAACCTGAGTTTCATCGTCGGCGATGGCTGGCCCCACCCACTTCAGGTGGCGCCGGTTTACGACATGACGCCCATGCGATGGGTGCCCGTAGGCGCACAGAACGTCGTGCCGGCGTTGGCACCGCAACCTTTATTCAAGACCAGCGATATCGACGCCATGCTGATCGCTGCCGAGATCTGGGAAGAGACCTCCCGGCAGGAGCTGGCCACCGAGGGGTGGCGACAATGGTCGGCGGAGCGGGCGAGACAAATACGAGAAGCACTGGCAACAAACTGACGTTGCTCAATGCGCCCCAACGCTCGAAGAATCCGCCGGCTGCGGCGACTCCTCTGCCGCGCGCTTAGGCGTATCCAGAGGGCACCATGTCTTGAGGCGCTTACCCGCTCGATAAAGATCAATGCACTCCCGCATCTCCGCCTTGAAGGCCAGATCAGGCGTGTCTATCGGGCAGCCGTACGACAGCGGCTTGCCATCTTTGTACTCGGCAATACAGCTTGAAAGTGGCGGCACCGTGGGAGGGTTCGGATTGTCGGCCAGGGGATGCGGGGGCAGGTTGAGGCGCTCATCCTTATTCATGGGCGAAGGTGGTACAGGAGGTACGCCGCACAGCAAGTTGGTAGCCGTACTTCTCTTGGTGGGGTCGCAAGTGCTTTTGACGATATCTTTGATCGCGTCGCCTATATGGCGCCCCACCGCACCACCGGCAGTCTCGTTCGGTGGCGGAAAATACTTCTCGAAACGGGTGGCCTTGTAATGCATCCGGTTGCTGTCGTGCTGCATGATCTGACGATCATCCGCAGGCTTGGCCTGCCCGGTATCCGTGCTTGCTGTTGCCGGGGTGGTTCCCGTCGCTGATGGCAGTCGGATCGAACCATCTTTCCCGAACAAACTTACGGCGGAAGGCGTAGCCACGGAGGTTGCTGGCGCAGGCGACGCTCCATGATCCTGCACGACCATGGCATCACGACGGGGCTTCTCTTGCGTCACTGGGCTAACGCGGGGAGCCAACACTTGCCGCGGAGGAGCCGATTTTTGGGGCGGAGCGGGCAGTTCAGGCGGTTCAGGTGCCTGCGCGGGGCGCGGCTCGCTGCGATGATCGATCAGACGCACGATCAACGCTTGACCGATATCGGTCTTCGTCACCGCCAGTTGCAGCGGCTTCGGCTTCATCTCGTACCACAGTGCCAGCACAAACAGTACGTGCAGGACCAATACCAAGCTCAGCGCTAGCGCCAGCGCGGCGCGTGTTAGTGGCGGCTGGCGCCAACGCCTGCGACCCAACGTCTCGCGTGTTTCGCTATCGAGTAATGCCAGGCCGCGTGCACTATCCCCCTCCTGTCGATGTCGGACCTGCCCCAAACGCGCCATGACACCCCTAATTCAAGCCAATGACCCACAAGAAACATCCGCGTGGCGTCAGTGCGCGTTGCGACTATTCTGAGTAGACAGGTTATCTCACTCAGGGTTCCCTTGATCCGAAGCAGTCAGAAGAAGCAAGCAGAACGGGGCTTGTTCATCTAACGAGAGATCACTTCGCGCCTGGCGCAAAAACTTTCTCCAAAACCGGCTCCTGATCATGGGAAACGTAAGGTCGCCTCGCGTCTGGCACTCGATGCCGAGGACGGCTGAGGAGTCCTCGGCATCGCTTCGGTTCCTGTGCGGATACCTGCGAGGCCAGCGCAGTGTGCATCCCTATCAGCCGAAAGACCGAACCCATGTCTTGGATTCGCTAACGTTCCACCACCATGAACCACGGCGCCGCTCATACACACTCAATCGGAAACGCCGCCAGCTACGCCAGTGAGTTCGTAGTGACGCATTTCATCGATAAGAGGCACGTACGGCCGTATGGCGGCTAAAAAGGGCGGAAAATGTTCGCTGCGGCGAAACCCTTGCATATGATCTTCCGCCGAGGTCCAGCGGATACGAAGCACATACGTGCCAGCTTCATCGATGCATCGGCTCAATTCATAGCCAAGGCAGAATGGACTGGCCGCGAGGCTGGAGGCGGCACGCGCATAATCTGCTTCAAAGGCAGCGCAGGTCGTCGGAGGCAACTTGTAACGGATGTACTCAACGATCACGTTCGCTCTCCCTGGTAGGCCATGGATGGTCGCCGCATTATGTTCTCGAATGTGACTCAGGCTGTCGACTCTTCACAGATCAGTGTCGCGGCCAGAGCGGCGAACTCCCCTTCCGGCAGGTAGATGGAGGTGATCGGTCTCGTGTGAATGGCGATGTCTGCCATGAGAGTGAGCGGCAGCATGAAAGCCCCATTTTTTTGGTCACCCATTCATTGGATTCGTTCCTATGCGGTCTCGAAGGACCGAACCAGAATCTAGGCAGTGAGGTTGAAAGGACGGGAGCGCCGTTAACGTAGATGCTCCAGCCATCAACTCGAGACCGCGCGCTAAAGCCCCGGAAAAACTCACGCTTCGAAACCAATGATGGAGTAGGGTGAAGCGGCGAACCCTATATGGATGGCGTGACCATGATTGACGTCGTTGGCTTGACCCGTGATGGCTACATTTACAGCGCCAGATACGGTGGCGTCGCGAACGATGGCGTCCGTTGGTCGGCGACCTTTCAACGGAATGGCATCTCCAGAGGCATACGCCATGGAACACTTGTCGGCATATTGAAACTGTCCGACGCCGACCTGCGGATCGCAGTCAAGAACGACATTGAGGACACCTGGGCCGGCGGATACTGAGCCCTAGCTATCGGCGGGGCGCTGCTTGATATATCACTTCACCTGTCCGCGCGGGTTGCTCGGGCAAATGTGCGCTCCAACGCGACAGAGAAATGCTCCGCCGCCAATGAAGTGTCAGGCATCGTGGTCATCATGTACCAACGTTGCGAGGTTGCATTAACCGCGCAAGATCGGCTCCCCAGTCCGCGGGTTGGTTAGAGTCACATTCTCGAGCGCTCGAATGCGCCAGATCTCGCCCTGTTTCGACAATACTGCGAGGATCAGCGTATCCACTATATGTGGTCCGGCCGGGTGGGCGACACCGGCTGCCAGGCGACTCCAAAAATGTATGACCACCGCTCCGTCGGCAATGTGAGCGACATCAATAAGCTCATTTTCTAAAGTGGAGTCGCGATAGATTGTTTCGTGAATGGGCGCGTGGAGCGCCACGATCTCATTGATGCCTTGGACATAGTGACCGAAGCGATTTACAAACGTCGCGTCTTCATCGAACAGACTTCCGAGAGCAGTCATGTCGTGAGCGTTCCAAGCAGCCTGGAAGGCACCTGGCGCATCTTCGGGTCTTTTCATTCTAGTCATAAGTCATTTGGCCGGCGGTGATAGATCAATCCCGTCTCTGAAGGGTCTGCTTCGGGTCAAATGCGGGCGTTCCAAGCATGGCGCTTCTATCACGACATTTGCCAGCGGCAAGAAGTGAAAAGAATGAGGGCCGAATGGCTATCGGGCCGCCCGGTCGATAAGCAGCTCAGCAAAGCGTTCGGGCTGTTCAATGTCTGGGAAGTGCCCGCAATCTTGGAAATGCACGATGTCCGCTTGCGGTACGCATTCGTGTAGCGTTTTGGGGTCTGTGCATCGGTGAGAGTGATCCTTCTCACCCCAGATCATCGTGCACGGCGTCGTCGTTCCGCAGAGCGAGGCCATCTTTTCTCTTGCCAACCCTTGAACCACGCCGGCAAGGCAAAAGTTCGCTCCAGTAGAAAGAGCGTGCAACGCCTTTTCTCGAAAAGCTGTTGGATCCGTTGTCCTGGGAAGCGCCATGCCATACCAACTAGCGGCTGCCCTTTGGCGAAAAAGCCACGCTGCGATTTGCCCAATGACAGGTATGCGCAATGGCCTGGGGATAACGCGAGTTGTCCAGGCGTGCATGGCTGTGAGCGACGGAGTCTGTGATAGGAACAGATGCGAAACCCGCTCTGGCGAGAGCTTGGCAGCACGTAAAGCATAAAAACCATTGGCGCAACTAAACGCCAAAGTGGCTTTCGCTATACCCAGGCCATCAAGTACGCCAAGGACAGCACGAGCACCTTGATCCAACGAATGCTCATAAGAATGATTGGGGCTAGAGTAACCAAACCCAGGCATATCAAAACACACGACACGCAACTGTCGCGAAAGAAGATGGATTAATGCATCGTAGTGTTCGATGACATTGGGCCCATCAGGAACCATCACGACGCACGGCCCCGTTGTTCCTGAGTCATAGACACGCACGGTGCCCACGGGCGTATCGATAAAACGGAAAGATCGAGCCATCCCGGGGATGCGCGCTCGTCGTCTCGCCGAAATACGGGCTAAGAGACTGTCTACCAACGCACCGATCATACTTGTCCTGGAAGCAGGCTAAATGAGACCGCAACGGTAACAGTCTTCGCTTTCGCCAAGGTCTGCTATGTGTTGCAACGACCGGCTGAAGTCGCACCTCAAGGCATGGCCGCAAGTAAACCCGGGATGTTGAAAATGATGTGGACTAGAACGGCTGGAATCAGGCTGCCGCTTCGTCGCCGCAGTTCGCCCGCCAGCAAGCCAAGAACCAGCGCGGCTACCGCGGTCCAAGGGCCGACTGCCAAATGAACCGATGCGAATAGAAGAGCTGCGATGACCAGTGCAGCGATGTTTGCCTGTGCCATCACGGGAACGGGGTTGGTGAGGCTGTGAGCAAATGTCGTCTGCAGCAGTCCTCGGAATATCAGCTCCTCCTGCAGTGGCGATCCCAATCCAAAGTAGATCCACGCGATGGCTGGTGTGAGAACAACGCCCGCCAAGGGGCCGGGCTCATGGGCGAATGTCAGCAACGTATTGACAAGCCATGCGAGCGGCACAGCGATCAACATGGCCAAAATCGCGCTTTGCCAACGGCACCAGCGGAATCCAAAGTTGGCGAGATTCAGTGCCATGGAGGAGTGGCGCAGCGCCCACATCAGCGACAGCGCAATCATCGTGCTCACTACGATGATCACCGGGATAGCATTTGCCATAGGAAGATGCAGGTTGGCGACCAGGGCAAACGTCGGGATGTATACCGTTAGCAATAGCGCCGCAGTCACGGCGAATGCGCGTATCCAATGCCTCTGTGGAGAATGCGATCTCATCATGGTGAATTGATCCTTTCTCAGGTGTTGGTGGCCAGGCAGTGCAACTATGCGCCCAGTTCAGGATCAACAGCCTTTGGGGGCATCTCGCTCGGGGTAGAGATGTGATCCCAGCACCCATCCCGGACCTTCAGCGCAAGCTTGAATCCAGCTTGTCCAGATCGCCCGGACGACATCACCAGCCCTCTCCGTTGCTCCTCGTTTATGTCCGGTCTGGGTTGCCGTTTCAACCGGTCAACGCAACACTTTGGCCAAATCGCATTGCCAAACATTTCAGCGTCTTACGCCCATCCCCGTGGCCCGTCTAACGATCCTGGCCTGCAATAAGGCGACTCGCACCTTGAATTGAGGCACCTTCCGTCTGCTGGCCTTCGAGCCATTGAACTGGGCTCCGTATCCAATCGCAACGGGCCTTCTCCTGTCACCGTGTCGAGGTGTTGCGTTGACCGATTGAGCCCGCAGTCGAAAGCGGACAGCTTTTTGCCATCAAAGCCATGCACAGGCCGGCTCAGGTATCGTGATATTCGAAACCGTCCCTTCGGCGGAGACATCGATATATACCCTCTGGAGGCAATTCTCCAAGATGGGTGGCCTCTGCCTGCTGCAATCAAGCCTTGACGCATCGCTACCCGTAGCTGTCCTCGGCGATAGGCAGGAAAGCTTCAGTTCGCTCAGCTTGGAAACGGCGTCATCTTTCATCATGCCGAGATGAACTCGTGACGCTACCGACTTCTCGAACCCCGCTTGATTCAGGCAGCCAGCGAGCCCTGTCGTAAGCAGCAGCAAAGCAAATAGCTCAAAAGCCCTTTTCATGCGTGCCATCCTTGTATGGGGGAGACGAATATCCGCTTGGGTTCGAAAGCCGACATTAGATCGCCAGCCACTCTGTATCGCCCCGGCTTGAATCGGCAGAGCATATCGGTAGCCGTTCAATCTACGGTGTTTGAGAGGCCTACCTTCCGTTGACGCTCGATACCCGGAAAAGCTGGCTGCCAAGGCCGGTTCGCTGCAAGAAGCGGCGTCTCAGTCGCCAGGCGAAGGCGGTTGTGAGCACGCGCCCCAGCTCTGGATGGCTACGCCTGCTCAAAAATGCGAAAATTATCAGTCAATGGCCGCTCTCGCTGCGCCGACCTCCCCCAGAGATACCTTGAAGACCCCCCAAGGCTTACAGGCGCTGATCGATGACGGCGTCATTGATGAAGTGCTTCGACCACTCAAGAGTGGCAAAGAGGCAGCGGTATACGTTGTCCGTAGCGGCGGCGAAATACGCTGCGCAAAAGTTTACAAGGACATGGCACAGCGCAGCTTTCAGCAACGCGTGCAGTATCAGGAAGGGCGCAAGGTGCGCGGCAGTCGCGAGGCGCGCGCTATCGGCAAGGCCAGCAAGTACGGGCGCAAGCAGCAGGAAGTCGCCTGGAAAAACACCGAGGTTGATGCGCTCTACCAATTGCGCGCCGCTGGCATGCGCGTGCCTGAGCCGTACGGTTATTTTCACGGTGTACTAGTGATGGAGCTAGTCACCGACGCCGAAGGCTACGCTGCGCCACGCCTGGGTGAGATTGAACTCAGTGCGGAGCAAGCGCGTGAATACCATCGTGTGCTGGTGCGCCAGGCGGTGCTGATGCTCTGCAGCGGACTGATTCATGGCGACCTATCCGCATATAACGTACTGGTTGGTCCGGATGGCCCGATAGTGATCGACTTTCCACAAGTCGTCAGTGCCGGAGGAAACAACGCGGCGCGAACGATGCTACTGCGTGACGTCAACAACCTCACGGCACATCTTGGACGCTGGGCACCGGAGTTATTGGACACGTGGTACGGCGAGGAGATGTGGGCGCTGTTCCAAGCCGGCGAGCTGCAACCAGATACGGAACTGACCGGCGAGTTCGAGCCAGACGAAACCGAGGTCGACCTGGACAGCATCCGCCAGTCCATCAATGATGCACGTGAAGAAGCCCTGATCCGACAGCAGGGCCGCGAAGCGGCAGCGGAAGAATAGAACCTGATAGTAGCGCCACGCCCTCATCGGCGAGGCATCGTTGGCGCCCTTGCCGCACGCGACTTTGTTGATGCGCGATTGGCAAACCAACACGAGGCCCCGACGAACCTGCAGCGGTCTCGGTAGCACCATTGTTCACAGGAATCGAGTGGATGAATTATGTCCGTTATTATGGGTCGGAAGCAGACCTTACGGCTCATCGTGCTCAGCCTCCTACGCCGTTAAAGAAACTTGCCATCGCTTGAACTTTTGGCGATATCTCCCAAAGCGTTGCGGATGTTTGGCAGGACCTATCGGTCAACACCATGGGTGTCGCGCCGGACTGAACGCCGACCACTCCTATTGGCGTATTGTCTAGAATCCCTACCTTTGAGAGACCATGCGCATCCTGCCGTAAAACTAGGGTTTTCCATCGGGTGCATGGCGGGTCGGATGGTTCGTCGAAAGGCTCGGCTATTTTTTCAACCGGAACAAAGAAGAATGTACCGATGCCGCCAACATCCATGGCTTTGATGTGGCTGCTTGACTTGGCGTTCAGCGAATCCGGGAATCCGGTGGCGATCAAAGTCAGTTCATCCTCAAGGAGATCACGCAAAGTTGGCTTTTCCCGATTGATGTCGCGCGTGCTCAATAGCCTTATCTCTCTGTCATCCGCGCTGACGAAAGTGACCTGAAGCTCGGTGATTCTGCTCCCCGGATCCCGCTGCGGCATCGAAGCCAGGCACTTTCCTGGTTTAGGTGAGCCATAGAGCCACAGTGGCCGCCCGGTGCCGCAGATGGACTGGATGTCTTGGGTGTTATCAGACGGGATCTGCGCCCAGTATCGACCACTGTCATCATGCTGAATGAGCGCAAAGGACGTTCCGGAAATGTTGGTCTCACCCTCTGGCCAGGTGGATGCTGCATGGACGCAACCAGGTGCGATAGCCGAGATCAACAGTGGAAGCGTGGTAATGGGCTTCATGGGATGATTCCTTCAGTGGGAGCGCCCCCTGGACCGACCGGTTCACGCGAACCGAATGTCCGCTTCGGGACGAAAGCGGACATTGCCAGTCTCGGCTCGCTACCTTGTATCTCGCGCGCGAGACATCAACGCAATAAGGCATCCCTGCTCCTATTTCCGCGATCTACCAATCAATCACTCCGGCATGGCTCCGCACGACCTTCGCTGCCGTGTCTACTGGGTCACCACCACTGGCCCTCTTCAGCAAAACCTCGCTTTGATCCTTCCCGAAATCAAGAAGATAGATATAGGCGGACAGGGTATCCGACATGAGCGGAAGGGAGGGAGGGTCAGTGACCGGATTGGGCAACGGTTGGTGATGCGCCCACAGGGCATTGGCGCTGCACACGAATAACGCCAGGTCCCCAGGCTGGCCTTGCGAGAGCAAGACAACTTCCTCCTCCGACCAAGAGTCGCTCTGCCACTTCCTGGCGATCACATGAGGGTTCTTCACCAAATCAACGTCTGAAAATGGACGCATCATCGGGTCCCTGCTGGTATAGGAACGCCGTACGACCTGCACCACCAGATGCCGCTCCAGGTCGATGCCGAACCATTCGGACAGACCGTTGTTCAGGCCGCCACCGACAAAACTGCTGGTATAGCCTTTGCGGATTCGCTCGATTTCGGGTGGCACCGAAACAAGCTGCTTGTTGCGTACCTCGAGCTTGCCACTAGCCTCCTTGTCGAACGCTGCCTCCTGCTCGAAAGTACCCGAAGGAGCCAGTCGCGGCGCGGCCACCGAAGTATCGACCTTGGTCGATCCGAATGACGCTCCGTAGCACTGAGGACCAGGACGGCTCTGCTCGTCCGCCGCATGGGCCACTCCAAGACTTGCGCCTAAAGCGATTAAAAAGAGTCCCTTCATCAACCGCATGATGGCTTCCTATGGTTTAACTGAATCCGGACTTCCGGCGAATCGGTATAGGGTCACTGCCAAGATTGCTTACAGCGAAACCAAGTTAGTTTTTCTTGCCAGCGCACACCTTTCGGCGTGCCTCGTAAGACCCGAAGATCCACCTCCTTGATGACGCGCAACGGTGTGACCCTTGAACTTCCATGTCCGCTTTGGGTCGAAAGCGGACACGTTGGTCCTTACCTTAGATCAGGCGGAAGACTCGGCCAACGGTTCGACATGCCATCAAAAACCAGCATTAGACGGTTGTGGCTTCCAGGCTTAGGCGGTCTGAAACGGAACTGTTCCAAGGCCCTTCGGGCTTCGAAAGCAATCCCTCCTGAATCCACCTCCGCCCTGATGTCTACCGGTCGGCCGGTCGCATCGACTAGGAAGCTAAAGCGGACGCACTCATATGAGCCGTTTCGGGTAGGCATTTCGCCAACCGCGGGCTCAAACATCACCGCATGTGTGATCTGAGCTTCGGATTCATCCAACTGGCGACGGTACAGAACAGATCCGCACCCCTGCGTTGCATACGCAAGCTCAGAACCAAGAAAGAACATTACCGGCAGCATTCAACACCTCGTACTGGCAATTTTTCCCTTTTCTTTCGAAGGTCAGCCCTGGGTCGGAAGCGGACCTTCTACTCGCGGCAAATCGCCGCCTCAAAGTACCTGTCTGCGTCGGCCATCGTCTCGACAATGGCGGGCACTTCCGTAGCGCTCCAGAACGGAAGGCGCCATTGCGGATCGTGTCCTTTGCTCAGAACGGAGGCAGACAACAGACCGTCCGCCCGCTTCACAACCACTGTCACCAGATCAAGATCCGGCAGATAGCGTTCGAAAAGCACTGCACCGCCCTGGCCAAGGGATGGGTTCCAGATTCCGCCATACCTTTCTTCCCATGCCATGACGCCTCCTTGCCCCTTTTGGGTTGCCGTCAAAACGTCTGCTTCGGGTCGGAAGCGGACATTACCTATTCATGCCGCTGAGCCCAGAACAGCATCGTCTCGACGCTTTGCTTCAATTTAGCTTCGCTGCAGCTATCAATTAGCTCACTCAAGAACGCGACAACCTCCTCCCTTCCAAAAATCTTGCACCAATACGAAGGGAGTTCGCTGACACTTAGGTTCCAGTGCTGAGCCGACGCGTAAACAGATGCGTCCAGTGAGAGAGGGGACGAAGGCGCCACGCTTAGCAGGATGGTGGCCGCTAGCTTCTGCCGTTCGTAGTGGTTCTCCTGCAAGCTCGAATCATAGAAGAACGACATGAGGCCAAAGTAGACCTCTCTTTCAGGTGCATTAACGCAACCGAAAATGAGTTGTCGCTGCTGCTGCGGGTTTGACGCGCCAAGCTCGTCAGCCGCTGCCGTCACCTTCTCGACTACCTTGACGCGATCCCATGAGTTCACAAGGTCACCTGACTCGCCCATTCCATAGACAACAGCCCCATTTTCGGCCCTCTTGGGCCTTACCGCCTTTTAGGTCCGCTCTGGGTCGAAAACGGACGTTCCAAGCAGGCCAAGCGTGTAAAGCTGGCCCGCTGGAGTCAGTCAACGCTTTTAAGCCATCCTCTGGCGGAGACGTATAGCTTCACGTCGTTAAAGCTGGCATCTGTTACGTGATACAGATAGCCGAAAGCGAGAAGGGAGCCAGATGCCCTATTGAGTGCTTCTGCATCCTGAATGATGGTCAATGGCAAATGTTCCAAGCCGCGCACGGAGCGAAGAGGTGGAATCTCTCTTCCTATGACTCGTTGTATCTTCTCCACCATTTCGATGTTGAGAGAACTGATGTTCTTTTCCGTCATGGCCCCTATCACGTCCCGGCTGTGAATTTCCCTTTGAATATCAGAACGTCTGCTTCGGGTCGGAAGCGGACGTTTCCCCTATTAGTAACGGCGTGCGGACAAGACGCAGGCAAACCTAACCAAAAATCAGCACTGCGAGTAGCGCCGCAGCGCTCGCGCCCGCCACCGCAATGCCCGCCCAATAAAAGCCGGGGTCTTCCGACTTCTTATAGGTGTGCACCAGAAGAACCACGCTGCCGGACTTGAGCCCGTGAAGCATGCCGACAAAGAGCACGAGAAAAAAGAAGAAGATGATTCCCTGTTCGCTCATTCATGCAACTCCAACAGCCCATTTTTCCTAGGTCCGCTATGGGTCGAAAGCCGACCTTCCAGCATCAGGCCTAATCGGGGCGTCCTGTCATTTGCTTCACGCGCCCCCATGCCGTTGTGCCACCCTCCCAAACCTCGAAGGTCTTGCCAACTTCGAACATCGGGAGTGCTAGATCAGCCCTAAGTAGCCAAACGTTCGCATCAAAGACAGCCCCTGGGACTGGCCCTCCCTTGAACTCAAGCATCGCAGACCAGTGTTCGTCGTTCTGCTTAAGCACGGTACGCCACCTGCCGTCCGGCAAAGCGCTCTTACGACCGCCAAACTCTGTAGGAAGCAACTCAATCTCAGCGACAAAGTCCGGCAAATCTCTTCCAGCCATGATCAGCTCCTGCTGAGACACCGCTTTAGCCTCCGTTGGCGATCTGTCCGTTTCGGGTCGGAAGCGGACATGAATCTTCAATTAAAACCATAGCAACGTCATGAGGGCTGATTTACCGATCTGGCCAATACCAAGCCGGTTCATCCAGCTCGCGCAATCCTGAAACGCGCGTTTGACTGAGTTCTTTTTCCAGCGAAATAACGTTGCACGATGGAATCTCTTTGAGCGCCGCGATAAGGCGCGCAGCATGCGATACCACCCATACTTGACTCCGCGACGCAGCATGCGCAATCAGTCGCGCGAGCGCCGGGAGAAGGTCGGGATGCAGGCTAGTCTCGGGTTCGTTCAACACCATCAGCGGCGGTGGCCGGGGTGTGTGCAAGGCGGCGATCCATAGCAGATAGCGCAGCGTCCCATCCGAGAGTTCGGCGGCCGACAGCGGACGCAGCAGGCCATGTTGTCTAAAGCGCAAGCTGAAGCGGCCGTCACTTACCGCCACCTCAACGGATCCACCCGGAAAGGCGTCCCGGACTGCGGCATCAAGCGCCTGAGGATCGCCAACCTCGCAAATAGTCTGCCAAGCAGCCCCAAGATCGCTTCCGTCGTGGCTCAGGACTAGCGTTCGCGTACCCAGTTGCGGCAAACGTGCAGGTGCCGCCGCGTCTGAGCGGAAGTGATCGTAGAAACGCCAAGCGCGTATCGACTCGCGCATCATCATCACTTCCGGCGCGCGCTGTGGATCAGCCATCTGCGTGAACACGCTTTCGAACACATTGAGATGCTCGGCCACTACACGCCAGCTTCGCCCATCTTTTACCCGCGCCATGGGACCGCGACGATCGACCAAAACATTGGACGCGCGCAAGAAGGCACCGGACCAAATCGCTTCGCACTTGATTTCTGGATCAAGCTCGAATGCGCCATTAGGAGGCTTTGGAAATCCGAGGTCGATCGCATAACCAAAGTCCACGCCGGCAAATCCGAGCTTAAGCGCCACTGGTTCTTGTCGCAGGCCACCCTGAATCGGGACCTCACCCTGCCGCATTCGCCGCGTAATATTTTCAGGCCCAGCCCATAGCGTCGACGGCAAACCGCCTTCACGCGCCAGCGCATTCACTACACCGCCATGTGCCGTTTCTGCGAGCAATCTAAGAGCACGATACAGATTCGATTTGCCGCTACCGTTGGCACCCGTAATCAGATTCAACTGACCTAGAGGGAGGATGATGGATCTTAGGGAGCGATAATTGGCGATGGCTAGCGTATTCAACATGGTAGGCGATCCAAAAAGTCCGTTTCGAGACATCCGCTTTTCGTTAGGCTTGACCGCGTATCGCTAGAAGAGTCCGGTTTGGGTCGGAAGCGGACGGTTCAGACGCCCCTGCACAACATAAGAGCAGTGAAGGAGGACACGCCAAATTGGACAAAAGCGTAGAACGCGATGGCGCCAGCAAGTCCAAGTGAGTCCAAGGTGCGCACCATCAAGGCTCTCGCCAGCAGGATAGAGACAGATAGGGCAGACAGCGCAACCGATGAAAGCAGGATGTAAAAGCCAGTGTTGCTGCATGGGGCTGCCACAATGATCCAACAGAAGCCGACGACAAATACGGCGATGGAAGCAAAGATGAGCCGCTTTGCCGTCTTCTTGAGCAGATTCGGTACCCCTTCCATTCGTTCCTGCTCCTCGTAA
The DNA here is from genome assembly GCF_002878475.1 of Dyella sp. AD56. NCBI lineage: Bacteria > Pseudomonadati > Pseudomonadota > Gammaproteobacteria > Lysobacterales > Rhodanobacteraceae > Dyella > Dyella sp. AD56. The sequence goes on from NZ_NRDP01000001.1 coordinate 473,179, forward strand.
AAGGTCCGCTATGGGTCGAAAGCGGACATTCATTTGCCGCTATCAATCGAACTTTGGATCTTTTGAAATTGCGTAGGCCATGTGAAAGATAAAGAGCACCGTGGCGTCTTTGAGCGCTGTAAGCAGCCAGAAGAGGAGCGGCGAATCAGATTGGAGAACCGTCAATGAACCACCTGCGCGGGATGTCTGAGATGATATTCCCATGGATACCTCGATGAGCAGCGATCCAAAGAGCCCGCTTGCGAACAGATACATGGCACTGGCATAAGCTGCCCTCGCTGCACGTTTCAACCGCGTCATCACGCGCGGCTTTATGGATTCAGCAAAGCGCGCCCCGACTAACGTCGTGCATAGTGTGCCGAAAACCAGCGCGCCCCCGGCGTACATCGAAAAATTGGCCAGCTGGGCCAATGACGGCATCTACATTTCCTTTTGTCCGCGCGTCTAGAAACCAAATGTCCGCTCTGGGTCGAAAGCGGGCCCAATCAAACAAGTCAAATGGCCTGCGAACAACGGTCGGACTGACTACCTGGGGTTTACTCGATGCTCTAAGACGCGACCGTCGGAGCCAATATCAATGAAGAGTTGCCCACCCAACTGACTCTGACGTGCCCCTACTTTCCAACCGCCTCGTTCCGGCTCCAGCGAAAACGCCGGCTCCCATCTCAACTGATGGCTGACGGCATATTCGCGAGCGATACGGAGCGCCTCAGAAGCATCCAGGTGTAGATCGTCCGGGATCAACATTCCTGTTGATTGACTGACGCGGAAACTCAGGGAGGTCTCGACATGAACAACCCACTCGCCATCGCCAAGTCCAATGAAGTAGGAGGCGCGACGATGGACTCCGTTGTGGGAGGCAGCGCTGAGCGCCAATTTCAGGGTTTGAATCTCGTCCGTGTCCACGCAGATGACTCTTCAATGTGTGTTTGTTATGTCCCCTTCGGGCCGGAAGCGGACGTTTCTTCCTTGTTGCGACGTTCGCCCGCAGGCGCTTAGGTCTTCAATCTGCCAATGAGTGGTACTACCTCCCGTAGAATTGTATTCGCAAGAAGCTCTTTGGCTTCCTCGCCAATCGTTCTCGCGGCTCGAAAGGAGACTGACATGGCCATCGGAGTCTCCCCGGTCCAACACTGAATCTTCACCCCATGTACGTCCGTCCCCGACACGTAGGTGCCTTGGGCATCGCTGTCTCCTCGACGCCAGGAGAATTCGGGCAGGGCTACGGAAACGATTGAGAGCACATCGCTATCAGTAAGCACCGACTCTACGTCGATCGAGATGAAGTCCTTCATTCAGCCCCTTCGGATTGGTCAGCCACTCAGCCTCAAAAGAGTCCGCTTTGGGTCGAAAGCGGACATTCCAATTACGTCACTTGTGCCCTCAGCTCCGAAGATACACAACTTCGTGCCTGACTCTCGATTGCAGCAGGGCATTCAGCGTGGCCATCTCCGGACCATCGACCCTAAGGCCCGCCGAATGTCTGGCGAAGGCAAATGGCACCGACTTGCGCCAGATTTCAACCTCGCGGACGACGATCTGCACTGGAATAGATTCGACGAGTTCGTGGCTACCGTCTTCGCAAACCCGCTCTTTAGCTACGCGATTAAACAACGTCCCCACCGGGAGCTGCACGGCACCGTTTCGCCCACTTAAGAGGCTGCCATCCAACACTTCCTCTAACTCGAACTCCGGGCCATCCATGCCGATCTCCGAATGCCAATAAGGAAGGAAAAAGGTCCGCTTTGGGTCGAGAGCGGAAATTCTCTTACGTGTCTATTGGCCAGCGCGACGCTAATTCTTGAATCGGGCCCAAGCGTCAGCAAAAACCGGCAACTTCACAAGCTCATCGATGATCGGCAGCATGCGATCGTCCTCGTTTGCATGCTGACGCAGAGGTCCGGCGGCATAGTAGACGGCTTCCTCCCGCATATTCGGCAGCGCCTTCTTCAACTCATCGAGTACTACCGTCGGCTGCACCCCGTCGGCGGCGAGGCGGCACAGGATCTCAATCGCGTTGCCCTGAGTCCAGTCGTATTCACCCAAGACAACGCGCCATAGGACGGGCAACGAAGGTTCGCCGATGGCATACAGGATTTCGAATATTGCAAACTGACGGACCGCCATCCAGCTACCCAGACCTGAAAAGCGTGCCTTCAACTCTTCGGGTGGCTCCGTCTCGGAATGAAAAGCAAGGGACAAGGGCTCAATCGCGCCTGCGCCGAGGGACTGCGCAGCTGACGTAGCGCGTTGTCTAAACTCGGCTCGATCGGCTGAAGCTGCTACCCAACGAACGGCCGTCGCGCACTCGTCCGACCCCGACTTTGGGGCTAGCGGAGTCTGTGCCTTCCGCGGTTTCTTCTTGAATATGCCAAACATCACTCCCCCTGATGAAACTTTTGGCCGCCACCACAACTCCACGCCCTAAGCCCAAGTATCAATTAGGTCCGCTTAGGGTCGGAAGCAGACCTTAGCGATACAACAACGTTGTTGCTGACCACCATACAGCCATCAGGCCAACGGCCAGCGACAACCACGCCTGCCCCACGGTCGACCAGGACGCTTCGTCGCGCTTGCAAAAGGCCGCTTGGAATCTCTCCACGCCAACGTTGGCGAGAAAATAGACCACCATCAAGAGGCCACAAAGGCCAAGCAGAGCTAAC